>CAZBSH010000021.1:0-41309 GCA_964494645.1 uncultured Christensenella sp. | reverse complement strand
GTCCTACAAGACCCCCGCAACCATGTCGAATGTTCATAAGGACAGTGAGCATTCCATAGATTTAGGAGTAACTTTAGGGTTGCTCCTATTTTCGTTATCCCGCTTTTCGTACTTCGCCTATTTCCGCTTGCAAAACAGGGATTTTCTTTTTCAGCACAACCTGTTCATCATCAAACCGTTTGGTGATCATCATAAAGCATTCATTCGAAAGCTTTCCTGCAAGGTACGCGACATCAGCAGTTTCACAAAATCTTCCTCATACATCACGGTTTCCCTTATAGTCGGAGCAGTTAAAATAGAACTCGCGCCCATTATCCGCACAATTCATCGACGCTTTTCCGACAGTTCATGGTTTATAATAAGTCATTATATAATCGAAGGAGTCGTTTTATGAAAAATATACCTGCAGAAAAAGGCACAAGCATTATCTGTATATTACTGGCATTTTATTTTGCGTTTGACAGCATAATTTTTTTAAGAACTGTGCTGCCAATGACGCAGGGCGCTGATGGGGTGGGCACGCTCTTGCTAATCGCAAGCTTTATAACGCCTGTAGCATTCCTTCTGATGGGTATTTTGGGGTTGGCGCGCAAACTGAAAGCCGCTATTGTTTTTGCGGCCATCGGACTGATTGTAGGTATCTTCTCGCTGGTTTCCATTCTGACATCCGGCGTTTTCGAGTGGGATGTGATACCTGCCGTAGGTATTCCGATCTTTTTGATTGTTGAATCGAGCATAGCACTAAAGCGAGAATAATCCGGCTGCTCTGTAAGACGCATTCGCTTTGCTGCCGCGGATTTGATTGGGATATATCCGATATCTGTACTGCGGTCGGTTTGCGGGGACGGCGGGTGTTTGTTTTGCGCGATCTCAATCGCGCCGAAGTTGTTATAATGCTCACATAGAAGAATATAATCCCCCCCGCTGTCAATACAACATTTGCGAAAAAACAACTTATGCTCCTTTGGCTATTTGGGTTGTCGTGATGGTCGTTCCGGACTTTCTGCCAACTTCTGATCTGTTGTCAAAATCAGATGCCCTTTTTGTGCATTATCACTGGAGAATATCAAAGTATAGTAAGTATATGGAATTAAATCGTCCACTGTAATTTCTATTATCTCGGCTTTTGTGTTAGTATAAGTTTTATTATAGACAACACTGCCGTCATTGTTTGAGACAATGGCGAGTGTGGCACTTCCATCAATGGTAACTTTACCGGAAAATGCAACACTTGTAATACCACCTTCTGTATACACTGTTGCTTCACGATGAAACCCATTTTCCCATGCACTATCGGAAGCAAACTCTATTTTGGTTCCTTGTCCGGCTATTGTATCAAACGAAAAATCACCAAATCCATTTGATACAATAAAGCCAATTAGTGTACCTGCTGCTAAAATACAAATTCCTGTAACAATATGTAATATCGTGAATTTTTTATTTTTTTTCATGTTTTGATATGCCCTCATTTTTTTCACAACTATTATTTTCTTCAATGCTTTTTAAGTTGTTGTTTTGATTGTAAAGAACGCTTTTTGTAATTCGTATGTTTCTTTGAATAGCAATAGCGGTAGCTATTAGTAAAACAACAAACAGCCACACAAAACGCAATTCTTCAACGCGTGAAAATGCTGATATATATGGCAGATGTAAAAAAGCAAAAATAGCTAATGCAATAATATAAATCAACAGACAACCTAAAATCCTATAATTTCTAATCTGTTGTTTGTGAACTTCTTCTCGTAATGTTTCTTGCTGCTTTTCCAGTTGCTCTGTTCTGACAGTCAAGTGTTCTACCTCGCTTGATATCAATAAATAATCAGTTGAAACATGAAACACTTTGCTCAACTCTACAACCCTTTCAATTTCCGGGACTGTTTCCCCTGATTCCCACTTCGATATAGACTGCCTTGAAACATTTACTTTTTCGGCTAATTGTTCTTGCGACAAGTTATTTGCTTTTCTAAGCTCATAGACTTTTTTTGATAAACTCATATTTATCCTCCTTGAATCACATTATATCTTTTTGAGCGAAAAAGCTATATAGCCTACTTTCCATGTTGTCAACCACAGCGGGCAAATTCAGATTAATTGGTTTCTTAATTGCAAAATCTTTTCCTCAATTTCTTTGATTACCGCCAAAAACGCCGCGTCACCCTTACCTGTAGGGTCTTCAAGTCCCCAATCCTGCCTATACGTGTTGGGCACATAAGGACAGTCAACATTACACCCCATTGTAATAAGAACATCAACAGACGGAATTTCTGAAAGCAGTTTAGGGTATTGCGTTGCTTCCATATCAATCTCATAGCATTGTTTCATTAGACGTACGGCATCTTTATTGATGCGGGTCTTTATCTCCGTTCCCGCGGAATAACTTTCAAAAACATCGTTTGCAAAATGTCTTCCCAATGCTTCGGCAATTTGAGAGCGACAGGAATTGTGCACGCATATAAAAGCTACCTTTTTCATGGTGTTCCCCTCACTTCAATAATTCTTTCAATTTATCGCCCTTTACTTCCTCTGCGCTCCACGGGATAACCGCAAAATCCCCACATGAATGTTGCGCAACTTGATTGATCCAGCGAATTTCATTGCTCGCCTTTGCAGCGAGGAGTTTATTTGTGGTATAGGTCTGATAGAGCGACGAATTAATGATCCACCATTTTGTCGAAATATCAGCTCGTTTCAAATCATCTTCCAAGCGCAATGCTTCATAAACAGGCGTTGTTTCTGCAAGAGTAACAATGATCACTTCCGTTTCGCTTGAGCGTAGGCGCGGCAGTAATTTTTTAACTGCTGCGGGAATATCACCTTGCGTCCGTTTCACTTCCTTGTGATAACTTTGCGTGGAATCGAGCAACAATAAAGTATGCCCGGTCGGGGCCGTGTCAATTACAACAATTTGGTCTTCTGCTATTTCCACGATTTCAGCAAAGCGACGAAAAACTGCAATTTCTTGTGTGCAGGGCGAGCGCAAATCTTCCTCTACATAAGCAATATCATCTTCGCTCATAGTCTCCCGTGCTTTTGCTAAAACTTCCTCTTGATACTTTTTCAATTCTGCCTGCTCGTCAATCCGGCTCATGGTAATGCCGCTGTTTTCATCTAAAACAAACTTCAAGTGAGCCGCAGGATCAGTTGTTGTCAAATGGACTTTCTGTCCTTTTTCCGCAAGACCAAGCGCAATCGCAGCCGCAACCGTTGTTTTACCGACCCCACCTTTTCCCATTGTAAAGATCACCTTTTTTTCTGAATCGTAAAGATCATCAATTACATTTTTCAGTGTGGGGATTCTGTCCGCGATTATCTTGTCTTGCGCAACCATCATGTTCTCATTCTGCAAAAATGACCGTATATTTTTAAGACCGGTTATATTATATGCACGCAACGGGATTTCAAAAGTCTTCACCCTCATTAACGATGCAGGGATGCACGCAAGCGCGTTTTGCTGTTTCTCAAACAAGCAATCAGATAAGGGGTCGTCGTGCCCCTGCAACACGCCGTTAACCACCATGATCTGATTTTTTACGCCAAGCTCGGACAATTCTTTTGAAGCGCGTTCCGCTTCTTTTAACGGCGTTTCCTCCGGGCGAGCAACTAACAAAAGCGTCGTCTTAGTACCATCAGAAAGGGTTTTGACTGCTTCCTTATATACTGCCTTTTTGCTTTCCAGCCCCGAAAGCTGCCCCAGGCATGACGCGCCGTGTGTGCTTTCACTGATAAAACTGCTCCATGCCGACGGCAATTGCAGCATACGCAGCGTATGACCCGTGGGGGCGGTATCGAAAATGACCGTATCATACTCATGTTCCACAATATCGTCCGTGATAAAATTCGAAAATTCATTGAAGGCAGCGATCTCAACTGTGCAGGATCCCGAAAGCTGTTCCTCCATATTGGCAAGCACTGCGTCCGGGAGCTTCCCGCGATAAGGAGCGATCACACTTTCTCTGTAATCCGCAGCCGCCTGTATCGGGTCAAGATTCGCAACTACAAGCCCCGGTACTTCCTTGATCGGCACTCCTTGGTTAGTAAGCTCTGTTTCAAAAACGTCTTGCAAATTAGAGGCAGGATCTGTGCTGATGAGCAGCACTTTTTTTCCATGATCCGCAAGCGAAACTGCCGTCGCACAAGCAACAGAGGTTTTTCCAACACCACCTTTGCCGGTAAAAAACAAGTATTTTGTTGCTATATCTTTCATTGGATTAAATTGATTCATTTTTTGACCTTTCCCATTCTAAAATTCCTGATTTGGCGGCTATTCCTTCACCTAATATATTATTCCGTCTAACCTCGTTATTAAAACCAATAAATACTCAACAGCACGAGCCGCCCTCATCACTATCGCAGCAACAACCACTATTTTCTTCTTCATCGTTGGCAGCTTCATTTAACAAGTCCGCCGGAAGCTCAAGCAGTTTCGTAATTTCTTCATTGGTCGGATACTTACCTGTCATAACGATTTTACCGTCAATCAAAATAGCGGGCAAACCCTCCGGTCCTTTTTCATTGATGTATTGATTGATCACTGTATTTGTCACAAACTCCATAGGCGCACTGTTCAGGTTAAAGCGCTCAATTTCAACGTTGTTATTTTTCAGTGCGCTTACGACTGTTGAAATACGCAGCAATTCAGGATCAATCGCTACTCCGCAAAGTCCTGTTTCGCAACACATTGCCGGTTCAAATATTTGCATTTTTTTCATTTTATTTACCTCTTTCTTATCTTTCTTTTATTTTCAATGGTTTTGGAAACCACTTTTGTGTATTGTTTGCAATCTTTACAAGAATCAGCATAATTGGTACTTCTACAAGTACGCCGACCGTTGTTGCAAGCGCGACAGGGGAATTGACCCCAAACAACGCGATTGCCACCGCAACCGACAATTCAAAGAAGTTAGATGCGCCAATCATTCCGGCGGGAGCCGCAATGTCAAATGATAGCTTTAGCAGTTTACAAACAAAATAAACAATAAAGAAAATCAGGAATGTCTGTATGATCAACGGTACAGCGATCAACAGGATATGTACTGGATTTGCAAGAATCGTCTGCCCTTGAAACGAAAACAAGATAATCAAGGTCAGCAGTAAACCGATGATAGTCACATTACCAAACTTTGGAATAAACTTGGTATGAAAATATTCCGTGCCTCGCTTTTTTATCATCAAAACCCGTGTCAGGATCCCCGCCGTCAGCGGAATTACTACAAAGAGAATCACTGATAAGAACAGCGTTTCCCACGGAACTTCAACATTGCTTACACCAAGCAGGAATTTTACGATTGGTACAAACGCAAACAAAATAATAAGATCGTTTGTCGCTACCTGTACCACAGTATAGGCAGGATTGCCTTTGGTAAGCGTACTCCATACAAATACCATTGCCGTACAAGGCGCAGCCCCCAAAAGCACAGCCCCGGCAAGGTAATCTTTTGCAAGATCAGGAGGAATCAAGTCTTTGAATACGACATAGAAAAACAAGGCGGCAATACCAAACATAGTAAACGGTTTGATCAGCCAATTTGCAGCCCATGTTACAAAGAGTCCCCTTGGGTTTTTCCCTACATTCTTTATGCTTTGAAAATCAACTTTCATCATCATTGGATAAATCATGATCCAAATTAGTATCGCGATCGGAACAGACACATTAGCGTATTCAAACTGATTCAAAAATGCCGGGAGCTGCGGCAGAAATTGACTAATCAAAACCCCCGCAACCATACAGATCACAACCCACAACGTAAGATATTTTTCAAAAAATCCGATCCCTTGATTTGTTTTCGTTTCCATATCATGCTCCTTTGCATAGATGAATATCTATGTGTAATGCAAAAAAAATTATTCGTTACAGATGCAATCTTTCGTCGTTACTGTTAAAAGATTTATAAAGCCGCAAATTTCATTTAATCGTTGTTCACACAAAGAATAGTGCGTCCATTTCCCATCCTTACGAGAAGCCACAATTCCGCTTTCACATAATATTTTCATATGATGGGAAAGCGTCGGTTGTGTGATATGAAATTTTTCCAGAATGATACACGCACAAAGTTCTCCGCACGAAAGCATATCTACAATTTGTAAACGGGTGGGTTCGGCAATCGCTTTTAAAACACTTGCGTATTTTACATAATCCATTTTACCATCTATCCTCGCATTGATGTTTATCTATGTATAATATATACCTTGCATTGATGCTTGTCAATATGTTATATCACTCGGTTCACTGAACAGAATTCGGTTTTTCATTACCCCCATATATTCAGTTATTCATATTCCCTATCATTGATCGTAGCCTTCAGGTTCTTACCGGCACGAAAAGCCGGCACCACCGATTGTTTGATGGGGATCCGCTCAAACGTTCTCGGATCTACTCCCATTCTCGCATGACGGCTGCGAGGCTCAAAGGTACCAAACCCCACAAGACTCACCCGCTGCCCTTCACGCATTGCTTGTCCGATGCTACTAAGCATCGTTTCAACCACGAGCCTTGTCATTTGCTCTGTCACTCCGGTTTTTCTGGCAATATCTTTGACCAACTCTTTTTTCTTCATGTACTTGCTCCCTGTAGTAATGTAACGTTGCTAAGAGCCCTTTCGTCAAACAATGACAATACAGACTCCCTTTTTAGAGATAACATGATCATCCCCTGCAGACTTTCAAAATACTTGCCAATCCGCTCATATCCGGGGCTTACATGATCTGCGCACAACATCAGTTCTCCATCCACTGCCCGCACGACATCGTATACTGTAATTTTCTCAGGTTCGCGCGCCATCCGGTATCCTCCGTTACATCCTTGCTCTGAACACACAATCCCCTTTTCCTTGAGCATCCCCAATATCTTGATTGCGTACAAATATGTTGTGCCGATTTTCTCCGCCATATCCGTTGCGCGCGTCAATCCATTTTTGTTTTTGTACATGACCCCCAACATTCCCAAGGCATACTGTGTACTTGCTTGAAACCTCAACATTTTCTTATGCTCCTTTTCCTAATATATACGTCCAAATCCATAAAAATGTTCCTGCCAATACGGTGTATCTATCCGCGAATAACCTATTGGTTTCCCCGCGTGCAGCATGTATTGATTTCCAACATAAATCGCCACATGAGTCACCGGCCACGCCGCGCTGTATGTCCCTTCAAAAAACACGAGATCCCCCGGGCGTATGTCTTCTTTTTCAATTCGCTCGCTTACGTCGTATAAGCCTTGCGCATTCGTTCTTCCCACTGCCGCCAATCCCGTTTCGTTTAGCGCCCAGCACACATACCCCGAGCAATCGAACGAAGTTTCCGGGGTTGATCCGCCCCACACATAAGGCATGCCTATGTATTTCTTTGCCTCTGTTATGAGCTTTAAATACTTTTCGTCATTATATGCTTCCCCGGGATATCCGTTTTTGATGTCATCTGTACTGTTTTCGTTCGGCGCCTCGTCCCGCGCAATGGTGGGCGCGCTCATGGATATATCCCTGTTTCTTACATACGCAATTCCCGCGTCTTGCGTCATCACCGCCGCAAAGCCATCATTCACATTGACTGCATATACTTCCGTTTCCTCACCGATCCCCGCTGTTCCAATTTCTTTTGCATTTTCCTCCGGTCTGTCATACAGAACACTATCGCGCACAAACCAACTTTTGGACTGTGTCATCAATTGTCGTTTCGCTTCTTCTAGAGTCAACGGCAGCTCATATGCGTATGCTGTTCCCGCTGCAAAAAGAATCAATATGACCATTAAAATACCTGTGATCCGCTTCATACTATCTTCCTTCCACTGCATCAATAAGCATTTGCGTCTGTGTCGCTGTAAACTTCCTGCCTGAAAGCAAAAGCTTTTTAGCCAATTTATATGCCGCCTCTTCCTGTTTTGCCAACATCAGGCACTCCACCGTCTCAACATCCGCGCTGCTGCGTTGTTGGGCGTCATTGGTTTCCTTTGCGTATTCGTGAAACGCCTGCGCCGCCAGTATGTAATCTCCGCGATCCTTAACACGATAAGCGCGGCTCAACATATCTTCTCCGCGATCTTCGATCCGCGGAGGCGTCACCGACCGATACCCTGCTGTATACCCTGCCGTAAATCCTTCCGCAAAGCTTTTTTTGTCCATCTGCGGCTGTATCTGCGGCGCAATCTTTTGATATCCGTACCCCGCAGCGTATCCTTGTCCTTCCTCCTGCCACACATGCACTGTCGGACGCGTTCTTCGTACATTGTTCCGTTTCCGCAAAAGCAACACAATCGTGATCACCGCTGCCGCCGCTCCCACCATCAGGAGCGTCGGCACGACCCACCCCGCAAATGTTTCCGTTTTTTCCTGTTTTGATACCACAGGCATAAGCGGCTGAACGCTTAGCGCTGTTTCTTGCGTTTGTATGGCTGCTGTCGGGGAAGGAGCCGGCGTGGATATTGGCGTCGGTGTGGGCGTTGGTGCTGCAACAACGATTGCATCCGCTCCTAATTTCAATGTATTGAGCTGCGCCATTGCACCTTTCAAATATTGATCATCTCCCGCGGTTTTGTAAATGAGCGTCACAAGATAGCTATTCCCTTCCTTTTCAATTTCATAAAGCCGCACAGCGTAGTCCGGATTTTTACCGCTTACCGCATTCATGACCCGCGCGCCATAGCCTCCAACGGTTTCATCCGTCGCTTCTCCGAAAGAATAATCCGCACCCATTGCCTCCGCCGCGCTTTTGATACCCCCTTCCGGCGCTAAGGAAAGCTTCAAGGAATACGCAAGGTCCGCCGCGCCATCCTTTGGTGTATATACCCCGGTCAACATCAATGGATTTTCTTCTTGTGCTCCTTTCAGCATATCTCCTGCCATATTCGTATCCGACGATGTGTAATAATATATGTTTCCCCCATCAGGAATTGCTATCGCAAATCCGTCACCCGTCGCTTCCTTGGCATATGCCAACACACTCGTTAAAAGCAAACACACTAAGATAAGCACCATGCTCAGCCATCTCTTACCCATGTGAATTTTTATCCTCCGTAGGATGTAATAATAATATCGGCTGCGGTACAATCGGTTTCTTTTCTTCTCTTCTTTTGCGATACAACCATATGCCTATCCAAGTACCAAACGCAATAACCACGGCAATGGATGCAGTCCATACCCAACATGAAATGCCCAGCAATCCGCAAAATATACCCTCTTGTCCAAATAATATCTTTGTCAAACAAAACGGTTTGCCTAAAAATGCACACATACCGCCGCTCGGTCCTAACGGATCATCTGTTGCTCCTATCACGAGCGCAGCACCATCTGAGCCCATATTCTCTCTGTATCCCTCACGTACCGCTGTCACGCCGCAACTGCCCGTTTCTTTATCCATCGTAAGCTCTATGATGATACTTGTAACATTTATACGCACAAGTATCCCCGTCTGTCCATCTGCTACATTCAAGGTGGTCAAATCAGAGCGGCTTAGCATGAAACTGTCTTTCGCAAGCGTTTTTTCCTCTTTTTTTACATATACTGTATGATTCCCCATCTCCACATTTTCAAAAAGCTCTGTTCCATTCGCGTCCGTCTTTCCAAACAATACGCGGGAATGTAATTCCATATCCATTCCGGCTGCCGGACTTCCGTCTGTATATTTTACATATATCACTACATTCACCGGAGTGTTATCTGTTTCAGGCTTTTCGGGTGGCATCGTTACGCCCGGCAATGGACTCACTGCGGACGAAAAGCTTTGTGTAATCCTCGGGCTTTCAGTTGGCAATGGATTTTGCGTAGGCAGAGTGCTTTCCGTCGGTTGCGCAGTAGGTGTCGGCTCCGGCTGCCTTATCTTAGTAAGTTGTACCACACATGTATCCCCTGTGGACGGAACGGTTAGTTGCCCCTCAAAAATCT
Organism: uncultured Christensenella sp.; assembly: GCA_964494645.1. Lineage (GTDB taxonomy): Bacteria > Bacillota > Clostridia > Christensenellales > Christensenellaceae > Christensenella. The sequence goes on along the minus strand of CAZBSH010000021.1, from coordinate 31,437 downwards.
CGTAACCGGCACATTCCACACGATAGTTATATGTTCCCGCGTATGTTTCTATAATGGCAGCACGTCCACCCTTGTCAGTACGTACGCCCTGTCCGTTCATGCTTACTACAGCATTTTCGAGTAGCCCCTTTTCTCCATATACATAAAAACTAACCTGAAAAAGCTTGCGGCTGACTGTAACGTTTTCCACATGCCTATCTTCCTGCAAATGCGAAATACTCATTTGACCCACCGCGTCTTCATGCATATTTTCTGTAACGCTGTAACTATATTCACCATCAGCAAGATCACACTTTACGTATCCGTTTGCATCCGTTACACATTCCTCTTCCGTCTGTGTTGTAGAACGTGCGTTCACATTTGACTTGATTCCAATTCTCGCATTGGGGACAGGTCTGCCAAGATCATTCGTCACATAAAACTCAGCAGGTGTTGCGATACGTGTCAATGCTATTTGTTTTGTAACGCTGCCCTCTCGAAACGAAACGGTAACTTCTTCGCTGTCGCTATATCCCGCAGCGGATATAATATAATGGTATATCTTTTCATCCGCGTACGAGGGCATTACACGAAACAAATTTCCCTCTGCGTTTGTAACGCCGGGAACAAGAATCCATTCCTGCGTTCCATCCAGTCGTTCTTTTACTGTCGCGCCTACTATTGGTTGACCGGTCTTGGTGTCTGTTATTGTGAAAAGGATCCCGTCCTCTTTGAGCGTTACTTCCACTGTGACCTTACTTCCCAGCGAAGTGATCTCATCATATTGTGGATAATTACCGCCCGGATCTATTGGCACGACTCCTGATCCGATATCTGCCGGCACAGCAAAACAAACGCTAAATGCGCTCAATACCATACATGCGATCAAGATAATTACCGTTGCCCTCTTCATTTGTTTCCTTTCTTTTGTCTAGTTCTGCACGATAATGTTTATTCTCACACCCGCAGCGCCAATTTCATACTTGGTTTCCGGATCATAAGCCGTAAATCGCACAAGCGCAGGATATTGACCTGCGGCAAGGTTTTTTTGCAGTGTCACGTTTTCTACGAAATAGCCCGGATCAATGAGTCCTGATTCATACACCACCTCATTATCATCATCCAATATCACAGTCACCGTTACAGCATAATTGTTTCCCGGAATATTCTCGATCCGCAGATTCCCTTCGCTTTTCCCGTTCTCAAAGACGGGGTTTGGGTTTACGCTCACATTCAACATACCCTCCGCCACTTTTTCATTGAGCCGTTGTTCGATCTCGTCATCGCTCATTCCCGGAATGATCCCCAATTGCGCGTTTTTTTCCGCCTGCAATTGTTTTTGTTCCCGTACCTCTTCCGGCTGTGGCTGTAAACATACAAGATATCCAATAAGTCCTGCGACCAGTCCTGCCAGAACAACAATAATGATAATAAGTATTTTTTTGTTTTTTTTCTTTTGCGTTTGTTCGTTTTCCATTTCGCAGTCCCTTAGTTTAGCACTGTAATCGTAATTTTTGCTGCAGCTGTACCCACTTCCTCTGCCGTTACTGCATCAACGGCTGTAAATACAGCGGTGCAATCATACCGCCCCTTTTCAAGTGGTGATGTCAACTTGCTTTTTTCGATATAATATCCGGGATCAATCAGCTTGCTTTCATATACAACGATCCCCGTATCGTCACGCGTAATACGAACACGCATCGCATATTGATTTCCCGGAATATTTTCTATATTTAGGTTGCCTTCTGTATTCGCGTTTTCAAATACAGGCTTTGAATTGATTGCAATATTAAGCATGCCCTTTTCTACCTGTGTATTTAAAATATTTTCAATATCTTCTGCGCTTTTACCCGGTAACTGCCCTGCAAGCGCAGCTCGATCCCGCTCTGCCGGTGATTGTGGATCAAACGTCCCATTTGCATACAGCAGCGCCATGATCACACCGGCAGCAATCAAGAATATAACAATCACGATCCATTTTTTGCTCTTTTTCTTCTCTTGTGCCATTTTTTTGCTCCCATCCAAATCGGTTTTGGAGCGGAGACTTCAAAAGTCCCCGCCACAAAACCGGTTCTACGATTTTTAGTGCTGTGAAATCGTGAACTGTACTTTAAAGATATCTGCCGCAACTCCATCACTAAACATAGTGTAATCAGCGTTCGTACCGCCAACCGCAACATTTACACCAAGGTTTGTTTCAGATTCTCCCGGAAGATTGGTAAATCCTGTGCCAACCGCATCAAGAGCAACAATCCCGCCTGTCGTAACATCAAGCGCGCCAAAATGTCCGCCGCAAATTCCAAGATACAGCTTCTTTGCTTCAGCCGTATCCGCTGTCGCTGAGGGCGCAGAAGCCATCAGCGACCATGTATCCGCGCCGGGTGCGAGTGTCGCCGATACATCCGTCACGTCAATCGCGATAGGCGTGTTTGTCCCAAGGTCTTTTGAATTGTTGATAATTTTGCAATCCGTCGGCGCAAACCCCTTGGGAGCGTCAGTTGTCGCCGCTTTATCTACCTGTACCGCCAACGGGATCGTGATCGGCACCGTCGCGCTGATGCTGATCGGCGCTGTCTCACTCATTGCGAGTGTTACGGTAGATTCCGCTTTTCCCGGCTGTGCACCTCCACCAATGTCGGGGGCTGCCGCAAAAGCCATTCCTGTTGCCGACAGAACCATTACTGCTGCCAGCGCTACTGCCATTACTACCTTTGTCTTTTTCATTTCTTTGTTCTCCTTTCATGTAGAACATATGTTTTTAGGTTGCCCTTAATTAAGGCATTTTTATTTGAACAGCGTTTCCACTGTACTTGCTTAATTCAGTATATGGATCGTGATCTGCGCCGCTGCTGTCCCTATGTCCTCCAGCGTTTCGGGATCCACCGCTGTAAATGTCGCGGTGCATGGGTACTCTCCCTTTGCAAGCGCGATTTTCAATGGCGCGGATTCAATGTATTGCTTTTGCTTGAGACCTTTAGATTCGTATACCACATCGCCTGTATCATCCTGAACGATTTTGACCGTCATATAATACGGATTGTTTGGTACATTTTCGATACGAAGGTTACCTTCGCTCTTGCCGTCTTCAAAAACCGGATTACTATTGATAGAAATATTGAACATACCGTCAGATACCACCTGGTTGAGCAAATCTTCTATTTCCGCATCCGTCTTATCTTTAAAAAAACCGTCCTTCGCCATCTCGTCTAAATCGAACTGCCCGTATGTTTTAGGCGAAACTGCCTGCCAGACAAAATATCCTCCGACCAATATCGCCGCAATCACGATTATGATGATCACTACTCTCTTTTTGCTCTTCTTCTCCGCCATGTTCTTTATCCCGCTTTCGTAAATTTAAATATCGCTTTGAATGTGACCGGCTGCGTATCTTGACTGTGCTGCCGTGCAAATTCCTTGTTGAACTGCCCTTTGAATTCATATTTCGTGTATTCTTCCGGCGCAAGCGTTCCAAGAGGTATTGCCGCCCCCAAGGAAACATCCGCTTCCGTTGCGCCAATCGTCTGTGCGGGGCACAAAAGCTTTAACGCTATATCATTTCCTTTATCTGCAAACACAGTCGGATCTCCCCACGGAACAAGATTTACGCTGCTTTGCTGTCCTTCTTTTTTCGCAAATTCCACAACATCGACCTGTACCGGCGTGTAGATACTATTGTTTGTTACTCTTCCAACGCCGGAATAAAACTGATCCTCTCCGATTGGGGCATATACCACGCTCAGCATCACATTGAGCGGTACGGATACATCGATAACATCCTTGGGGTCAACCAGATCGTTCACTTCGTTGTCTGCTGTACCATCCCCGTCGATATCCACTGTTGTATTCTGATCTACCAAGCCGATATATCCATAAAGAGGGATCTCTTTATCCAGCTGACCAATCCCCGATATCGATCGGTTTCCAACCTTATCATAAGCAACGATATAATAGCTTTTTCCAATGCCTTCCACTTCCGCCGAACTCCATTTGTCGCTATCCGCCGCCTTTGTCATGCGCACTCCATCTGTTGCCGCCTTATCCTCCGTATAAAACACACGATCTATTCCCACGCCCGTATCTGTTACGATTGCGTTTAGTGTCTGCTTTCCGCCGTTTTCAAACGTTTGCCATGTTTTTTCGATATACGGTCTAGTATGATCGATCTTCGATGTTTTGAATTCTACGCTTGACCGATTACCTGCGTTGTCTACCGCAATCACAAAGTATGTGCTGTTTGTCGTCACAGTGCCGCTCGTCCATACATCACCGCTTGCGGCTTTTGTAAATGCGTTTCCGCTCTTCGCGTCCGCGCTCTGCGCCGCGTATACCTCTTTCACGCCACTTTGTGTATCTGTTACGGTCGCATTGATTGTTTTTCCTTGTGCCCATTCCTCCGTACTTTGTTTCACGCTTGTGATCACGGAGGGCGTTACATCAATCCCTGATACGTTTGTTTCGATGCTCGAACGGTTTCCAAGCGTATCATACGCGATGATGTAATAGGTCCCCTCCTCCGCGATTTCCGAGCTTCCCCATATGTCTCGTGCGCTCTTTACGAACTGTAGCCCGGTCAGTGCCTCTTTATCCTTGGAAAAAAACACGCGCAGTACCCCATTATCGTCCGTCGCCTTGACAGTAAGCCTCTTAGATTGTGACCAATTTTCAGGAAGCTGTTTCACATTCTCCAAATGAGGACCCGTACTATCAACATTTGTTACCTCGACTGCTTCGGATACGCCGCGGTTGCCTGCGACGTCGTAAGCAATCACATAATAACTTCCCGCTTCCGTGATCGCTCCGCTGATCCATTGATCGCTGTCCGGTACCCTGTCAAACCGAATCCCTTCGCTTGCGTTGATGTCTGTCGAACAAAACACCTCCATAACACCTGAAACCTGTTCCCCTACGTCCTCATTCGCGCGGTCGATCACCGTTGCAGTGATCGTCTTCGAGCTTGCCAGTTCCTGCTTGTTTTGTGCCGCGCTTATCACCTCAGGCGCCACCGTATCACTGACCCGCGTTTCCGGGTTATTGATCAACTGCGGATATTCCCCCGGTTTTACCGTATAGTAGGAAGAAGAAAGCCCAAACAGTGTACCCATCATCTTTGCTGTGTTCAGCCCGGTTCCCCCTGAAGTATTCCCTATCGCCTTGGATATCACTGATATTTGATTATCAAAATACAGCGATGCAGCCGTACTGTATAATTCGCCTACAACCGCGCCAACGAGACTTGCTCCACCTTTTACCGGTGCGGCATTATAGCAATTGCTAACGCTTGATTTTGTCCAGCCAACCACACCGCCGAACGCAACATTTCCAGTTGCCGCGCCCTTGTTATAGCAATAGCTAATAGGCACGCCCGTCCCATAATTCAACCCAACGACACCACCGCTCCAGTTGGTCATAGATGTCACTTTCCCTGTGTTGTAGCATTCACTGACACTTCCCGTCACATCGCTATACAATTGTCCAACCACGCCGCCTCCGCCGCCTCCATAACCGCTTCCACCTGACGTACCAATCGTCACATTTGCTTTGTTGCTACATTTTGTGATCATGATGCTCCCCGCAAATCCGTATCCAAGCACAGCGCCTGTTACCGCCGTTCCGCTGATCGTGCCACTTTCAACATGAATATCCGTAAGTACGGTTCCCCCTGTCGCCGCGCCAAAAAGTCCAACATCGCCTGTTTTTCGATTGATATTCAGATTATAGATTGCCCGTCCATTTCCATCATATTTCCCTTTAAACGGGGCACTTTTCGTCCCAATCGGAAGCCAGTTCGAAGTATAGCGAGCGATGTCGATATCAGCGACCTGTACATAGTTCCCATTCAGCGGATATTTGGAATCAACGCCAATCTTTGCCAATTCCTCTGCCGTACTGATCCTGATACGACCATCGTCAATATTATTGATTGAAACCGCTTTCGAAACGGCTCTGTTTCCCGCGCGGTCATATGCAATAACATAATAGATCCCTTCCTTGGTAATTGACCCGCTTGTCCATACATCTCCCACTTCTGATTTCGTAAAATCCGTTCCGCTCAGTGCGTTTTTACTCGTAGAGCAAAATACTTTCGAAATCCCGGAAGGCGTTTCTCCTGCCGCAATATCCGCCGTGTCCAAAATCGTTGCGGAGATCGTCTTATATTTTGCGAATTCCGTCGTATTTTGGGCTGCGTCGCTGATGATCGGCGCAAGCGAATCCTTATATAGGCTTTCCTGATTATTGATCAAATACGGATATTCGCTCGGTCTCACGTTATAGTAGTCAGTAGGCAATCCGAACAACGCGCCTTGCATTTGTGCCGTTGCAAGAGGTTTCGCCTTACTGTCAGAAGCATTTGATACATTTTGATCATAGTAACAATTCGTCAATGCTAACGCAGAATATCCTGCAACCGCCCAAACATACGATCCGCTTCCCTGTTGGATTCTTCCGGCGTTATAACAATCCTTTACCGGTCCCTGCGTCCATGAAGTGATCCCGCCCACACAAAATGGCTGTACGATCAGTCCCTTGTTATAGCATTTTTCAATTGATACTCCTGAATTATAATTTAGCCCCGTGATCCCTCCCGAAAAACTGCTAGCCGGACCGGTGATCGTCCCTAGATTAAAACATTCGCTGATCGTACCCGTCACATTGCTGTAAAGATGCCCGACGATTCCACCTGTACTGCCCGATCCATAACCGTTTCCTCCCGTTGTCTTTCCTGTCACATTTGCTTTGTTACTGCATCGTGTGACTGTGATCTTTCCTCCTGCGGCATGACCTAGGATCCCTCCCACAACATCGGTACCAATGATCGTGCCACTCTCAATGTGAATGTTGCTAAGTGTTGCGCCTTTCGCAGTTCCAAACAAACCCACATCAAGTTTGGGGCTTGACGGTCGATCAATGTTCAAATTTTCAATGCCATAACCATTTCCGTCATAGCTCCCTGTGAACGGCGCGGATATCGTACCGATCGGTGTCCAATTCGTCGTATATGCCGAAATATCGATATTATCTATCTGCACATAACTTCCGTTCAATGGATAAGAAGCATTTGTCCCTATTTTTGCAAGTTCTGCGGCGGAAGATATCTTGATACGTCCGTCCTCAATGATATTTGTGACTGAAACCGCATCCGAACACGTGCGGTTCCCCGCGTTATCATATGCGATCACATAATAGGTGCCTGCCACGGCAATCGAAGAACTTGTCCAAACATCGCTCAACGCCGCTTTTTTGCACGCGATCCCGTTTGTTGCGTTTTTATCTGTAGAGCAGAACACGCGTTCTACTTCCGATATTTCCTCTCCGGCGGCTGTATTCGCCGTATCTGCAACCGTTGCGCTTATCGTTTTGTTATACGCGCTTGCCGTTGTGCTTTGCGAAGCGCCGGTGATAACAGGCGGAAGAGTATCGTTAAATCCTGAACCCGAGCGATTATTTTTCAAAACAGGATATCCGTTCGTTTGCAATAAATATCCGCTGCTGGGAAGCGTCGTTTTCATCACATCATCCGTCACTTTCTGGCTCGCAAATCCACCTGACGTGCTATTGCCTGCAGGCGAGCCCAGACCATAAGACATCGTCGTCGCGGATGTAAAATAGTTACCGGTTCCCTTCAATGATCCGTTTGCCAACCCAACAAGACCTCCCGGCGATCCTTTTGAATTACTGGTTTTTCCGGCACTATAACAGCCTTGTATGGTAACTACTGTCGATGTATTGTACTGGTAGCCAAGAATTCCTCCTGCGTAATAACTACTATTTCCGGTAATCGTTCCAAGATTGTAGCAATCGGTAATCGTACTTGTTGTGTTTGGATCAATTTGTGCAACGATTCCTGCTATGCTGTAAGTACCGCTTGCCGCCGCCATATTATAACAATCCTTGATTGTAATATTTTTATAGCAATGTCCGACAATACCACCTACCGAATATCCGGCTGAGACGATCTCGGTGTTTTCATCCGTATCACATGCGGCTACGTTAAGTACACCGTTGACATATGCGATCATTCCTCCGGCATAACTGCCGGTAGCTTGGACTTTACTGACGTTTAACGAGCACTTTTCAATCCGAAGTTGTCCCGCACTGCCGCCCGCTATTCCCCCTGCCTGCTGCGTTGCGGTTATCGTGCTCGCATTGACAACGCAGTTTTCGATCAATGCTTCCATACTTGTGCTGTTAACATATCCAACAATCCCTCCGACGGTATTGCCCCCCGATATGTTCGCGCCTTGTAAAACCATGTTTTTGATCGTTGCGCCTGAAATAACGCCAAATAATCCGGTATTATTATTCGATCCTGTTATTTTCAGTCCTTTGATCGTTCTGTTTTGACCATCGTACGTACCCGTAAAATATGGACTGTTTCTGCCAATCGGCGTCCAGTTTGTATATCCGGACAAATCAATATCCGCAGTTTGAATATAATTCCCGCTGAGTGGATAATTGGCATCCACTCCAATTTTTGCGAGTTGTGCCGCGGTTGAAATTTCGATCGCAGCCGCACGCGGGGATGCCGAAAGAGAGGCAAGAGGTATCTCCTGACTATATTGCGTTACGGAATATTCGGAAGCCCCTGCTCCTGCCCGCTCTGCCGCATATGCAATTGTCCCTGTCATCATCAGCGCTGTCGCCAATATGACCGCAATCAACCTTTTCATCCGTTTTTCCTTAATTTTTAACCGTTATCGTTATTCCCGCCGCTGTCTGCCCGATCAATGTTTGTGTATCCTTGTCATATGCGCTGAATACTGCGGTCGCGGGATATTCTCCTTTGGGAAGCACAATGTCAAGACTATCTGTCGGAATGCCGGTTCCGATCGGAAGCAAATCCGTTTTATAAATTTCCTCTCCTGTATCATCCCGCGTGATCGTCACCTGCACCATATACGTGTTATATGGCGGATTCTCGATTACCATATTTCCTTCCGCGCTGCCATTCTCAAATTCCGGCGCGGAATTGATGCGAAATGAAAACATGCTTTCGTCGACACTCTTTTGCAACTGCGTTTGCATATCGCCCTGTGTCAATGCGCTTCCCGTCGACGCCTTATCATCTACGGCAAACGTGGGTATTACAGTTCCAAACGCATTGGTCAAGAGTATAAATACCATTCCCGCAATTGCCGCTAAGACGATCACGCACACCACGATCCAACGCTTCTTTTTCTTTTGTTTTGAACGTTTTTCTATCATTGCTTATCCTGCTCCGGCACGATGTAATCTTTTTTAAATTTCAGCATCATCGTAAACCCTGCGCGCATTGGTTTTTGCCGCAAACGTTCTAATTCAAATTCCGGAATATCCCCTGTAAAGGTATATCCGCCCTGTTGTCCTCCGTTCAACGTTCCCAGCGGGATCGCTTCAAACGTTTCAGGAACAAGTGCTGTTTTGCCAAGCAGCGCAAATGCCCCCGGTGATTTTCCCGGCTCCAGATACAGCGTAATTCTGTTGTCATTCTCCAAAAATTCCGTACCCGGCGCGACAAGTGTAAATTCATTTTCACCGCCATCCATTTTTTCGGTCGTACGCAATTCGGATACCTCAGCGGTAATCCGCATTGTATCGCTATTATTTATCACTGTATATTCAGGTGCATAGAACCTCTGCCAAAACATATTCGGATAAACCGCAAACAGCATTTTCGCCGGTGCGGTAATACTGATCTCGCCTTTCTGGTCTATTGCCTGCACCTCTGTGACATTACCGGCGTAATCCTCCGCGCGGATGAAACATATCTCATTTTCGCCTTCTGCCATAGGAACTTCAAAGTAATACTGTGTCTCATTCATTTTGACCGCGTTTGCATAAGTTCCATTTTTGCCCTTTTTCCATGTTATGGAAACAATCCCTACCGCAGGTTCATCGCCCTTTGGGCGATCTTCCGCAGTGAATGACACCTGCAAAGAGCCATTCCCCATATCGCCAAACAGCACATTTTCAATCGCCGGCGGAGCTGTATCGTAAAGCCTTATTTCCACTGCCGCAGGCTGTGTTGCGTTGCCTGCCATGTCTACGGACTGTATGTAATAGATCCCCTGATGTAAAAGCGATACCGAGCAATAGGTACCGAACGCATCCATCTCCATTTCCTGCGCATCCAACATATCTATATTGTCGGACATCACTACATTTTTAATACCGCTTTGCCTGTCTTCAGCCGTCACTTTTATACGATTGTCAGCACCCTGCAACACATTGAGTATGGGTGCGTCTTTATCCACCCTGACCGTCATTGCGTACGACGCAGACGTACCGTTGGTTTTATCCATTGCCATCACTTTCCACAAACCGCCTTGCGTGATCTGCGCCGAATATGTGCCATCTGCATTTTCCGTCATTACGACCGGCGCAGACCCCTCTGCGTCTCTTGTCATAACGACCTCTCTGTCCGCTGATGAGCTGTCAAACCTTATCTCAGCACGGATTATCTTCTTTTCATTGCTCCATTGCGTTTCATCGTTTTGTGATACGCTTAAAAACTGAGGAATATGTTCCGCTGTTACACCATCAACTACAATTGGTATGTTGGCGCTGCGGTTTCCCGCCTTGTCATACGCGAACACATAATATGTTCCCATCGTGACGATATCTTCCATCCGATACATATCACCATCCTGCGTTTCAGGCTTAAGCTGTATGCCTGTCTGCGCCGTCGGATCGTCCACCATAAGGGCATATATGCGCTGCGGGTCTACACCGCTTATATGTTCATCTATCCCTGCAATATCCTCCGCCATAACATGGATTGCTTTTTTATCCGCTTGACCAATAGGATACTGTGCCGCCGTGACCCGCGGCGCGGTTTTATCAAGACCCCTAACGACAAATTCTTTGACCGCACGATTGCCTCGCATATCAATCGCAACAATATAATAGGTTCCATTTTCTGACAGTCCCTTTGTAGCATAGCGGTTTACCTCCGCCGTCTTTGTCATGACATAACCGCTTTTTGCGTCTCGCTCTTTTGCAAGAAACACTTCGCCTACGCCGCTCAACAAATCCGTGATTGTTGCATATACCGTATTGTCTGTTCTCAACAACACATTCTCAATAATGGGTGGCGTCCTGTCCACACCACCGACAGCCACCGCTTCCGATATCGTTTTATGTCCCACCTTGTCTGCCGCGACAATATAATAAGTCGCTTCCTCCTGTGGGAGTACAGCCGCATAATATTCTTCGTTTTCTGTTACGTTCATTGTTGTCTTCGGACCGTCTACGTTTCCTTTAACCGCATATACTTCAGCGATTCCGCTTTCTTCCTGCGCGTCTGACACACGTACCTGCATACGGATCCCTGCGTCCTGTTTCTCTTGCGTTACCTCACTGATTTTTGGTGCGGATATGTCTACTTTGATCATGACGCGGATCGGCTGCGTATCCCAATTCCCCGCGTTGTCCACCGCCCGCAAATAATATGCTGATGTTTTTTCAGGTCTATCAATCAGTGCACTGTATTTGCCGTTCAACAGTTCAAAACTCGCAACCGCCTTGGAACGATCCGTTTCATTTTCCGTTTCCATCAGATATATTTTTGAGATGCCCGAAGCCACATCGATTCCATTTCCATCCAAAAAGGCATCGGTGATACCACTTACCACGACCTCTGCCTGTGCGTCGTTTTCTGTTGCCCATTCCGGCGCCTGCGCAAGCATAGCGTTCCCCATCTCGGGCGGAATATTATCAAAAATCATTCCGGTACCGGACAAATATGCCGTATTGCCTACTTTATCTGTAAGTTTTACATAAATGATCGTTTTCATATTTGGTGCAACATCAATGCCCGCCGCCGGATATTCCTTCCAAGCCGTATGTTTTTCTACCTCTTCGCTCGTAAGCGCCTGATCTGACAGCAGATACGAGATCGTATCCATCCCGCTTCCCGCTTGCTCGTCCTGTGCGGCTATCAAAATCTTTTGCGCGGCTTTTGTATAATAATCAAACGTGATTTCTTCTTTGAAATCCGTCCATTCTTTGTCTTCAACCGTAATACTTCCCGTTGGTGCGATGTTGTCGATTTTTTCTACAACAATGGGATCAGACACACTTCTGTTACCGGTTTGATCACAAGAAATCACATAATAGGTTCCACACTCTGTCACGGGCGCGCTTGTCCATACGTCGTTATCTGCGGCTTTAGTCATCACGATTCCCGTTTCCACATCTGTTTCCTTCGAGACAAATGTTTTTGCTTTATCCACACCGCTTTCATTATCTGTTATATTGGCAGTAACAATTTTAGCGCTCGCCCACTCTTCTGTGCTTTGCTTCACTGCACTGATTACCGGCGGAGTAAAATCCAGTCCTCTTTGTGGATTTTGTTTCAATATAGGATAATTTGTCCCTTGTATTTCATACGCGGCGCTCGGCAATGTCTTTTTCATAACCTGATCTGTAACTTTATTTGATAAAAATCCACCCGTTGTTGTGTCCTTGCCGAGCGATCCAAGCGCATATGTTACAGATGTCTGTTCCGTATAATAATTTTGCGTTCCTTGGGTTGCTTCGACCGAATATCCTGAAATGCCTCCCCTGTACAAACCTGTCGCGGTTATTTTGCCCGCATTATAACATCCCTGTATGGTTGTTGCTGTTCCATGCTGGTAGCCGATCAATCCCCCTGTCTGTGCATTTGTTGAGGATATCTGTCCAAGATTATAGCTGTTTGTCAATATTGTGATTTCCGCTTCGGTTTGACTAACCAAGCCGCCTATACTAAAGGTCCCGCTTACTGTTGCAGTATTATAGCTTGCATCAATCGTTACATTTTTTGCGCAGCGTCCAACTAGACCTCCAACATTCTCGGTCCCCTTAATTGTTGTATTTCCATTTGTATCACAGGCTTCCATCAACACGTTTCCGTTTACATACCCGAGTATTCCTCCTAAACTTTGTTGACTTGCCGATAGTGCCGTATCATTCACTTCTGTATTTTTTATTTCCAGCTCGCTGTCATTGTATCCAATTGCTCCACCTATATACGATGTTCCGGAAATCGTACCTTCGCTTATCACACAAGCCTGCATTGTTGCTTTTACACCAGAAGTAAGGATGCGTCCTACGATACCGCCTACATAGGTTCCACCGGAAATAACCGGTCGTTCCAGCTTAATGTTATAAAATCCCGCTCCCGCAGAACAACCAAACAAGCCTGTATCATTCGCACTCCCTGTTATTTTCAAACCACTTATTTTATATCCCATGCCATCGTATGTCCCTGTATAATAGGGACTTGCCCTGCCGATCGGTGTCCAGTTCGCATACCCGGATAAATCAATATTCGCAGTTTGAAAATAGTTCCCGTTCAGCGGATATTCAACATCTGTGCCGATCTTTGCCAAGGTCGCTCCATCCGGTATTTCCTTGCCCCATACCGTAACCGGAATGATTTGTGTGCTTGTTGATCCGGTGATCGTATTTGTAAAGGATACTTCCACACGCGCCGTCCCGCGCGAAATTCCTGTTACAACCGCGTCATTATCGTTTTGTTCGACCGATATCTTCTCTTTATATTCCTCCGGCACTGCATATGACACCGTATAATTGTTTTGAACGGCAATTGCGCGCAAATCCGCGCTGCTGCCGACGTCACTGATAAACAAACCGGATGGTGTCACAGCCATCGAGCTTTCCGGATTATTGATCAGTTCCGGATACGCACCCGGCATCGCTCCAAAATAAGCAGATGGCAGCCCAAACAATGTCCCTTGCATCTGCGCGGTAGTAAGACCTTTTTCGCTGTATTGCGCTGTTGCGACGGAGGTCTCTTTATTATAATAAAGACCTGAATTGGTTCCCGCATTTTTGTAGCCCAGCACTGTACCCACATAACTGCCGGTACACCTGATCGCGCCTACGTTATAACAATTTGTCACATTAGAGCCATTCCATCCCGTTATGCCGCCAAAACACGATCCCGCAGAAACAATATCGCCCTTATTGTAGCAATTTGAGATCGCAAAACCGGTCCCGTAATTCAGCCCCACGATACCTGCCAGAAAATTGGTGCTGCTGCCTGTAATATTCCCCAAATTAAAGCATTCACTGATCGAGCCTGTCACATCATTATAGGCATGACCGACTAGACCTGCCGCCCCGGCGCCATACCCACTGCCCGTAGCAGAGCCAACTGTTATGTTTGCTTTGTTACTGCACTGTGAGATCGCAATGCTTCCGCTCCCGGCATAACCCAACAATCCACCCACCACTCGCGAACCCGAGATCGTGCCGCTTTCGATGTGTATGTTTTTGAGTACAGTACCGCCTTTCGCAGTACCAAAGAGCCCTACATCCCCTGAATTTTTATTGATATTCAGATTTGTGATACGGTATCCGTTTCCATCAAATCTCCCTGTAAAGGGTGCGGATTGCGTGCCGATTGGCTCCCAGTTCGTCGTATGTTTCGAAATGTCAATATCTGCCGTCTGGATATATTTTCCGTTGAGCGGGTAAGCGCTATCCACACCGATTTTTGCAAAAGTAGCTGCATCCGGTATGGCAATCCCTCCGATCACAACAGCAATATACTGCGTTGTTATTGTTCCATCCAATATTTTTTTAAATGAAACACTCACATTCGCGATTCCCGTCGCAAGCGCTTTGACCGTTGCTGTTTCCCCATTTTGCACCAGAGATATCTTATCTTGATATTGCTTAGGGATACTGTATTCAACTGTGGATAATTTTTCACCCATCCCTAATTTAGCTACAAGAACGCCACTGCTCCCCACGTCCGCTAAGGAAAGCGCACGCGGTGACACACTGGGATAGATATCAAGCAACTCCAGATTATTTTTCAATTGTGGATATTCGCCCGATTCCACTGTAAAATAGGCAGAAGGTAATCCAAACAATGTTCCCTTCATTTGCGCGGTACTGAGCCCCGTTCCTTTTCCAGTAACCAATGACGTTACATTGTTGTAATAACAATTGGTTACCGTGCCCGAAACATATCCAGCGACTGCGCCCTTTGTCCCGGGCGTACTTACTGCGCCTGTGTTATAGGAATTTGAAACACTTCCCTGCGTCCATCCAACCACACCACCGCTCGCGTTAGAACCGGTCGCGGTTACATTCCCCTTGTTGTAGCAATAGTCTACCTTAGCGGCTCCATACCAGCTTAAGCCAAGAACCCCCCCTGCAATATCACCGTCTGTCGTTATGATTCCTGTATTGAAACATTCGCTGACTGTCTGGCTTTTTGCAGAGTTTGTTGTCAACTGTCCTACGATTCCGCCGCAACCTTTGCCGTAGCCTCCTCCATTTGATGTCTGCCCTGTCACATTCGCCTTGTTACTGCATTTGGATATCGCAATCGTCCCTTCAAATCCATATCCGAGAATCGCTCCCGTCACACGTGATCCTATGATCGTTCCACTCTCTATATGGATATTTGTAAGTACCGCCCCGTCTGACGCCGAACCAAACAGTCCCACATTTCCCGCTCCGGTCCTATTGATGTTTAAATTAAAAATGCCATGCCCGTTTCCGTCAAATGTTCCCTTAAATGGGGCGGATTCTGTACCAATCGGCATCCAATTGGATGTATAGTTTGAAATATCGATATCTGCCGTCTGAATATAATTCCCGTTGAGCGGATAACCGGAATTTGTACCGATTTTCGCAAGTGTGGCGGCATCCGGAATCGCAATTGCTGCAGCGCGCGGCGCAACGGTCAGGTTTCGCACCTTTGCTTCCGGCTGTGCATCGCCTGATAATTCGCGCATCTCTGAAATCTGTGTTGGAAAGATGGAATCTGCGCTTTGCTCCGCATGCGCGATTGGAATACCTGTTACAACCAGTGAGCACAACAACAACAGTGACAAGATTCTTTTGCCACTGATGATAACTTTTTTTGTGGTTGCGCTTTTTCTTTTCATCGTTCTCTCCGCTGCTGCCTTATCTTACGGTTCCAAACAATCCATAATAGTCTTGCTCTTGATCAATCTCCGGATTGGCATTCAAATCAATACGAAATCCGTTCCCGTCAAACGTACCGGTAAACGGCTTATCCGGCGTTCCTATCGGCTGAAAGAGCTGTCCGTCCGATGAAATATCCGCCATCAAAATATAATTCCTCTCCAATGTGTAGGACAGATCATATTCCGTATTCCCAATATTTTTAAATTGCTCCCACGTAGTGATTTCTATCATTTCATTCTCTATTTGCATGGGCAGCGTACTGTCTATCTTTTTTACTTCCTCGATCTGCGTCGGGAATACTTTATCAACAGGCTCTAATGTTTTTTCCTCTACGACGTTTTCCGACACGATTACTGGCGTCACAAATTTTACCTCTGTTGCCGTTCCATCCGCCCATTCTTTCTTATAGACCGAAATAATATTTTCCGCGCCCACTATATCCCCACTTATGACCGTAGCACTCTTGTCATTTGCATTCTTAAGCGAGACAATTACTTGGGCGCAAATCCATTCCTTAAATACAAGCCCCAACGTTTCAGCGGCTTTCGTATTTTCGGTGACTTCCTTCCTCTTCCCCCTTGTATCAAGCGTTAAATAATGCGGTTGGCTTTTGACCGTCGTTACCCCTGCTGCTTCATTCACGGCGCTGTCAAGACCAAAGGCATTGGCTGTATAAAAGGACGACCATGCACAATTTGCATATACTTCCTCGCTTACATTATTACTCCCAACGATTGCGCCATCCCGCTTACTGTTATTTGGATTTAAAACATACACCTGTACGTTTTCTATCTTTGCCGCATCTTTTGTTATGGCTGCGAGACCGCCTGAACTTCCGTTTGTTCCCTCTTCACGCTTTTCAATACTTCCTTCAATGAACACATCTGTAATCACTGCCCCATTCTCAACCGTCTCCGCAAGCACACCCATGTTATCCGCCGCTTGCACTGTAACGCCGACAAACGAAAGGGAGGTCACCGTACCGCTCATACTTTTGAACAGTCCGCCACCCTGCAGTTGAATATTAGATAGCTTATGATTATTGCCGTTGAACGTTCCCGAAAATTCAGGAATGGTTTCAATTGCTGAACCCATCCCGTTGATATCTGCTAAGAGTTCGTATTTTCCGTCTGCGGGATAAGCCTCTTCTCTGCCGATCTTGCGCATATCATCGAGCGATGATATTTGTATACTATTATTATCAGATATTTTTTCCTCTGAAAAAAAAGATGCCATCGCCGTTGGCACAATCTCTTCCGCAGGTGCCTCTGATGTTGCGGTCTCTTCTGCTGCTGCATATGTCGAGACACAAAAAGACAACAGAAAAACTATAATAAGGATCGCTGTTATCGTCTTTTTTTGATAATCTCCAAACATATACCTTCCCCCACTAGATTAAACTTTCCACTTTTTGTCAACTTTCATGTTACAGGCTATCATTCCGTGGTATGGTAGTCCTGATAACAGTTTCCGACGACAGTTCTGCGGCTTTTTCTCGTAATATATACCATATTGGGAGGTCTATGCGTTTTCCGTTATCTATTCAGTTTTTCGCCTTTTATCCCGACGGCGTATGACGGCTTATTTGCCGCTACGCGATTTGCTTTAACTTCTTAACAGACCGTATCTTATTTTCCTTTGTGCAATGCGCATAATAGCAAAGCGTTATGGTCGGAGATCTGTGTCCCATGAGTACGCTTAATGTTTCAACACCAATGCCCGCCTCCAAGCAACGCGTCGCAAACGTATGCCTGAGTGTATGCATATGTACGCCCTTGATCCCCAAATCAGTCGCCATTTTAGAAAGCCTTTGTTGTGTCGTGCGCACATCCGCAACAAACATCCATCCGCTTTCTTTCTTTATCTGCTTCAATCTATCCATCAAAAATGCCGGCACAGGAATCTCTCGAATAGAATCTTCCGTTTTCGGTCTTCCTGTTATAACGACAGTCTTGCTGCCACTTTTTATATTTCTGATGCGCTTTGCCGTTCTCCGTATTCGCAGCATATTTGACGCAAAATCAAAATCTTCCCACCGAAGCGAACACACCTCGCCAACGCGCAGTCCTGTATAGAGGCACAATAGGTATTCAAGCTTTCCTTCCTGTATAATTCTTTGCTCCAGACACTTTTGTTCCACGATCGTAAGTACGCGCGGTTTTTTTACCTTGTTTACCGGACGTCTGATCCCCTCGCACGGGTTGTACTTAATCATGCCTTTGCTGTGCGCGGAACGCATTGCAGATTTTAACAGGCGAAGAATATTGTGTATCATCCCCGCGGATAACCGCTCCGTCAGCCCATTCACAAAGTTCTGTACCAAATCCTTATCCAACAAGCACAGCGCAATACCACCAAGGGCAGGCATGATATGGGTACGCATCTGACTCTCATATGTCATATATGTTGTTTCAGTAATATATGGTCTTGAAACAAATTCCAACCAATACTGCATCCACTCTCCGACAGTACTTTTTTTGTATGCAGGAGACGGAATATAAATTCCGGCCTTTACTTCTGTAAGCTTTTGTTTCACCTCTGCATAACGCTTTGCATAGATATACCCAAACAGTGCCTTGCCGCTCTGCGTCCGTCCTTTAATATAACGCCCCTCATACCGTCCATCCTTTCGCAAATAAATGTTTTCTCCACGTTTTGCCATAAAAAAGTATCTCCTTTGTGTAATATTTCCGACGGCTTACCTGACGGCTTATTCAGCAATGGTAAAATCAGCTTTCGTCTTTTTCTATACAATGCCTATGCAGAGCCATATTCTGCTTGTTATTACGCAAATTCATTCGTCATATTTTTGTAACAAAACAGTTGACAACTCTTCATTAAAATGTTAAAGTACAGATAACGAGCTGTATTTGGCTATTTTTTCCCAATATGGTATATATTGTGAATTGATCAACCGTTTTCAAAACGGTTTTTTTATTATATTGTTCTGTTTTTGCTCCCGAATGGGCAAAAGAAAAAAATCCGCGCTCTGTCTTATGTTTTCTGCTCATATCTAACGTTCTCATTGAGACCGCGCATCTTTGTGTTCTCTTTTATTGTGTTTTTTCAGCATGATATATGATATATTATACCTTTTTTGTCATGTTTTGTGGAAATAAAAAAAGCTTACACTATAATGCATAGCGTAAGCTCTTATATGATACGGTTCTTATTTTTTCTTCTTAAAATACTGATAATATGTACACTTCAGATTCCCGTTATACAGCTTCCTTCGCTTGTCCGCCTGCGCGCCATACTTGTTCTCGAACCGTTCGTCTGCCGTAATCACAAACACCAGCGTATCGTTAAGCGGCAAAAATGCTTTTCCCATATTGCGATATAAGATTTCCACTTCTTTTTCTTCGCCCATTCTCACTGCATATGGCGGATTTGTTATCACCGACGCCGCACGGTCGGGCTGTTCAAATTCCCTGACGTCTTTGCGATCAAAACGTATCCACTGCGCGACATCCATATTATGCGCGTGCTCCCGCGCAAGCTCTAAACTTTTGCGATCAATATCGCTTGCGAATATCTGCATATTCGGCTCAACAATCAAACTCTTTGCACGTTCGCGCTCAAGCTGAAAAACCTTTTTAAACTCATTATCATAGCTTTGCGCATCGAATCTGCGCTTGATGCCCGGCGCCATGTGGCTCGCCATCATTGCTGCCTCTATCGCGATCGTACCGCTTCCACACAGCGGATCATAAAAATCACGCGTACGCCATTTCGAGATCATGATCAACGATGCGGCGAGCGTTTCCTTAAGGGGTGCCTGCGCATTTTTGAGCCTATACCCACGACGGTTAAGCCCTGCCCCACTTGTATTAAGCGCTACGGTCACCTGATCTTTTAGTATATTGATATAGACATTAAATACATTTCCGTTTTCCGGAAAACGTTCTTGCTTATATACACGCTGCATCGCGCGTACGATCGCCTTCTTAGAAATAGCTTGTACATCCGACACGCTTCCCAGCGCTGAATGCACTGCATTCCCATCGACAGGAAAACGCGCATCCGAGGGCAGGATATCCCCAAACGCAATACTTGATACCCCTTCAAAAAGTTCTTCAAATGTAACTGCTTGAAACTCTTTTAACACCCAATATATCCTGTCTGCCGTACGCAAAAAAACATTTGCCTTCGCAACCCCCTGCATGTCGGCATCAAAATAAACGCGCGCGTCCTGCGCGGCTACGTTTTCAAAGCCATAATCCCTCAGTTCATTTGCAAGGATGCCTTCCATGCCAAACGCGCACGATGCATAACATCTGTAATTCAAGATTGATGTCCCCCGATTTTATTCATGACAAGACCATTGATGACCAGCTTAAAAGTGCACCCTAAAAATTTAGCGCTCTCTTCACACATTTGCATACGTCTTAAGTATATTTGCAAAAATTCCATTGGCGTAGCATGATCTTTCATTTTCAATTCAAATGTAATCTGGTTTTTTTCCTGCGATACCCTGATATCCGTTTCATAGATAGAAAGATTCACGCGGTCATGGATATCATTGGTATCAAAATTTTTTTGAACACGCTTCTTGTAAGCGTCTACCTTATCCGCAATAATAAGCGCAGCGGAAATCGAACCGACCGGTGCGCCTGTTTCCTCGTCGTGTGCCCCCACCGCCGTGCAAATATCACACACATCTCCAAAATCCATACCGATATTCTGCAACTCGTCAAACAGAATTGTTGCGCCCGTGAGCGGATGGAACTTCCGATTGATCATATTTCCTACATCGTGCGTCCAACCTGCTATTTTTGCAAGCTCGATCTCGCGTTCGCTATACCCAAGTTTTTCAAGAATTTCCCCTGCGATCTTACTGACGTATCCGACGTGCCGCACTCCATGATCCGTGTAACCCAGCGTTTCCAGATTGCGGTTTGCTTTCTCTACCATTGTTCTGATTTTTTCATTTTTTCTGATATCCTCAAACGTTATCATGCTCACTCTTCTCCATCCGCGTCGATTATATTGATGATGTCCATTACCATAATCGACATCCTGTCAACATCTGCTTCATAAATTTTCGCAACAGCCGATGGCTCTTGCGTCTTTTCGTTGAAATACAATACCACAAATGTAATTGCCGCCGCAAATTCTTTTGTTTCCGCTACATATGCCTCGCCGCGACCCAATTCCTGATATTTCTTCAGTAATCCTGCCGCTTGTCCCGCCATTTTTTCTGAATAATGTTCTTTGACTTTTTCAACCAGCAAATCAAAAAGTTCCCTATAGCCGGTTTTATTGTCCCCGTCAGGCATCCCGACCTTCACCTCAACGATCCCACCGTTAAAATAAGCAACGTACGGTTCTACCGCCTTCATCCGTTTGAGTATCACAAAAATATCGTTTTTCACTTCGTCCGGTTGATCTCTGCGTAAGATATACCGGCGCAACACGCGCTCCGCTTTTTCTCCGCCAAAACCGCCCACGATCTCCGCAACCGCCCGCTTGATAAATAGATCACCATATTCAAGACCCCACAACACGACGTCCCCAAGCTTTTTGTCATGTTCCCACATGTCGTAAAAAACCTGTTCCGGAAGCTTAATGCAATCATTTAAGTATTTCATACGGTTACGCGCCTCTTTAGACGGCACCTGGTAAATATAACCAAGCTCTATAAACAGCGCCTCATCCTCCATAACCGCTTTGGCGTGGCTAACATAGTATGCAGCAATACTATCTCCCGGGTCAAGCTTTGTAATATCTGTCAGGTATTTTATCGCGTCGTTATACCGCCCCAGATTATATGACGCAATCCCCGCAAAAAACAATGCCTTTTCGTCATACGGGCTGACCGCAAGATAGTTTGTAAGATATTTGAGCGCATCCTCGTGTCGCTTTAACTCGCATAGCGTGATCGCCGCTTTAAAAATATCGTCCTGTGCCTCAAGCTGCTGACGCAATGCAATGCTAAGGTATCGCTCTGCTTTTTCAGTTTCGCCTTTTTCCGTCAAAAAGATCGACATATTGCAATTTGCATGGATATTGTCTTTATCGACGGCTAATACGCTAAGCGCGGCTTCGATCGCCTGATCCGGTTTTTTGATACAGTAGTAAGAAAGTGCCAGATTATTTTTGGCAAACAGTAATTCCGGATTATTGGTATCGATCTTGCGCAGAACATTGACCGCCTGTTCATACTCTCCGTTATCCAACAGGCGTTTCCCCTCCTGTGCCAGCTTCTGATATTCGCGTTCCTTCGCATCTTCCAAAAACTGGTCTTCATATTCCATTTCATCGTCAAAAAACATTAGAAAATCTTCGACTTCTTCTGCAAATTCTCCATATGGATCCTCATCCATATATTTTTCAAAACTTTCCTGCGCTTTTTCAAAATCATTCAGACCAATAAAATTGCATCCCATTCCAAAAAAGCATTCGTTACGGAGCGCATCGCCGTGCAACAACAAATCAAAAAGCAAGCTGTTTGATTCTTCGTACTTCCCAAGACCTGTCAATATTTCGGCCATCTGCATCGTATACTCTGCGTTGTCCTTATCCTTTTCAAGCGCGCGGCGCATCATCGACAGCGCTCCAAGATAATTAGAAGATTCCGTCATCTTTTGCGCTGTACGCGAATAAAAATCCGCCGGTTTGTTGAATTCAAGTATTTTAGCTTTCTCCATTATTATTCCTTTGTCGCAAGTTTGAGCAGGTTGTCAAGCTCCTGCGCATCAAACCAATATTTTTCATTACAAAATCTGCACACGATTTCCGCTCCGCTATCCTGCTCAATCATATCTTGTATTTCCTTTTTGCCAAGAGAGATAACCATTTGTTCCAGCCGCTCTTTGGAACAATCGCACTGCAAAAGCGGCTGCTGCGTATCAAGGATATCCAGCTCCATTTCGCCGAATATTTTTTTCAGAACGTTTTCAACAGTATCCGAGAACGCATACATCGCAAAATTGGATATTTCACTCACACGCTGCTCGACTGCCTGCAATGTTTCTTCACTGCAACCGGGCATAGGTCGTAAGATAATACCTCCCGCGTTTACGACGCTCATGTCTGTTTCCAGCCATGTATTGACATATACGATGGACGGCTGCTGCTCTGAAGTCATTAGGTAATACGCAACATCCTCGCCGATTTCGCCGCTTACAACCGGCGTCTTGCCAATATACGGCTCTTTAAGACCCAAATCTTTGATTACCGTAACAAACCCGTCCTTGCCCACTGCGTCTGCAATATTGAAGCCGCCTTTTTCGTTTGGCTTCGTATTTACCTTTGGATTGGCAATATATGCCTTCATATGCAGCCGCGCGTCGCCGACAGCCATAACCGTTCCTGCCGGACCTCCGCCATTGATCATCAACGTAAACTTGTCGTTATCATTTTTCAGCATTGACGCCATCATCGTTGCCGCCGCAAGCGTCCTGCCCAAAACAATCGTTCCCACCGGCAATGTATCGTGTATCTTGCGTGCTTGCTCCACCATTTGAGACAGATCGCACGCGCATACCGCAAGCTCCTTGTTGACCATTGCCCGTACTAAAATATCACTCATCTATTCATCCTTTCTGATTGCCATAAACTGTATCCGTTCGCAACATATCTCAGGCTTTGTATCCTTTAAAAACGCATAAGCTTTGATATCTTCAAACCCCGCCTTCATGAGCGCGGATGTGATTTCACCCTGCGTCCATGCTCGCTGGATATGTCGCTCGTCATAACGTCTATATCGCTCTCCTTGCGCAACGAACAGCGTAATATCCATCGAAAGAAGTTTTGCATCCTCGTCATACGCATTTTGCCAGAAATACGTTTGCTCATCCCCGTCATCAAAATAAAATTCATTTCCCAGCACGCCTGCCAGCTTATATTCTGAGCTGATATCAAATAAAAATACGCCGCCTTTTTTCAAGTTGCTATATGCTTGCTTAAAAAAAGCTTCCAGTCGTTGCTGCTCCAGCACATAATTCACTCCATCACAAGCACATACCGCCGCATCTGCGCGCCTGTTCACCGAGAAGTTGCACATATCACCTGTCGCATATTCCACAGTAAGCGCGTTCCTGCGCGTTTTTTCCTGCGCGGCAAAAAGCATTTCCTCGGATATGTCCATTGCTGTCACGCGAAACCCGTCTTTTGCGAGGCGCAACGTAATATTACCTGTGCCGCATGCATATTCAAGCAAGCATCCCGCCTTAGGCACGCCTGCCTTTTCCATCAGTTTTATTATATATGCGGACCACTCATCGTATCCGGCGTCATACATCAACGCGTCATATACCTCTGCCAGCGCTTCGTACTGCTCACTCAAAATCTGTTACCCTCAAGAAATATTCTACACCATTTAACAATGCCTGTTCGTTAAATTCAAAATCACTTGAATGCAGCGGTCGTGTGTTGCCTCCCTCACCAATCCCAATAAAAGAGTAAAGCCCCGGTATCTCTTGCTGATAATTGGAAAAATCCTCCGCCATCATATACGGCACTACGAGCATCTCCTCCTCTGCCTGAAAACACTTTTGCGCCCGTTCATAAAGCGCGCCATCGTTCGAGACCGCAGGATATCCCATCGGTTCTTCATATGTATAGGTGACACCATACATCACGCATAGCCCATCCAGCATCTCACGCAGTCTTCGCTTGACCGTATCCATGACGTACGGTTCGAATCCGCGTATCGTTCCTTCCAAATGCGCTTTTTCACAAATCACATTACGCGTTTGCCCCGCCTCCATCCTTCCAATGGTGAGCACCGCCGTTTCATATGGATCAATATTGCGCGATACAATCGTTTGCGCTGCGCTTATCAAATGCGCCGCCGCGACCAGCGCATCCGTTCCCGCCTGTGGCTTAGCACCGTGCGCGCTTTTTCCAACAATATCAATATTAAAATCGCACATTTGCGCCATGATCGGTCCCTGCTTCATCCCCACAAGTCCAAGCGGAACATCCGGCCACAAGTGTATACCGTATATCTCATCTACCTGCGGATCGCTCAGCGCCCCCTGCTCGATCATCGGTCGGGCACCGCCTACCGTTTCCTCCGCCGGCTGAAACAAAAAAACGTAATTGTACTTTAGGCGCTTCTTTGCCTCGCTGATCAGCTTTGCGCATACCAGCGCGATCGCCATATGTCCGTCATGCCCACACGCATGCATCATATTCTCATGCATAGACGCATAGTCGAGCCCTGTTTTTTCGGGTACACGCAATCCGTCCATGTCCGCACGGATCGCTATTGTCTTTTGCGCGTTATCCGCCAGAAAAACAGCTTTGATCCCCGTGCCCGCACAAGGCGTCAACCGATCAGGTTTCAGCGTACTCAAATACGTCATCACGTATTGATATGTCTCAAACGTGTCAAATGAATATTCAGGGATCTTGTGCAAATCTCTGCGCAATTTGACCAGCTCGTCAAAGCATTCCCTTACTTTCGGTCTTATTTTCACAACAAACCTCTCATACCACAGCGAAACGTAACCGCTCCGCATAAAATGATTTACTATTATGATAATACCGTGTTCTACCCTCTTGCGCAAGTATTTAGCGGATAAACTATTTACACATTCTGCCCTATGATGTATAATATGACAGAACAGACAGAGGAGCGTTATAGCATTAGTATCCAAAATGATAAGTCTTTCGGCGAGGCGGTTGCATTTTGTGGGAAAGGGCGTAACGCCGAAGAGTAAGTTGTGCGCCGTACGCTTATATCTGGGGATGCAGTCAATAGCTGTATCACTGTCACCGCTTATGCGGTGTTGCGCTGCTGCTACTGAATCGAACAATGATGCAGAAAACGGCGCGTATTGTGTGCCGTTCTTTTTTTGCAATGAACTTACGCGGATTCATCCGCTAAAATTTTAATATTGTATGGGGCTACCCCATACGGGAATGGAGAAGGATATGAAAAAGTTTAATGTTGCCGTCGTAGGCGCAACGGGCATGGTTGGAAGGAAGTTCCTGCAGGTTTTAGAGGAACGCAAGCTTCCTGTAGAAAATTATTACCTATTTGCAAGCGCGAGAAGTGCCGGTAAAAAGGTTGATTTTATGGGCAAAGAATATACCATCGAAGAACTAACGGAAACGTGCTTTGACGGAAAGGATATTGATATCGCCCTGTTTTCCGCCGGTGGCAGTACGAGCGAAAAGTTTGCGCCGTATGCCGTCAAAGCGGGCGCGCTCGTCATTGATAATTCCAGTGCATGGCGCATGGATCCCAAGGTTCCGCTTGTCGTTCCGGAAGTAAATCCGGAGGACATTGAGTGGCACAACGGTATCATTGCCAACCCCAACTGCTCCACGATACAGGCAATGGTGGCATTAAAGCCGCTGGATGATAAGTACAAGATCAAGCGCGTGATTTATTCGACGTATCAGGCTGTTTCCGGCGCGGGAATGGGCGGCTACAGTGATCTTGAAAATGGTATCAGCGGGGATGCCCCCAAAAAGTTCCCCTATCCGATTTTTGGAAACTGTCTGCCGCAAATCGACGTGTTCGATGAGGATGATTATACCAAAGAAGAATTAAAAATGGTCAATGAGACACGCAAAATTCTTCACAATGACGCTATGCGTATCACGGCAACAACCGTTCGCGTTCCTGTTTTTCATGGACACAGCGAATCTATCAATGTTGAATTTGAGAAAGAGTACGATTTGGATGATCTCAAAAAGACGCTTGCGAATTTCCCCGGTCTTGTCATAATGGATGACGTAAAGAAGGGCGAAAGCAAAGGCGTTTATCCTCTGCCGCTTGATATCGCGGGCAAAGATGAGGTATATGTAGGTCGTATCCGCCGTGACCGTTCCGTTGACTCGGGCGTAAATCTCTGGGTTGTTGCAGATAATATTCGTAAAGGCGCGGCAACAAACGCAGTCCAGATCGCACAGGTCTGGATGGATATGCAAAACAAATAAACAGGAGTTTAGTATGACAACGATTTTTAAAGGGTCAGCCGTAGCGCTGTCCACCCCATTTACGGACAGCGGTATCAATTTCAACGAGTTGGAGCGTTTGATCGAATTTCAGATCAGTAATGATACTGACGCCCTGCTCGTTTGCGGTACAACAGGTGAGCCATCCACAATGACGATGGATGAACAGCGCGAAGTGATCAAATTCTCTGTCGAAAAAACGAACGGACGTATCCCCGTCATTGCGGGTGTAGGTGGCAATAACACCGCGCACGTTATAGCAAGCGCGAAAATGGCGCAAGATCTTGGCGCAAACGCGCTGCTTGCTGTTACGCCGTACTATAACAAATGCAGTAACGCGGGTCTGATCGCGCATTTTTCAGCAGTCGCGGACGCCACTGACCTTCCTATTATTCTGTATAACGTACCCGGGAGGACAGGCGTTAATATCTGTCCTGCGGTATATCAGGAGCTATGTTGTCATGACAAAATTGCCGGAATCAAGGAAGCGAGCGCTAATATTTCGCAAATCGTCGAAATAGCGCGCGTAACAGCAGGCAGCGCCGCGCTTTACAGCGGAAACGACGATCATGTCATTCCGCTGCTTTCCATAGGCGGTCTGGGCGTTATTTCTGTGCTGGCAAATGTTATGCCTAAGTACATGCACAACATGGTTATGAGTTATCTGAGTGGTGATACAAAATCAGCTTGCGAAATGCAGCTTGCGGTCAATCCGCTCGCAAACGCAATGTTTATGGAGGTCAACCCCATCCCTGTAAAGACCGCAATGCGTCTGATGGGCTTTGATATGGGACCGCTTCGTCTGCCACTTACGGAAATGACGCAAGAAAGCATCGACAGACTACAGTCAGTCATGCAGCAATATGGACTTCTCTGATAAAGGCGGTATGCTATGATAAAAGTATTATTGAGCGGCGTAAACGGTCGCCTCGGACAAACGCTCGTATCCTATATCGGTCAAACAGAAGACATGGTCGTTGTCGCGGGCGTTGATAAATTGCCGCACGCGCATGAAAACCCCTTCCCTGTTTACGAAGATTTTTCGCATGTGATCGAATCCGTCGACGTGATCATCGACTTTTCGCGTCCGGACGCACTGCAGGGGCTTCTTACATTTGCGCAGAAAAAGAACGTTGCTTGCGTGCTTTGCACGACAGGATACAGCGCCAACGACAAGATGATGATCGTTAAATATGCGGGACATATTCCCGTATTCTTCTCCGCAAATATGTCTCTTGGTGTAAACCTCCAGATGGAGCTTGCCAAAAAAGCGGCGGAATTTCTGGGAAATGAATTTGATATCGAGATTGTAGAAAAGCATCACAATCAGAAGGTAGACGCGCCAAGCGGCACCGCACTTGCAATAGCGGATTATATCAATACCGCTTTCATGAATACCAAGGAATATGTTTACGGACGTACGCCCAACGTACGCGCAAAACGTGAGCAAAAAGAAATCGGTATCCATGCGGTACGCGGCGGCACGATTGTCGGTCAGCATGATGTCTTGTTTATCGGCAACGACGAGATCATCGAAGTGCATCATACCGCCCTCTCCAGAAACATCTTTGCCGAGGGCGCGATTCGCGCGGCAAAATTTTTATCGGGTAAGCCTGCCGGGTTGTATTCGATGTTTGACATCATTTCCGAAGTGGGCGCAACAATGAGCCTGTATACGGAAGAAAATACTGCTGTTGTGCGCGCAGAATGCGTTCCCGGAAATGCCTCTGCATTGTCCGGCATTTTTGACGCGCTTTCAAAAGGAGAGATCGAGCTGGACCTTATACAACAATGC
Organism: uncultured Christensenella sp.; assembly: GCA_964494645.1. Classification (GTDB taxonomy): domain Bacteria; phylum Bacillota; class Clostridia; order Christensenellales; family Christensenellaceae; genus Christensenella. Next base: position 2,813 of record CAZBSH010000021.1, on the reverse strand, counting down.
TCTCTCGAAAACAGCATGGTCGAATTATCGTTTTGTGTAACGCAAGAAGACCTGCCGAGGACGCTTTCTATCCTAAAAACATTGAAGGATGTGACGGTGAGCGCCGATCAAGCTCTGACCAAATTCACGTTGGAGGGACGCAGCATGCTTACGCATGACAATGTAACGGCTAAGCTGTTTGCTGCCCTTGCCTCCGAAGATGTCAAAACCTACCTGTTTGCCGCTTCCTCTGCCAAGATATCTTTTTGCATCGGCAAGGACGACACAACAAAAGCGGTAAAAGCGATCACTTTGGCTTTCAAACTATAATAAAGAGGTATTTCCATTGAAAAAATACGATGTTGTTATCATCGGGGGCGGAATCAGCGGTATTATGTCCGCATATCGTCTCACCGAAAAAAATGCGGATCTAAAGGTTGCGCTGCTTGAGAAAGGACATACGATCACCAAGCGTATCTGCCCTATCATCAAAAAAACAACAGACCATTGCATCAAATGCAAATCGTGCGCAATTATGGAAGGTATGGCGGGCGCCGGTGCTTTTTCTGATGGTAAGTATGTCATTTCCACAGAATATGGTGGCTGGCTGACAGATTTTTTAGAGCCGGAAACCGTAATCGATTATATAGAGCAGGCAGATAAGCTGCTTGTATCTTTTGGCGCGACGACAGAGCGTTTCATGCCCAACAACGACTTGAAATCAGAATGCTTAAAATATGATTTGCATATGTCGCAAGCGCAATTAAAGCATCTGGGTACTGATGAGAACTTCGATACGATGCGCAAAATGATTGAGCATATTGCGCAAAAATGCGATATTTATACAGATACTGATGTAACGGATGTCGACGCAGCGGCTCATGTTATCTATGCGCGGCAAAGTCAGGGATCTCTGGAGTTTGAAGCGGCTGATATTATCTTTGCCGTCGGGCGCGTAGGCAGCCAGTTCTTTGCCGGATGGTGCAAAAAGAACAATGTCGGACTGATTAATAACCAGGTAGATATCGGTGTACGCGTAGAGCTTCCCTCCAGCGTTTGGGAGCATTTCTCGCGTCACATTTATGAGCCAAAGATCTGGTATCGCAGCGAAGCCTACGGGGATACTACGCGTATGTTTTGTTTCAACGAAAAAGGGAGTGTCGTTACTGAGAATACGAACGGCGTACTTACCGTAAATGGTCATTCATATCGAGACAAATCACGCAAAACCAACAACTCTAACTTTGCGCTTCTAACAACGATACGTTTTACAGAGCCATTCAAAGAACCCATTGAATATGCGCGTCACGTTGCGAGCCTTGCCAACCTGATCAGCGGTGACAGTGTTCTTGTGCAACGTTTTGGAGATCTTCTCGCCGGACGCAGGACAGACGCAAACCGACTCGCACAATCTACAACGCGACCTACGCTAAAAGCAGTTCCGGGCGACCTTAGCCTTTGCCTGCCCAAGCGTCAGCTTGACAACATTATCGAGACGCTTTACGCTCTGGATAAAGTAGCGCCGGGCACAGCAAACTACGATACGCTTCTTTACGGGATCGAATGTAAATACTATTCCGCGCGACCGTACGCACGAGACTTCGAGTTGGATGGATTTTCACGTGTATACGCTACAGGCGATGGCGCCGGTTTTACCCGTTCACTCTCTCAAGCGGCTGCAAACGGTCTTTATGTCGCTGATAAGATTTTATCCCAAAGATAAAAAGGCAGATACAAAAAGAGCCTGCATATGCAGGCTCTTTTTCATTCGTATTATTTGATGCCTATATCCGTTCTATACTGCGCATCCTCGAACTTGATTTTTTTAACATTCGCATACGCTTTTTTTCGCGCATCCGCAATATCTTTTCCCGTTGCACTCACGCCAAGCACGCGCCCGCCGTTTGTATAATACTTGCCGTCTTGCACTTTTGTTCCCGCATGGAATACAACAACATCCTCATCTGCGCACGCAATCCCTTCGATCAGTTTGCCGTTTTCGTACTTTCCCGGATATCCGCCCGAAGCCATAACCACGCACACCGCGCTTTCTTCCTTCCAATCCAGCGACATTCGGTCAAGTGTTCCATCGATCGACGCATCCAAAATATCGAGCAAATCCGTCTTCAGCAACATAAATACCGATTGTGTTTCCGGATCTCCAAGACGTGCATTATATTCCAATACCTTTACTCCATCGTCCGTAAGCATCAGCCCGAAAAAAATGATACCTTTAAACGTACGTCCCTCAGAATTCAATGCCTGTACCGTTTTCTCAAAAATCTCCTTTTGCGCATATTCCTGCATTTCATTTGTAAATTTCAAGGTAGGCGCAAACGTTCCCATTCCCCCTGTATTGAGTCCCTCGTCGTTGTCATACGCACGTTTGTGGTCTTGTGCGGGGAGCATCGGCACAATCGTGTTTCCATCACAAAAGGTAAGCACGGAAACCTCCGGTCCTGTCATAAACTCTTCAATCACGACCCTCGCGCCGGCATTGCCGAATTTTTTATCCAGCATAATATCGCTGACTGCCTGCTTGGCTTGCTCAAAATTTTCGCAAATTAGTACGCCCTTTCCAAGCGCCAATCCATCCGCCTTTACAACAATAGGATACTTTGCGCCTTTTAAATAATCAAGCGCTTGCTTTGCGTCGTCAAACACCTCAAAATCTGCTGTCGGAATATCATATTTTTTCATCAGCCATTTGGAATACGACTTCGACCATTCAATCTCCGCCGCCGCTCGTGTGGGGCCAAAGGCGCGAATGCCCGCAGCATTAAGCGCGTCCACCATGCCCATGGAAAGCGGATCGTCCGGCGCTACAAACACCA
>CAZBSH010000020.1:0-42264 GCA_964494645.1 uncultured Christensenella sp. | reverse complement strand
CTCTCTCCCAATAAATAAGGCAAAAACAGCAAGCCGTTTGATCCGGGTCTGCTGTACGCAACCCCCTCATTCAGATACTCATACGGCGAGTGTCCCTCTTGTTCCGCCTCTTCTGTTTCTTTTGCATAGACGGTATTTTTCATCCAGTTATACGCGGCACAGGCGGTTTGCATTGTTCCATTCGGCGCATAGTATCCGGGAACAGCATGTACCCACGTTACGCTTCTCATATTCTCATCAAATAAGGGCTGCTCGGATGTTGTGGTAATCCACGCCGATGTTCCCATACAGCAGTAAGTCTTGCCCGGCAATATCGACCCCGTACCGACATTCGCCGTCACGCCGTCTCCGGCGCCAATGACAACGGGCGTACCCGCGGCAAGTCCGCATTCCTTTGCCGCTTTCCCATGAACCGTCCCCGCAACATGTGTAGAGCAGAACGCCTCGGGCAGTTTGTCCCCGTCAATATCTGCATAAGAAATCAGTTCTTCCGACCACGCAAGTCGGTTGATATCAAATCCGGCGGTACTGTTTGCATCAGAATAATCCGTGCAAAATTCTCCGGTGAGACGAAAACAGATATAATCCTTTGCATTCAGAACTTTATAGGTGGCTCGATAGATCTCCGGCTCGTTTTCTTTGATCCACATCAACTTCTGCATCCCGTAAGAAGCCGAATTTCGGTGTCCCGTTATATGGTAAAAATCTTTTTGCGAAATGCTTTTTTCGATCTCTCCCGCCTGTGCAACCGCTCTTTGGTCTGCCCAGATGATCGCATTTCTGAGCGGCGTTCCTTTTCTGTCCACACACAAACAACCCATCATCTGTCCGCTAAACGAAACACACGCAACGTCCGCAGCCGCGATCTTCGTTGTTGCCAGCAAGCTCTGTGTCGCTGCGCATACGGCTCTCCACCATTCCTCCGCCGATTGTTCTACCCAGTTATTGTGAAAATAATTGGTCTGATACCCCTTCACAACGCTGTCAATAAGCGCGCCGTCCTCTGAAAACAAGGTTGCTTTATCCCCGGATGTTCCCAGATCATGTGCCAATATATATCGCATTTCCAATCCCCCCGTTTGTTATCAGGCATACATCACCGCGTTGTCGTCTCCGGCTGAATGTCGTAAAGCGCGCACAATTCGAGCAACGCTGCCTCCTCATTGCCATAACACATTACGCTGTGATTGCAACGCAAATTCTCATAGAACACCATTGGATCGCAATCGAGGTGTACAAACCCCTGCGCCCATGTTCGCACATCCTTCAAGGTTTCTTTCCGTTCCAAAAAAGCCGAGCCTGTGGCAATATTCATCACATACTTTTTCTTTACCCTTCCCAGTGTTCCGAATGTCACCGCCCCGCTCTTACAGCAAAAAAACGTGCATGCTCCGCGTCCCGCACCCATATACTCGTACTGCGGAACAATCTTCACATCCTCCTTCGCTTGCGCAAGCTTTATTGGAATACTTCCGCAGTTAATAAGCCTCGCGGTCTTTGTCTCTTTCACAACAACATTGATATCGCCAAAAAACACAGGCATTTCCGATAACCGCGACAGAATATACGCCGAAATCGTTGCATTTAAATTACACTGACAGGTACACAATATTCCTTCATCATTGAGCATCGCGAGCGCTATGCAACAGGATGAATACCGATCCATAAATTCTCCGATGCATTTCACCGTCACCATATCCAATTCATATTCAGCAATCATTTCCTTCAAAGCAAAATATACGCTGACAGCTCTTCGAAGCATATCTTCCGGCACCTCTATGCTGCCCACACGTTGCGACAGCTCTGCAATTTTTTTATCGCACCGCTCCGTCGTGACCGCTTTTGCTTTTTCCAGCAATACCAGTTGGTCAATGTGCTCCACCTCTATCCCAAACATCTGTTTGATTTGTATTGCATCCGCCATTGTCGGATACGCGCTGATTGTGCGTCCGCCGATCATCCCCAAACGGCAGGATCGCAGCCTCTTTTTTACCGCAGCCGCCCGAGCAAAGTTTACGATGCCCTCCAGCGTTTGCCCGTCGTCCGGCTGTCCATAAAATAAGCGATGCTTGATTCCCATTTCTCCCAATGAACCATGCACAACATTTGCGCCCACCGAAGAAAAAGATGCCGGCTCCGGAATACCCCATATGGCAAACGGAATCTGAATACGCGCAATTGCGTCTATCACATGATTGGCCAAAATCCACGTCCCAATCAAATACAAGATCGCGTCCGCACCATCTCTCTCGCTTTGTATCGATTGTTCTTTCACCTCTTCATGCGTCAATGTGCACGGCGCATCCTCATTCACAATGCCGATTCCCTTAGCCTTTAATTCGCTAACAGCCCTTTCCCGAAACCGCGCCGCCAAATCATTCCGTTCGCCTTCCAACCCAACGCAAACCAATCCAACTTTTACCGGAGGCATATCCACGTTTTCTCCTTTCACATCGTTTTTTCTTAAAACCACTTCTCTGCCTCTGTGATACAACGATCCAAAATATTGATTACGATATCAATATCCGCCTTTGTAATCACATACGGCGGCATAAATGTAATCCGATTCCCATAATAACTGGACAAATTCAACAACATTCCATATTCCAATGCGCGTTTTACAATAAATTCTGTTTCTTCTTTTGCCGGCTCTTTCGTTTGACGATCCTTTACCATCTCTATTCCCAATCCAAGACCCATGCCTTCGACAATCCCGATCAGCGCATGCCGCTTTTGCAGCGACAAAAGTCCGTCTTTCAAATACTTGCCAACCTCTTCTACCTCATGCAACATATCACGTTTTTTCAGTTCGCGTATCGTTGTCGTCGCCGCCGTACATCCAATCGCACTTCCATGCCATGTTCCCATGTGCTTATCAGGATTTCCCTGCCACACATCCATGATCTTTCGTTTGCCGATCACAGCGGACAGCGGCCATACGCCGCCTGACAATGCCTTGGACGTAATAATCATATCCGGCACAACATCATACTGCTCAATGCACCACCATTTTCCGGTACGCCCCATACCGATCGCAATTTCGTCTGCAATCATCACAATACCAAATTCATCACATATTTCACGTACGCCTTTCCAATATTCTTGAGGTGGATATACACCGCCGCCATGGAACTGCGCAGGTTCAGCAATCAGCGCAGAAACCAGATTGACCTTTGTATTGGGATCATACAGCCCGCATTCCGGCGTCTTGAACATTTCCTTCAGCGCCTTTAAACAAAACATATCGCATTCGGGATATTCCCTGCCATAAAAACAACGATAACAATATGGGAACGGAATACGCGTCACTTCATTCTTGATCGTCGGCACTTTTTCCCTGTAGTATGCACATGGCGTCACAGATAGACCGCCCGACATCCTGCCGTGGTATCCGCCATAATACGAAATAATTCCATTTTGGGGATCATTCGTACTGTATTCTGCAATTTGCAATGCAAGCTCTACCGCCGCACTGCCTCCAATTTCACTGTGTACTACCGGATCCATTCCCTCCGGCGCAATGCTTGCCAGCTCTTTCACAAATTCCGCGCGCGGTATGCTGGGCATATCCGCCAAGTGCATCAATGTTTTTGCCTGATTGTATACCGCGTCGATCACAACGTCCGGCGTATGACCAAGACACGACGCCGCAAACGGTCCGTATGTATCAATGTATTCGTTCCCATCAACGTCCCACTGCCGAACCCCCTCCTGATGATCAAACACAGGAATGACATTTTCATTGCCAAATGTCGCGCGCCAATAGGTTCCTCCTGATTCATATTCAAACAAATCACGTTTTATTTGTTCAGACCGTTCCCCGGGCAAACTCCTCAACTCTCCGCAAGCCTTACCACCGCAACCATTACCATTTTTTTGAGAACACATACCAAATACCTCCTGTTTGTATTTTTAATCGCGTATAAACACCGTTTTCTGCCTGATTTAGGCATTTTTGACAAAATTTAAATAGACTTACGTTTTTTCGTTAAGCCATTATCTCTTTTGTATTGTTCTTATATGTCTATGTGTATATAAATGAAGATCGGTTTCGTTCAGATCTTCCTGACAGTCCCCATTGCTTTTGTGTCGATCAACTGTGCCCTGCTATCCCGCACCAGTTTGCCATTAGCAACGCCATTACTTTAGCATTTTCCACCAGGCGGTCAATCGATACATATTCATTCGGCGCATGCGCCATCGCAATATCACCCGCACCAAATATCACCCCCGGCACTCCAAACCCATTGCGCAGTACGCGCATATCCGTCCCCGCTTCAAAGCCGTTGATACGCGGTTCTTCTCCCAGCATATCCTCATAGCTTTTCACAGCTGCCTGCACAAGGGGATTCTCTTCTTCCGTAGAAGCAGGCTCATAGAGCAAACCAAACCACTCTATGCGCGGCGGATGTTCCATCATCCAAGCATCTTCCTTGCATGCCGCTCTAACCGCTTCTTCAAACGAACGGAGCACATTCGCGCTTTTTTCCCCCGGCACATACTCAATACAGCCTTCGAGCAGGCAATATTCCGGTACCCCGCTTGTAAACTGCCCTCCGTGAAAGATTCCCACTGTCACAGGCGCGCTAATCGGGTAATCACTATAATAATGATTCTTACTGCATATTGCTTCGTTTCGCTCCCGCTCCAGCGTCTGTAGCGCTTCCACCACTTTTATTCCCTTCTCCACAGCAGAAACACCTTTGTATTTGGTACCGCCATGCGAAGCTTTTCCCTCGATGTGAATGCGCCAAAACGCCGCGCCTCTATGTGCCGGCTGAATTTGGTTAGAAGTTGGCTCGGGATAAATAGCGCCGTCTGCCTTTGTATATCCACGCAATGCAGCAGCCACCGTGCCGTTGCCACCGTTTTCTTCTCCCGGCACACTGACCGTTATGATATCGCCATTCAAACTTCCAAATTCCTTTTTCAACAATTCTGCGCAAAAAATGGCTGTTGCAAGTCCTGTTTTCATGTCTGACGCGCCGCGCCCATATAGTTTTCCATCGCTGATGACCGCTTCAAACGGATCAGACTTCCATTTATCAAGCGGCTCTGGCGTTACTACATCAATATGCCCGTTTACCAATAACGATTTTCCGTTTTGCGGGTCAGCTCCTCTTAATATTCCGACCACCACCGGACGATCCTTGAAGCTCTCGCCGTTTTCAGAGAATAGTTCCGAAGCACGAAGCTCCGCATCATCCGGCTGCCATCTGTCGATTTCCATGCCGGCCTCCCGCAAGATATCTTCTACTTCATCCTGTACTGCAAGCTCGTTTCCCGTAACGCTTTCCTTTTCAATCAATCTGATGCATATTTCCAGCAAGCGCTGCCGGTTCTGATCCACAGCATCCGAAATACACCGTATCCTTTGCTCTTCTGTCATTGCATATCCCCTCGTCTTCCATATGCCGAAGTGGAAATCGCATTCGGCAATGTCTTTAGTGATTTGGCGGAAATACTGTTACCCTAAAGCTGTTTCTGTCCCCTCTATAACGCGCAACCGAATACTCAATCGGGCAATTATACGCATTATAACCGATAGAAGTGATCAGTTGAATCGGTTTGCCGCGTTTGATATTAAGGAGCTCTTCATCCTGCTTGTTTGCTAACGCAACCTCCATTACACGGTTAACATATTTGATTTCCGCAATATCTGATTCCTTCAGTACCGTGTATAATGCATCTTTATTCAAATCACGCTCCATAACAAATCCACATTTGTCATACGGCAAATACGTCTTGATCACCACCATCGGCTCGGCGTCGGCAAACCGCCGCCGATATAAAAAAATCACTTTATCCGATGTACTGATGTTCAAATTTTCCGCCACCGCCGGCGGTGCCTTAATGACCTTCATTTCCAAGACCTCCGAACTGGGCGTCATGCCCGAACGGCGAATCTGGTCTCTGTAAGATTCCAACTGTTGTATAAAATCTTGATTCATTTTGGGATGCGATACAAAAGTTCCCTTGCTTTTTACACGGTATAACCATCCTTCTTGTACCAGTTCCGAAATAGCCTGTCTTACCGTCGTTCTGCTGATCTGGAAGAACTCACTGATCTCCTTTTCCGTCGGAATTGCACTTTCCTTCGGATAGCGACCATTTTGTATTTCTTCCATAATCAATTCCTTTAATTGAAAATACAGGGGTATACGCGTCGATTTATTAATGTTTCGATCAAATAGTCCCATGTCATCCTCCCTCACAAGTATTCTTCTTTAAGAAGTATTCTTGATATTTTTCCTTAAACACGATGAAATTCGTATTTTTCATAAATCAATCGCCATTCCCCGGCATGAGTCATACGCCTCCAAAACGCGCTTGACTGACACCTTATGCAGCTATCCCGCTTGCAGCATATCTCTGGTCTTGTACCCTGTTGCCCGGATCACCGACCCCGCAAAGCATCTTCATCGGATAGCTTGCCTCCCATGTTTTAGTATATATATATCTAGCATACTACATTTTACACATAGATATCTAGATACTTTTCATAAAATATCCTTTTTTTACCAGCATGTATACCCCCCATCTACTACAATACACTCCCCCTGCATATAGCTTGCCGCGTCCGAACACAGCAAGATCAAAGCGCCAATCAATTCTTCCGGCTCGCCCATGCGCCGCATGGGTATCATCTCCATCACCTTATCATAGAATGTATCATCAGCCGCAAAAAAATCAAGATTTGGCTGTGTCCCGAAATACCCGGGAGCGATCGCGTTGACACAAATTCCATCGGCACACCATTCCGTCGCAAGCGTTTTTGTCATCATGATCATTGCCGCTTTTGTCACTTCATAAGAGCCTCCATGTACCCCTTTGTTCACAATCATCCCTGAGATAGACGAAATATTTACGATCCGTCCCCAGCGCCGTTTCATCATATCCCGCGCACAAGCCTTGCTCATATTTAACGTTCCTAAGACATTTGTTTGTACCACCTTATGATACGTTTGTGTATCCGTTTCCATTGGCGAAAGATTGATCCTGTTGCTGCCTGCGGCGTTGACCAGAATATCAACTTTTCCGTAAGCTTCCTTACACACTTCCACCGCATTTTCAATGCTGCCCTCATCCATAATATTGCAGGAAGTATATTCGCACGCTTTTCCTATCCCGCGAATTTCGTTTGCTACAGGTACAAGCGAATCTTCATTTCTGCCCACCAAAAATGTCTGCGCCCCTGCTTCACTGAGGGCTTTTGCAAATACCTTTCCCAAACCACCGCCTGCTCCGGTAATCAATGCCGTTTTTCCGTTTAAATCAAAACATTTCAGCATGCCCATCCTCCGTTCCTCACAGTAATAATTTCTTATTTTTTAGCTTTTCTCGCTTTATCATATATAACGGCAATAATGATAATCAATCCCTGAAATACATCCTGAAGCCACGATGGCACACTAAGCAGCACCATACAATTTAACATCACCGCGAGTAGCAACACACCTAATACGGTCCCTAAAATATCGCCGTCGCCGCCTGTAAAGCTTGTTCCGCCCAAAACAACCGCGGCGATTGCCTGTGTTTCAAGACCAACGCAAGCCGACGGCAGCCCCGTATACATTCTGGCTGCCAGTATCATGCCGCTCAAACCGGACAGCGCAGCGCACATACCATATGCAAACATATTTGTACTAAGCACATTGATTCCCGAAATCCTCGCTGCCTCAACATTACCGCCCACTGCATAGACGTTTCTTCCTATGTTTGTTTTACTCAGCAGGAAAGCTCCTATCGCAAATACAACAATGATAATAAAGATCGGCGTAGGTATTCCTAAAATATTACCCGTACCAAGCTGTGTAAACGGATCTTCGATTGAGATCGGAATGGTATAGCCTCCGTTGATCGCAACCGCAAGACCACGGTAAATCGTCATCGTGCCCAGCGTCATAACAAACGGCGGAATTTGTGATTTTGTCACGATCAACCCGCTGACCATGCCCAGTCCATAACAAAGCGCCATCGTAATAACGATCGTCGCAAGGGGGTCTACTCCCGCCGCCAATAACATTGCCGCAAACATACCGCTCAACGCCGCCAATGATCCGACGGACAAATCAATTCCCCCCGCCATGATGACAAACGTCATGCCAAACGCGGCCAGAAATACATTGTTGTTATTGATAATCAGGTTCAACAAGTTTGAAGCGTTAAAGAACACCGGCTGAAAAATACCCGTACCCACCATCATGGCTACTATAATCAGCACCAACGCCCCATATTTAGAAAAAATCTCTTTTGCAGTTTTATTTTTCTTTGTTAACTCATTCATGCTTCTCACTCTCCTGCCGCATAATTTAATATGTTTTGAACCGAACTTTCTCCCGCTCGAAGCTCTGCAACAATCACTCCGTCACGCAAAACCAACACTCGATCGCATACCAGAGAAATCTCTTGAACATCAGAAGAACAAAAGACGACACACATTCCTTCATCGCGTAAATTCCGAATCAACTCATAAATAATTCCTTTTGCTCCCACATCAATGCCTCTCGTGGGTTCATCCAAAATCAGAATCTCCGGCTTTGTCAGCAAAGCCTTCGCAAGTACCAATTTTTGCTGATTCCCTCCCGAAAGCCGCCGCGCCCTTTGTTTCGGTCCACTGACTTTGATAGACAGTTGTTCAATTGCCTTGTTTGTATCTTCTCTCATCGGCTTTTTCCGGATCACGCCCATCTTGGATATTGTTTTTCTATATTTTGGTGTAAGGGAAATATTTTCTTCCACTGACGAAAGCAAGCAAAGCCCTTCCAGCTTACGGTCTTCCGGGATGATCGCAAACCCATTGTCATATGCGTCGATCGGGCTCTTAATCGCGGCCTCTTTCCCCTTTAATTTAATCGTGCCGCTTTCAAATTTTTCTATTCCAAGAATCGCCTTTGTGATCTCCGTCTTTCCTGCTCCAACCAATCCCGCCAGCCCTACCACCTCTCCGGCATATGCCTGAAAACTGCATGGCGGTGTCTTCGCATTAATTTTCAAATCACATATCTCCAAGATTGGTTCGTTTTCTTCTCTTTCTTGATTGCTGTCTAGCTGTACACGTTCCATCAGATTATTTTGCGTTTGCAGCAATTCCTCGCCAACCATCATGGAAATCAATTCTCGCTGCGACAATCCTTTTGTTTCATATGTTCCTACGTTTTCGCCGTCACGCATAACGGTAATGCGATCCGAAATCGCAAATATTTCGTCAATATAGTGAGAAATATAGATGATAGAGGTCCCTTGTTCCGTTATTCTTTTAATAATTTTATGGAGGTTCGCTACCTCCTCCGCACTAAGTGAAGAGGTCGGTTCATCCATAATAATCACTTTTGTATCTTCAGCTATCGCTTTAACGATACAAACCAACTGTCGATATGCAATCGTTAGCGAATCCGTCCGTACCGATACATCAAAATTAAAATTCAGCCGATCCACATATTCCTGCGCCTGCTTGCGCATTTCCTTTGCATTCAATACGCCGCTTTTATATTTTGGTCGATGACTCATCATAATATTTTCCGCCGCCGATATAGCGGGGACAAGCGCCAATTCCTGTGGAATCATTGTGATCCCCGTCTTAAGGGCATGGTTGATGGAATAACCACGGGGTTGCTTTTCGTTATTTACAAAAATCTCCCCCTTCTCCGGTGTAAGTATGCCCATTAATACGTTCATCAACGTAGATTTTCCCGCGCCGTTTTCGCCAACAAGCGCATGCACTTCTCCGCGCTTTAAATCAAACCCAACATTTCTTAATACCTGCACGCCGGAAAAGCTCTTATCAATGTCTTCCATTCTGACAATCCTATCGTTTTCGGTTGTCTGATTTTGTTGCAATACTGTTGACAAAGCCCTCTCCTCCAAACTTTTAAAATATGCGGATTGGGGGCATATACGCCCCCATTTCCGCAAACAATCCGTTTAATCTACGCGATACTCGCTATACTTTTCCAGATATGCTGTAGAATCAGCCCTTAATTCATCCACCGTATCTTTTTCTACCGGCAAAATCGGGAGCAAAATTACTTCATTTGTCACGGTTCCTGTTTCCCATGCCTTTGTAAGCTCATAGATCGTCTTCATGCCAATTTCCTTTGGGAACTGCGCAACGCCTGCCACGATCGCCGAACCGTTTTTGATTTTATCGCCGATCTCCGCATCCACATCAAAGGCAACGATCTTAATCTTATCCTTGAGCCCTGCGCCCTCTACCGCCGTCAAAGCGCCCATCGCGGCATCACCCTGCGTACAATAAATACCTACTACTTCAGGATATTTTGAAAGTATCGGTGTAATTTTATTTTGAAAATCCTCGCGTGATCCGTCGCATGAAACTTCCTCTACAATCTCAATCCCCGATCCTTCAATTGTCTTTTTAAAACCGTTGTAGCGCCCATCCATTGTTCTCGATGAATAATCGAATGTCTGCATGATGACTTTCCCGCCTTCCGGCAGATACTTTTTCATCAACTCTGCCGCAGCGACACCACCCTGCTCATTGTCACTCGATACGCTAACCGTCATAAGCGTAGGCTCATCCGGGATCGTATCTGCACAAGCAAACAGTGCGCCTGCATCAGCGGCTTTCTTCGCCGGACCGGATACTGCTGCGCTGTCCACCGTATCCATAACCACTGCGTTATATCCCTGCGATAAATACGTATCTGTCAGAGAAATTTCTTTTTCAATACTACGATCCGTAAATTGCACATCAACCTGTGCGCCATACTTTTCGCCACCCTCCTTAAATCCTTTACCAAGATCTACGAAAAACGGAACATCCGATGCCGCCGGACAAGCCCCAATTTTGATCGTGCCTTTGTCCGACGCCGCTTCTTTGGTTGCCGCTGCAGATTCCGCCGCAGGCTTGCTCTGCGCTGCTGTTTCCGATGCCGCCGGCGCTGCGGGAACACCACAAGCAACCACCAAACACATAACCAATACGAGCGCTACCATTACTACCAGTGTCTTTTTCATACTCTTCATTCTTTTCCTCTCCTTTGTTCCTTTAATAAAATATATGACAATTCTCAATATCATATATTGTAAAGCTACACTTCTTTGAGCCGCTGACGCGACTGCTTCGTTCGCCCAAAACAAATGCCTTTGTAATTCATTTATGTTTTTTGAAATAGATGATAAAAACAGATGTTGTCATCCGATTCTGTAAGGTAACCTGTTCAGAAAATATAACGTGCGATCAACTTGTGCAAATAATAATTGGAATTGTTGTAACGGTTAGCATCAGCCATAAGTTATTACATACCAATGTAGGTACATAGCTATATTATAAATGATTTCTGTTATTTGTCAATCCTTATTTCTCAAATTCCTATTATTATTTTAGAAGTTCTTCTCCATCAAATGATTATCTGGCGTTCTTAACCGCCTCCACAAGTTGTTTACCAATTCTTATAACACTTTCATAGTCGCCGTTTTTTGCCCCCGCCGTCAAATCGCCGCCTGCGCCAATGGCCACTGCTCCCGCTTTGATCCATTCCGCTGCGTTTTCCGCATTTACACCGCCCGTAGGCATCATTTCCGCTTGGGGTAACGGTCCTTTGATAGATTTTATAATGGATGGTCCAAAAAGGTTCCCGGGGAATATTTTCACAATATCCGCGCCCTCTTCCAAGCATTCCACCACCTCTTTGATCGTCATCGCGCCCGGCATACAAGCAATCTGATAACGTTTGCATATTCTTATCGTATCTTTATTCAGGCACGGACTCACCACATAATTTGCGCCTGCGAGAATTGCCGCGCGCGCTGTCTCCGGATCAAGAACCGTGCCCGCCCCCACCAACACTTCGGTCTCGTTAAATTCTTGCGTTACTTTCTCGATCAATCTCAACGCGCCGGGTACGGTGAATGTAATTTCAATACCAACAATTCCCGCTTCAATGCATGCCTCTATCGTTTTCATTGCTTGTTCTTGATTATCCCCGCGTATCACCGCAACCACACCGCATTCTTTCAAACGCTGTAATACTCCCGTTTTTTTCATTGCCTTACTCCTTTGCTGGCATTTCCATAAAATATATTCTTTCTTGCCGGTATTTTTTTCATTGTGCGTTTATCACACATTTGCATGCCTTTCCGGACAATATGCTGATACAATTTTCCACAGCCATCGCGCCCATTCCCGCTACAGCTTCCGCGGTATGCGCGCCTGTGTGAGGGGTAAATATAACCCTCTCCAATCCTTTCAAAGGTGAATCTGTCAATGGTTCTTGTTCAAACGCATCCAATCCCAATCCTCCCAACTTGCCGCTTATCACAGCCTGTGCCGCCGCCGCTTCATCAATCAGACCACCCCTTGCCGTATTGATGATGACCGCCCCATCCTTCATGTCTGCGATCGTCTGATGATTGATCATATTTTTTGTCTGTTCATTCAAAGGAACATGCAGCGAAATAAACTGACCTGTCTGCAGCGCTTCTTTCATGCTGCACATACCTATGCCATGCTGCCGTGCAAAATCCTTGTCAAAATACGGATCATATGCAACCACTTCCATTTCAAACGCACGCGCGCGTACCGCCAAATTTTTACCGATCGCTCCCATCCCAATAATACTTAACATTTTACCTCTCAGTTCAATTCCTTCGCTGCGTATCCATCCTCCCGCAAGTACTTTCTGATGCAAATACGGAATGTTGCGCGCCACATTTAGCATAAGCCCAAACGCCAATTCCGCCACCGCCACTGAATTTGTCCCCGGCGTATTGGTAACCGTAATCCCGCGTTTGGTACATGCAGCAACATCTACCCTGTCTACGCCGGCTCCATAGCGCGAAATTACTTTTAGTTTAGAGGATGCCGCAGCAACGACATTCGCTGTAATATAGTCTACGCCCGCAATATAACCGTCAACATCTTGTAGCATGTCAATCAATTGTTGCCCCTGTAGCGGTTTGCCCGTCTCATTATAGCGCACCTCATCCGCGAAGGCTTCCAGCCGATTCTTTGCAGCTGCATTGACCGGCTTCAGAAATGAAGTAGGCGTTACCAAAACCTTCATACTGTTACTCCTTAACTTCGACACATTTTCTTTTTACTCAGCCGTCTTGTCATTCCATTTCGGATTTGGCACACATACAGGTTGTCCATTCCTCTCTTCAATCAGCATGCGGTATCCTTTTGTTTCAATTGTCTTATAATCATGCCCCGCATCACCTCTGAATACAAAGAACGTTCTCAGCAGTTGTGTTCCCGTATTGATTGTTCTATGCGCGTAGGATTTTGGTACATAGACCACCCTCCCTTTTTTAAGCGGTTGTACCGACCAATCCCCCTGCGGATTTTCCAACAGCATAAGTCCTTCGCCCTGTAGCGTATAATACACTTCCGCTGTCTCCAGAACCGTATGGAAATGTCCTTTTGTCATAAAGTATTCGCTTCCGATCTTCCCCGGATATGTAATCGATATGCCAAACGCCAGATCTCCCGCATCTTCCGGCGCATTCATCTCATGAAACTCATATACAAGGCTGTCCTTTTGTCCCAGCGCCGCTTGATATGCTTCTTCATCCGCAAAAAGCCCTTTCATCTGGCTCAGGTATCGTTTGGTCGTCTCCTTTTCATCCGACATACCCGTGACAATGTCGAACCCGATCGTATATCCTTGCTCCCAATTAAATTGATTGTCTTTCCTGCTTTGTCCCACTTGGTTATTCCGCCTTTCTATCAAGCGCCAGCGTTGATGTTTTGTGTGATCCTACTCAGCTCTTCCAGGCGCTCTCCTTCGATTGGAATATCAAAAACCTCCGATATTACCTGTGTCCATCCGTGGATAAAGTATATCCATCCATCTTCGATCATCAGGTTTCGTTCCGTCTGCTGTTCCTCTGCCTGATGCATGAACCGAAGGTCGCCGCGATAGTTGATCTCCCATACCAGAGCATGCATTGGAAATATCGCGTTGTCCGTCAGCGGCGATCCCGGTCTGTCTTTTCCCAACCCCGTCGCGTTAATGATCAGCGATCCTTCACCCATCTGATGCAGCACCTCGTCATTCTGTCCATATTCCGGCGTCAGGTAATACTCGCAGGTCGTTTGCCCTTTTGTATTCAGCAATGTCTCATTGATCCGTCGAAGTTCGTCGAGCCTTGGTTGGCTCCTGTTTGCAATCACTATTTTATTTGGATAGTTCCCCATAAATGTATCCCGTAAAAAGTAAGAACACATCGAGATTGCACTACCGCCTGCTCCCATGATAAATACACCCGCTTCAGGATGATCTCGCCAGTAATTCTCCGGCATAAAATGTTCTAATGCCAACCCGCTCGAAATGGGGTCTTTCGCAAATGCGCGCAGCTGATTGCCCCGTTTCGAAATCGACGAAAGCTCGTCAAACATCTGCGCGTACGGATCTACATATTCAAACAAATGCTTTGCCGCCTTAAACAGATCCAGTTTGTGTGTTGTGACAAGCGCTCCCATCGAAAGCGGATCATTTTTAATAAATTTGACCGCCTCAATATAATTGTCTGCATCAGCATGAATGGGAATATCAATTCCTTTCATCACCGTATTTTTCAGCCCCAGCGCTTTTGCCCATTCCGGGAACACTTTCATAATAGAGGAACTCTCTGTACTGACTCCAATAAAGTACATTGTAGGTTGTGTTGCAGCTGCATGTTTTATCATTCTCTCCTGCTCCTTTATGCCTATTTATCTATTGTTCTGTTTTTTGATCATACACAATGCATTTGCAGGATTCTCCACCGTCATGGTATACACTTCACGCCTGCTTATCCCTTTTTCCAACAAGTATGGCAGGAACGAAACTAAAATATAATCCAATCCAAATGGAGCTCCGTAACTCTTCAATCGTGCCCGCGTCGTATCCAGCGATAACAATATTTGCTTTTCATAACCGGCCTCGATCATTTTTTGTATTAACGTACATTCTGTCCGTTTGTCATGATATCGCTCCCTTTTAATTGTGTCATATTCCAGATATACGCCCGTCGACAAAATATCTTTGTGAAAACCGATATCATACCTTGTCCTGTCGAGATGCGCAATCATGAGGCACTCTGCCTTAACGCCACGATTCAGGTAAAAATCCACGACTTCCTCTGCGTTTGCACCCTGTTCCATATGACACATCACAGGTGCGCCGGTCATAAGATGCGCCTGCGCCGCCGCGTGATGTAGTTTCTGATAAACAACATCTTTGCATATCCCGCCTGCATCCACTGCCGTTTTGATCAATCCCGCTTTCGCATTTGTTTTGCCTCCTCCCGCCTGCCGTGAAGCAAGCATACCGCTTTGTAGCTCTTGTACATAAAGACGCGTGATCCAATCCTCGCTTTTGTTAAAGATATAGCTGTCATCGTAATAAAAGATTGTCTTGTGAAATCCTGTGGAGCCGATGAGAAAGACGCCTGTTTCCCCCGAAGCTTTTTGCATGCACTCCGCCATTCGCCCACACATCACCGGCTGTGCATCCACTACGGTGCCGCCGCCCGCATTCTTATAAAGCAACAGTTCCGCTTTGCTTTTTTCATAATCTTCCATACACAGCACATCTGAAACTTCAGCGCTTTTACCGCGCTCCAAAAACAAATGTTCGTGGCATTGCGTATGTCCAAGCTCTGATTTTTCGATTGTTCCCGTTACGGTTTGTATTGCCTGTGCATTCATCTCCATGTCTAATAACCCATATCACACATACAGATACTTTCCTCAAATTTTTTCACAAACAACCGATTCGCCACTTTGCGCCGACTTCATGATTTCAAGAAGCGCAATCACGACTTGTGCCGCATCCTGTAACGATACCAAAAAATCTTCTCCGCTTTCCAGCTTTTGCGCAAAGCTTCTAATGCTTTCGTACGCAAATCCTTTATGGTAATCAAACACCTTATTTGCCACGATACAATCACCCGTATCCATGCGCGTATCCGTCGTTACCTGCAACAAGTTATTGCTCGAAGCATCAATATCTATTTTCCCGTTTTCGCATACCATATTAAACTTGATATCATTAACACACGAGTTTCCATTTGGCGTGATCCAGCCGTTTTCCGTCTGTGCAATTACACCGTTGTCAAATTCTATGGACGCCTGATACACATCCACCGCGTCAACCCCCAGCGCATCCAGCACACCGCGCGAGCTGCGCGCAAAAATTGTTTTCGGATAACTTCCCAATATCCAAACGAGCGTATCCAGCAAGTGGCTCCCCAAAAACCACAGAATGGAAGACTTTGACGACCAAGCTAACATGTCTGTCGCCACTGATTTGATGTCATTCAAACGGAAATATGCGTTTATCGGTCTTCCCATACTGCCGCTATCCAAAATTGCCTTTGCATTGTTAAATGGCGGGCTCCACCGATTGTGCATATCCACCATTACTCTGACGTTATTTTTGTCCACAGCATCCAATATTCTGAACACATCGTCTCTTTTTGTCGCAAGCGGCTTCTCAATAATCATATGTTTTTTTGCGTTGGCACAATCCACCGCAATATCTGTATGCAGAAAATCCGGCGTAACAATAGAAACCGCATCACATCCCGATTGATCGAGCATTTCCTTATGATTCGTGTATACCTGAGCCTCGTCGATACCGTACATTTTCGCAAACGCTTGCGCCCGTTCCTTATTTAGATCGCAAATCGCTATCGCCTTCGTCTCCTTCATCTCCTGAAAAATTCTCCCATGTTCCTGCGCCCAAAGTCCCGCTCCCACTATCGCCATCTTGATCATATCGTTCTTTCCTCCCTTTCTCTTTTCCAATTATCAGCAACAAACAACCTCCACACCGTCAGCCGGCGTGATTTGGTTTGCAAGTTCCTTGTCTAAGAAAATTGTGCAATCAGCATGCAATTTTAATATCGTTCCTTGGTTTTTTGGTATAATATCGCCTTCTTCCAAAATCCCCTTCATTGCAAACAATTTCTCGTTTCCGGTTGCCAAAAAGGCTATTTTCTTTGCCCTCATAATCCCCCCGATCCCCATGGTAATTGCCATCTTCGGCACTTCCTCAATGCGGTTAAACAAACGTGAATTGCTTTGCCTTGTCTCTTCTGTCAGTGTCACAATATGGTATTGGTCAAAAAAAACATCACTTGGCTCGTTAAATCCAATATGACCGTTTGTTCCCACACTCAAGAGCTGAATATCCATCACATGATGGTTTAAATAACCGTTCAACCTCGCAGTTTCCGCCTGCGGCTGCGCCATGCCATCCGGAATATAAATATTGTCTTTTTTCACACCTGCCTCGTCCAAAAGATGCTTTCTCATAAAATACATATATGAATTGACATTCTCTTTTGGAACACCGATATATTCATCTAAATTAATGGTATGAATATTGGAATAATCCGCCTTTCCTTCCTTTTTTCCCTGTACCATCTTTTCATAGACCGGGATCGGCGTCGAACCTGTCGCCAGCCCAATCAATCCCTCCGGATTGTTACAAACGGCTTCCTCCATCATTCTTGCGCACAATGCAGCGCTTTCCAGATAACTATGCGTGATGACTAATTTCATTTTCATACTCCTTTTTGTAACTGTGTGATCAACCGATCGACATCGCGATAAAACCGATCGATATGCGCGAGAATAAACGCACGAATATCGAGTTCGTCATCTTCAATCAAAGGGGTAAGATCCATCCCGATGCTGCACGAATTTGTCGTATCAATCTCTCGCGGTTCCTGAAAAGTCGCATTCCCCAATCTTCTGCCAATTGCCGCGAGATCAAAACGTTTTTTTGGTGTACATTGCGAATCAAAAGCAGCAATGATATTTTGAGCCATCTCAGGATATTTCGACGTATCAAACGTCAAGCGATCTTGCGCGCTTAACCAGTCAAGAGACCTCCACACCTCCATGCCATATACCGCTTCGGGTCGTTCTTCTTTTGGCAACGCGCGAATTGCGTACAACGCGCGCATACACGCTCCCAAATGTGTTTCGTGCCTATCCGCCGGATTGTGTATAAACATAACGCGCGGACACGCCATTTTAAGGAGCTTGACCAATTCCCCTTCAATTTCTTCACAACGATCCTCTCTCACTTCCGCACTGGAATATGCAAGCTGTATCATTGCCGCATATTCTCCAATATCCGCCGCAACACGCTGTTCTGCTGATCGTTTGACATGTATTTGCTCATTTGTGAAATCCGAGAACGCCCCGGAACGAGGAGATCCTCCGCCATCCGTTAAAACAATCGCCGTATACCATTCCTTTTCATTGCGATAACAATTGGCGATTGCGTGATATGCCATGATCTCACAATCATCCTGATGCGCCGCAATACTCATAACTGTTGTCCTCGCAAGCGCCTCCGCAGGCTCCAACCCGTCAGGTACATACATATCCGCTTTGCTGTTTTTAAATTCTAACTGCATCATGATCCTCCCAAAATTTTCTGAAATACTGATCCGTTTCTTCCTTATATGGCATATGCGTCACAACCCCCGGACGCATGACTTGTAAGCCGGATGCGGTTGTTGCATATTTTACAGATTCAAGAATGTCATGCGTTTTTAAAAAATGGACTGCAAAGGCGGCATTAAAAGAGTCCCCTGCCCCTGTTGTACTCACAACATCGACCTGCATCGGAGGCACCTGATACCTTGTGCCGTCCTCCAGCGAAACAACCGAGCCGTTTTTCCCTAATGTAATAACAATATTTCGCGCCCCCGACTGATGCAGCTTACTAAGCGCGACGTCTATATCAAGCTCTTTTTCCGTATCTAATCCGGCAAGTGTAGCCGCTTCTACCTCATTTGGCGTTATACAAACGATCTTAGACAACGCTTTCACATTCAGCGGGTATGCCGGCGCCGGATTATAGATGATCTCCACATTTGCGTTTGCCGCAATCTCAATTGCTTGCAGCAACGCCTCTTCCGTTATCTCATTTTGTACCAATAGCAATTTGCTTTCTTCTATCACCTTTGCCATCTCACGGATATGCGCGCTCGTCACTTTGCGGATCGCACCCGGATACACAAAGACTTCACTGTTTTTATCCCCGGAGTTAATCACAAAGGCACAAGCGGTTTTTTCTTGCTTAAACGGAATAATATATCTTCCCTTTACGCCTTCTGAAATAAGATCGCGCTCACAATAACCGCCAAAATCGTCTCCGCCAACCGCGGTTATAAAGTTTACCTCCGCCCCTAATCTGCCGGCTGCAATCGCCTGATTATATCCCTTCCCGCCCGGTTCTGTCTCCAGATCCAGTCCTTCCACGGTTTCTCCTATCACAGGAAAGCGCTCCACATTCATCAATAGCGACATTCCATAGTGCCCTATCACTGTTATTCGATTTCTTTGCATCATGCTCGTCTCCCTATCTTTTTACAAAATCCCAGCCCTATCAAATACTTAGCGCAATGGACCATGTATCAAACCTGCATATTCCTCTTTTTCATTCATCCATCCGCAATTAACTTGTCACGATCGCCATAGATTCTTCCCCCACGATGAGTTAAAATCATAGGCACTTTCCACCGACTTTTTATTTCGGTATCATTTACATCGTTACATAAAATAGGTTTTTTTATTTATTGATAAATTATAGATTTTAAAATATTGTGTTGTGTACCCCGCAAAGAAATGCCGTAAAAATTATATCGTAATGTAGGTACATTGTTATATTATATCATTATCAAAAAGTTGTCAATTCTTTTTTATAAAAAATATGCTGATATCAAAAAGCCGATCCGTTTTTTCCGGATCGGCTTCTGAGAAATACCTTTTATGTATCAGCGAACAAATTCTTTTAAAATGACACCGATCGCCATTGCGCCGGCATCAGGGTAATTAAGGCTCCGATCTCCTACATAGGAAGCACGACCTTTGGAGGCGACCATATTCTTGGTTTCCTCTGCTCCTTGCTCTGCGCTCTTTGCCGCATTTACGAACGCTTCCTTTATGCCTATCCCTTTTTGCGCAGCATCACGCAACGCCTCCGCTGCCGGGATCAACGCATCCAGCAACGTTTTTTCTCCCCGCGCTGCGCCTCCGCGTTTCTGAATCCCTGCGACAGCCGCCTCAAACATTTCCGCAATATCATGAAGCGTCAACGTGTCTTTTCCTTGTGCGCTTTTTGCCGCCGCACGAAACCCTGATCCCCAAATCGGACCGGAGGCACCGCCGCAGTATTCTGTAATAATCAACGCGCATCCTTTGATAAATGCCGCAATATCAGCGTCGTCGATTTCTTCCCACTGTTTTTTCACTTCCTTAAATCCCTTTGCGACAGACATTCCAAAATCCCCATCCCCCGCGACCGAATCCAGCTCGCAAAAATAAACTTCGTTTGCAATAATAATATCGCACAGCTTACAAATAGCTTTCTTCACTTCATCTAATGTCACACTCATTTTTGTCTTCCTTTCTAACGGAATGCCGCAACGTCCGTCGCTTGCATCAACAGTTTTTCCAGTTCGTCATCCAACTTTAACAATGTGATGGACGCCCCCGCCATATCAAGCGATGTCATATAATTTCCCACTAATGTCTTGACAGATATCATGTTTTTATCTTCAAATATCGCCTGTATGTCGTGATTAAGCACATACAATTCCATCAACGGAGTTCCTCCCAGCCCGTTGACCATAACAGCACATCTGTCCCCTCCCCTTAGCTCCAGCTCATCGCAAAGTTTTTGCATCATTCTCTCAGCAAGCCGTGCGGACGTATCGATCTTGCAGCGCTCAATCCCCGGCTCGCCGTGTATCCCTACGCCGAACTCGATCTCATCCTCCCCCATTTCAAATGTTGGCGTTCCCTTCGCCGGAACCGTACACGACGTAAGCGCAAAACCAATCGACTTAACATTTTTGATCGTCTTTTCCGCAATACGTTTCACTTCATCAAGACGCATACCCGCTTCCGATGCCGCCCCGGCAATCTTGTGTACGAATATCGTCCCTGCAACTCCTCTGCGCCCTGTCGTATACAGGCTGTCCTGCACTGCGATATCATCATTTACATAAACACACTCTACCCTGATATCGTCATCTTCCGCCATTTCCTTTGCCGCCTCAAAATTCATACAGTCCCCCGAATAATTTTTGATGACGAGCAATGTCCCCGCGTCACTCTGCGTTTGCAGGATCGCGTTATACACCTGGATTGTGGATGGCGAAGCAAATATATCCCCACATACCGCCGCTGTAATCATGCCTTTTCCCACAAATCCGGCATGTGCCGGTTCATGTCCGCTTCCGCCGCCGGAAATCAGACTGACCTTGGAAGCGTCCATATCCGCGCGTTTTACAATCTTATATTTCGGATCAAATGCGAGCTCCGGTCTGCCGCAAACAATTCCCTCACACATTTCTATCACAATATTCTCAATATTATTGATTATTTTTTTCATACGTAAGCACCGCCGATTCTGTCTGCCGTCCTGATCGCTGCCGCAACATCCTCCGGAGTCACTTCAAAGGGCATATTATCCATCGTCTCTAAATCAGAACATGCGTGCGTCGCAACCTTCATCAACCTTTCATCGGATAATTCTTCCACACCCAGGTCCCGCAGACAAACAGGCAGTCCCACCGATTTACAAAAAGCAAGTACCGTATCCAGTGTTTTTTGCTCCGCGTTTTCTAAAGCGAGCTGTACCAACGTTCCAAACGCAACCTTTTCTCCGTGATAAAAATGATGCGTTTCTTCTAACACTGTCAGTCCGTCATGTACGGCATGCGCAGCCGCGAGACCACTGCTCTCAAACCCAAGCCCGCTCAAAAGAATATTGGCCTCAATGATATTCTCCAGCGCTATTGTAACGACATTTGCGTCACACGCCGCTTTTGCCTTGCGCGCATCTTCAAGCAATGTTGCATAACATGTTTCCGCAATCGCGAGCGCCGCTTTTGTGCTTGCCCCGCCCGACATATTCGGTTTGTTTGCCCGAATACACGCACGCGCTTCAAATACGGTCGCAAGCGCATCTCCCATACCCGCAACCAAAAACCGCGTCGGCGCTTTGGCAATAACCTCCGAATCCACCAAGACCATATCCGGATTTTTGGGCAAAAACATATACCGTTCAAACTCGCCGGTCTCAGAATAAATGATCGCAAGCGCGCTGGTCGGCGCATCCGTCGACGCGATTGTCGGTACGATCATCACCGGATATTTTGTCAACGCCGCTGTTGCTTTTGCAGTATCCAAAGCCTTGCCGCCGCCCAACCCGATGATGACATCTGCCTCTTCTTTTTCGGTCAGCGCAACGATCCTGCCAATCTCCGCATCACACGACTCCCCAGAGAATGCCGCGTGCACAAACGGCGTCTCCGCAAGCGCCTGTTTTAGGATATCCTCCACACGCTTATAATCTTCCGGGTGCGCGACAATCATCGCCTTTCTCCCCAATTGGGAAATATATTTTCCTAAATTTTTCAATTCACCTTGCCCCAATATAAATTTTGATGGTGAAGTCATTGTTCTTGTCATATCCTTACTCCTTTTCCTCGTATTTTATTTATTTTCACTTTGCGGGCTGTCACACATTATATTCGTACACCGTATCGCAAAATTCCGTCACCGTCTTGATCTCCTGTGCCGGATAAATATATCCCGCTACGGAAAGCATCGGATTGTATACCCGTTCCACATCAATCATTCCATATGTTTTTCCACCGATTTCTCTTTTCTTGAATACACCATCTACCAGTACCGCACACATCGACGGATACTCGATCGCATAAATCGCGACATTTATGCCTTCTTCCATGCGCTGCATCGTCTCGTCATATTCTATAGAAAAAACCACACGGTTCGATTCTGTCAGCAATGCCTGCGGAACGGGCAACACCACAGGGTAACCGTCGCTGTCCACATAAGAAAGTACTTTAAAACCGTTTTCAGCTTCCATATATTTTCTTGTCAATATGCTAATGGCCTCCGGCTTTTCTCCCCCGCCCGCTTGTTGCAATGCTTGCTTTGTCTCTTCTTTTGCCTGTACATATTTTTCGATGTCAAGGACACTTTCTTGTATCTCTTTTTTACGTAATATATGCACCGGGGAATATCCGTTTACGTTATTATAGCGAAATTCCGGAATTTGGTTTAATGCGTCAAGCTTTTCACCGCTCTTTTCACTCCCTGTCCAATCGGCTTTTCCACACGCCGTTTCTTTCCCATCGATCACAGACAGAAAACCGATCCTGTGGCGTTCTTGTTGATTCTTCTTGGAAAGTCCTGCCGAGTATTCCCCCCAAATTAATGTATCCTCGTCATAAATATGAAGGGAAGTCAGCATTGTAATATGCGGCGTATTATCCGCGTTCACCGTTGCATAGAAGTCGATCTGATCTTCGTCATGTTTATACGATGTATTTACCTTTTGTATCGATTTCATGGTTTTCTCCTATCTCCTATCAAAAATTATCTTCTTGCAGCGTTTCCGTTTTCATCGCTCCCGTCCACATCACCTTTGCCGGATCAACGCCGCTTTTTAAGGCAACTCCATACAAGTCTTCCATCTTTTCCTGCTTGATCAAAGCAATATCGCTTAATTGCCAATCCATATCAAGCCGCTCATATTTATCTTTGCACAAATTGTTAAATGCCAGCAATTCCCATCGCTGAACGACCGGATGCAAATATTCTGTAATAAACTTACCAATATACAAAATATTCTCTGCTGCATCAGTAATATGTGGGATCACCGGTGTCCGAATCCATAGCTTAGTCTCCGGGTGTGAAGTACAGTATTCCGCAATGAAACGAGCATTTTTCAAGATCATTTCGTTATCTACACTCGTATATTTCTGGTGCATTTGCCGCCCAAAAATTTTCAAATCCAGCAATACAAGATTTGTATACGGCAGAACTGTTTCAAAAACGTTCTGCCGTACCAATCCGGCAGTATCCAAGGCTGTATGTATGCCTTCCTTCTGTAATCGTTTGAAGAATGCCGTAACAAATTTTCCCTGAAGCAGGCATTCTCCTCCCGATGCAGTAATACCGCCATCCACCCCAAAATAGTTTTTGTCCTTAAGCACCTCATAAATAAGATCTTCCATCTCCCAATAGGTTCCTTGCACCTCCATCGCGAGCGTAGGACACTTTTTCACACAGCTTTCACAAGCGATACACGTTTCCCTGTTGATCACCAATCCTGTTTCGACACGGCATATACTGTGTGTCGGACAAGCTTTCATACAGATGCCACACCCCATGCATCTTGATGCGTACCATTCGATTTGTTTTTCAAAGGACAGACTTTCCGGATTATGGCACCAAACGCAACGCAGGTTGCATCCTTTGAAAAAAACCGTTGTCCGAAGCCCCGGTCCGTCTTCCGTAGATAATCTCTGGATATTCAATATCAATGCTTTGTTGTCATCCATGTCCCTTGCTCTCTTTCCTCCGCGTTCTGTTAAAACTTCTGGTGACTTTCCCGCGCGATAATCTCGTTTTGCAATTCCTTACCGATTGATGTGAAATATGCGTTATACCCTGTCACGCGAACGAGAAGTGTATGATAGTCATCCGGATGCTCCTGCGCGTCCTTTAACATATCCACATCCAAGATATTGATCTGAAGCGCCGTGCCTCCGTTTTCAATATAACCTTTCAAGAACGTCTTGAACTTCTTTTTATGCTCCGGATCCCGCAGCACAGTAGGATTAAATGTGATCGTATGACTTGCGCCGTTAGGCAAGCAGTTTTTGTAATGTTCAAAGTCTCCTGACTCCCGGTCTTTTCCGCCCAGTGCTTTGCCCACGGAATTAGAATTTGCCGTCGGGCCATTGATATCCGCTCCGTTTGACGGACAAATCGCGTTGGACAAAAATTG
The DNA here is from genome assembly GCA_964494645.1 of uncultured Christensenella sp. GTDB lineage: Bacteria > Bacillota > Clostridia > Christensenellales > Christensenellaceae > Christensenella. Next base: position 17,461 of record CAZBSH010000020.1, on the reverse strand, counting down.
TCCGCGTTTTCGTCCGTCCGGTGTTGCAAACGTGATCCCCGCATAGGTCACCCAATAATTCCAGCTCAGCATACCCGGTCGGAATTGCTCATCACTGCCGATCGTACGGTATTTCCAGCATTCCGTCGTCCATAGATCCATAATCCGTTTTGCCAGCGCATCCGCTGTATCGTCGTCCCTGCCATATTTGGGCGCTTTGTTTTTAGCAATCGCCTGTAATACCTCATATCCTTCCCAATTGGCTTTCAGTGCTGTCACCAGTTCATCCATCGTACAAATTTTTTCATCATATACCAGATACTTTACCGCCAAAAGCGAGTCAACCGCTGTTGCGTATGCAACGCCCTCGATTGTGCAAAACCGCAGCTCCGCTCCTCCCGCAACAACATCCTTCCCGCGCTGCGCGCATCCTTTGACAAGTACCGACAGGAATGGGGTCGGGCTGTATTTTGCGCGCATCAGATCTCCCAAATTATATAAATCGACACTCTTTTTGATCACAAATTTGATCTGTTCCTCAAAAGCCTTGTAAAATGTTTCAAAATCTCTAAAGCTGCGCGGATCACCCGTTTGAGGTCCATCCTGTTCGATCGGATATGGTTTGCCCGCAAAGTCGAAATGATCCACGAGGTCTTTGCCGTCCCCCAGTGCCAACTCAACCGCTTTTGCCAGTACCACATTACAATTCACCGTTTCAGAGCGGTCATTTCCCACCATCGTATTTTCCATACAACCGACAGAAGCATATTCAAATACATTATCTTCATTGATCAGCTCTTCGACTTGTGCCTCTTTTGCCTCGCGCATCATGCCCGCCATCGCGCGTTCATCAAAATTGATCAGGAAGGGCGCACCTTGGCTGTGGCTTACCATATCCACAACCTTATCCAACACCTCGTCTGGCGTACCCCTGTGCAATCGTACATTCGGCTTGGGTTCAAGCATAGGGGTCATATCGTCTATCACCTCGAAGAGTGCCATGGTCAAATCGTTTGAAACATCAACGCCGCCTTTTCCTGCGCCCGAGAAATTGAATAACTGCCCATAGCCGGCGGTGATCCCCTGGTTACATCCCACCTGTATTGCCGCGTCATATGCCGTATTACAATGAATAAAAAAGCATTTCAAAATTTCTTTTCCAAACTCTCGATCCATCCCCTGTTCGAGCGATTTTTTCCAGTATGGATACAGATATCTGTCAATATTCCCAAACGATGTACCGGCGCCCGGATAATTTTCATCTGCCATAATCAGCATATGCGGAATCCACAGGCTCAGCATCGCTTCCCAGAAATTTGTCGCCGGTTCCCAAGGTACGCGCCGCAGCATCTTTGCCATCTCCATAAGCTCGTCTTTGCGCTGCGGCGTATTCGCCTGTGGCGCAAGCTCTTCACATCGCTGAGCGTATTTTTCCGCAAGTTCCTTACCCATCAAACAAGACGTCATCATCGCCCGAAGCTGCCCGCCGTGTTCTCCATTCCGCGCTTCCTCCGACAGTTCATTCAATAACTTTTCATAATATTCGTATTCACTGCGCAATCCAAAATCGATAATCTTCTGGTGTCCGGGAATCAGATGTCCTGCCGCAGGTCCTAAGTTTCCAAATCCCCTGTTGTTATATTCATCGCAACGCGCTGAAAAACCATCTTTGCCATTTAACATCTTTTCGCGTTCTTGCGTTTCCTCTTTCGTAAGACAATGTGACACTCGAAGATTGAAACGTCCCCCTGCGATCAGATCCCCGGGGAATACTTCAATGGGTACATGATGCAGCATCACCTCTTTATTGAACCACGCCTTACGTTCCGCGATTGTTTGTGTATAGAACCCATCCGGCACGTCTATCGCGTGTGAAAGCCCCATCTGCTTTGCTGAAGCCTCTGTTACCCGATATCCCCTTACCTCTTCGTATGTTATGGTATTAATGGTCATATCATATAAAAGATCCCATGGTTCGCCTGTGGAAAAAGAAAGGTATTCATTATTCCATTCCCTCTCTCTTCCCTTGTAGTAGAAATCCCTCAGCCATTTGATTCTGGGGGAAAGATTTTTTGGTTTTTTCAGCATATCCAACGTATTTTTTTTATCAGACATTTTCTTCACTCCTACCTTTTGATATTTGAGAGATACCCTTTCTGTTTAAAAAGAATGCATCGCTTCCATCACGCCTTTTTCGTTAAAATCGTCATCTTCTCTGTGGATTTCCGAGGTGATTCTCCCAGCGGTCAGGACCAATATTCGGTCGCAGATATTCAAGAGTTCACGCGTTTCAGGAGAAAACACGATAATCCCCTTACCCTGCATTTTCTCTGTAATCAGCAAGTTGTATATCTCATTTTTTGCTTTGACGTCAACACCCCTTGTCGGTTCGTCGATCAGTATGACCTGCGCATTTTTCAGCAGCCACTTCGCAACCACTACTTTTTGTTGATTGCCCCCGGATAAAAATTGAACCGCTTGCTTTGCCCCTGTTGTTTTGATTTGCAGCTTATCAATATAATCCTGTGTCGCACGAAACAGTTTTTTACCCGAGATCATGCCCCCCTGCTTCATCTGATCAAGCGACGCCACAGTAATGTTATCTTCTACTGAAAGCATGATCGCCGCGCCTTCCTTTTGCCTGTCATTTGTGATCATTCCAATACCATTTGCAATCGCTTCTTTAGGCGTAGCAGGCTTAATCGGAACGCCGTCTTTATATATTTCTCCTCCATCCGGCTGCAATACACCAAACACGGAAAACATCAGCTCCGTGATCCCTGAACCCTTAAGTCCCGCAAGCCCTATGATCTCTCCCTTATGCAAGTCGATCGAAATATTTTCATATAATTCGTCCTTGCTTAACCCTTGCAGTTTAAGAAGTGTTTCCCCCTGATGTTGCTCAAGCTGTTTTTCACTGTATTCTCCCTGCCAGCCTTCCGTCTCTCCCAGCATTAGGTGTATGATCTTTTTTTCACTCAGCGGTTCTTCACTAGACACAAAGGTTCCGACATTCTCACCATCTTTTAGCACAACAACCTCATCCGAGATTGCAACGATTTCCTTTATTTTATGGCTGATATAGATGATTCCCAGTCCTTTTTCCCGCAAGCTGCATACGACCTCAAAGAGATGTTCTACCTCTTTTTGATTGAGCGGCGCAGTCACCTCGTCAAGGATGAGTATCTTTGGATTCATCAGCATTGCCTTCGCGATAGAAACAACTCCCTTGCCGACCAACGATAAGTTCTGTACAATCTCTTCTACGTCGATATCAAAGCCCAGATAATTTAATACCCGCTTGCTTTCCTCCTTCATTTTTTCCCTGTCAAGCAACCCGGATTTTTTGTTGATCTCACGGTTTAGGAAAATATTTTCATATACTCGCATATTTTCACACAGCGTGGGCTCCTGATGCACCATACCGATCCCGCACTTTTCCGCGTCGTTCGGGTTACGCATATCAACCGGTACGCCGTCAATCTCGACACTGCCACCATCCTTTGCATAAACGCCGGCAATAATATTGGAAAGCGTGGACTTGCCCGCGCCATTCGTACCGATGATCGAAATCACCTGTCCTCTATCCAGAGAAAAATTGACTTTCTTCAAAACAGGAACTCCTAAAAAGCCCTTTTCTATATTTTTCATTTCAAGTAATTTTTTATTCATCTTATTCACCTACTGAAATTTTCATATTTTTCCCAACGAATGTCATATTTCAATGATTTTCAGTTCTTTCAGCCTTCTGCTCTCATTCTTCTGATGAATAATTGCAATCACTACAATGATACAACCTGTGATAAATAGCTGATAATACGCCATCAATCCCTGCATATTCAAGATATTGAGCAAGATCGCAATAATAGCGGTTGCTTGCATAGTGCCCGCGATACTTCCCTTTCCACCGGAAAGCGCAATGCCTCCAATGATGGAGATCGCGATACTGTTCATATCATAATTTCCTTTCGTAGCTTGCGTGATCTCTATCCCCTGAAGGCGCGACATAGACATGATTGCCGCAACGCCCACCAGCAATCCGCACACCGCGTAAGCAATGATTTTCCACTTATCCGTATTGATCCCTGACAATTTTGCGGCCTTGAGTCCCCCACCCGTCGCGTATAGCCTCATGCCGAATTTTGTTCTGTTGCACAAGAATAATATCACCAGCCCGATCGCCACAAATACCAGCACACTGACCGGGACGACATTGCCAATGCTTGCGTTTCCAATAAATTTGGACGCTTCCACATCCTTGATAAAGATCGGGATACCATTGGAAACGATGTATGAAACACCCTTTAGTAAAAACTGCATGCCGATTGTAGCAATAAAGGCAGGTATCCTGCATTTGGTAACGATCAGTCCGTTGCCGACCCCCACAATCACCGCAAACACCAGCGTCAGTACCACGACCATCTCCCAGCCGCCTGTCATAAATCCGGATTTCCCCTGCAAAATACCCGCGCCCGTCGTCACTTGGTATACAATGCTTGAAACATTGACCGCAAGGATCGGCGCAAATACCAAATTCGCCCCTACGCTCAGGTCGATCTCTTTTGAAATCAACACCAGCGATTGTCCGATTGATATAATTCCGTTAAGTGTGCATGCAAATAGAATCACCTGTATATTCATTGGGGTCAATAAATTCGGATTGATAAGCCATCCCACAAAAATCTCGATAACCAATACCAGAAGGAGCAAATACCGCGACAGAAATCCCTTTTTGTTACTTCTTTCCAATTTCTTTTCCATCCTTCTTCTCCCTCTTATGCTTCTTTGAGTACGCCTGTTTTCCTGTTAACAAGCCCATAGATGAATACAACCGCAATGATCAGGATACCCTTGATCGCCATTTCTACATAAGTACCAAGCCCCGAAAGCGCCAACATGTTCATCAAAATACCCATTGTCACCATGCCGCATAATACACCTAAAATCGAGCCTCTTCCACCGTCCAGCGAAACACCGCCGAGTACAGCGATTGCAATCGCGGTAACCTCCTGACCTGTCCCCGCGTCAGCATTGCTTCTTCCAATCTGCGTTGTAATAAGCGGCGCTGCCAATGCTGCCAACACCCCACATATCACAAATACAATGATCTTTACACGGTCTATCCTGATGCCGCTCATCCATGCCGCGCGCTTGTTTGCGCCCGTATAATAAATATCTTTCCCAAATTTTGTTTTTGTCGTAATGATCCAGAACAGTAATGCCAATGTAACACATAAGATAAATGTAACCGGTATCCCGCCCAGGTCACCTTTCGCCATTGTTGTATAAATCGGGTATGCAGTTGTCATAAACTTTGCCTGTGCATTGGTAATGATGCACGCAAGACCGGAATAAATAGACATTGTTCCAATGGTTACCATCAACGAAGGGACGCGTATCTTGGCCACAATGAATCCATTTAAAAATCCGCACGCTGCCCCTACCCCAAGCATAGCAAGAATAGAAAGCGGTTCATTAAAGTCGACAATTTTGGAAATAACCATGACGCTCAATGACATAATCGCCCCGACCGAAATATCTATTTCCCCTGTCAGCAGCACCAGCGCAAGCCCAATCGCCATAATCCCCGCAGGGGAATTGACCCGCAGGACATTCGCCAAATTGGTCGGCTGAAAAACATTGGGAACCGCAATCGCCGCAACAATCAAGAAAAGTCCCAATATGATGATTGATACGAATATTCCGTTCCCTCTGGATAAAAGCCGTGAAATACTATTGTTTTTATTTTCCATTTTCTTCTTCCCCTCGCGTCATATTGAACCATGATGCTTTTGGGGTCACGGCCCTCCCCTATGGGAAGAGCCGCAAACCCTCTGCTATTTCAGAGCTTTTATGCTTCGTAAGGAGGTCCGAAGGTATATTGATACCACTGATCCGGCTTCTGTGTTTGCATCCCAAAGATCACCGCCCCATCAGTTGTTACCATGGGGATATTCGGCGTTGCGATATCCTGCGGCACATCTTCGCCTGTCAAAATCTTGAGTGCTGCCCGCAGGGAGATATCACCAATCAGAGGTGTGTAAGGAGCGTTCATCTGAATACCGCCTGCATCCATCATACTGTAAACTTCCTTGGAGTCATCAATAGATAAGATGATAACCTGTTTCCCGCCTTCTCTGCTTGTGAGACGATCTGCTTCTTTTGCAGCTTCATATGCGACTGCGGCTTTATTACAATCTCCACTGAATACCGCATCGATATTATCATAAGCCTGAAAAGCGTTTTGTGCGTTCACATACGATTCCTGCCTATTGTCCTGATCGTGGTACGACTGCAGAATATTGATGCCCGGGAAGTAGCTGCATACTTTGAGGAAATATCCCGTACGGATCGTGTCTGCCGTGCTGCCCGCCGGTTTTCTAAGAAGAACAACATTCGCTTTTACTTCCTTGCCTTGTGTTTCCTGCGCCAGTTTCCACACCAGATACATGCCGTTCTGTGCCCCGTTCGCCGGGAAATTTCCTGTGATGCGGCATGCGACATCCGCGTAAGATGTTACACGGTCAGATGTAATGACCGGGATCCCCGCTTCTTCCGCCCTTTGTGCCGGCGGTCCGGACGAAGCCTCGATCATTGGCCATGTCACGATCGCATCCACGCCCTGCGCGATAAACGTATCAAATTGTGTCGAGAAAGTATTCATGTCAAAGTTATAGTCCATATAGACAACTTCCACATTGTCATGGCGTTCCGCCTCATAGGTGATACTGTCCTGATAGTTGCCGATCCATGCGTCGTTAAGACCTGATGATACAACGCCGATCGTGTACGTCTTGTTGGGGTCTCCTACCGGTCCTTCCGGAAGCGGTACATAGTCGTTTGAAAAAGGCAACTTCAGACTGTTGCCTGTAAATCCGCCGGTGATTTCTGTCCCCATGCCTGTTTCCCATTCGAACCCGTCATAAAACTCGCCCGCCGGATAAGCCTCTGCATACGTATCAAGCCCCTCCTCCAAATACATATCGTGGATCTGCTTGTTTGCGTCTGAGAGCGGAAGGTCAATGAAAAACTGGATGATTTGCGCATCTGTCAATCCTTTGTCAGCCAACCCCTCAAAAAATGTCAGCGCTTCCAGATCGGAAAGCTTGGCTGCCTCTTGTACAAGCTGTGCAACCACATCATCTCCAACCGCCGGCGCTTCGGTCTTTGCATCTACCGTTTCTGCCGCGCTTTCCGATGGCTTGGTTGCCTGTGATTGGCTGGGCTGTTCGCTTACAGCGGGTGCTTGTTCTGCCGGCACGCAGCCCGCAAACAAAAGCGCCGATGCCAAACACATCACTACAAGTGTACTGAATACTTTTCTAAGTCTTTTTTTCATATTTGTTCCCCTTTATCATTATTTTGTGGCAAAAGCCACGAAACCAAATCACGTGAATCATAAAAACAGGAGCTGCGTGACACATATAATATCTTTTGTATTCTTTGAAATTGCTGAATGTATTGATCTCTTTTGGGATTATCCCCATCATACGGGATCGCAAAATGAAAGTCATTAGACTATTTTGTTTGCGAATATAAAAAAACGCGTCAAAATTTTTAGCACAAAAATTGTATTTTTTAGCACGCGCTTTTTATTATTTTCCACGCTTATCCTGTTTTATTGTTTAAAAATGGTATTTTTATTGAAATGCATGGTATTTCTATGTAGAACTATTTAATATTAAATACAAATTCGTTTTATTGAATCTAAAAAGTTGTTCGTTATATAATAAATACATTCCCTGAAAGAAAAGCTTTTATATTCTATTTGTTGCTAGACAGTAGGTATTGTAACCACTTTTTACAAAGGAGTTTTCACATGCCTCATTTTAATATTATGGATATTTTCAACACAATCAGTTTTCAAAGAATACAGGATGATATTGCCGCATCCGTGGGTCTCGCAATCATCGCAACAGATTATACCGGAACGCCCATTACACAGCACAGCCTATGTACACAATTTTGCGGCTTAGTGCGTGACCACCCCTATTATAAAACATTGTGCGAACGCTGTGATTCACGCGGCGGACTGGAGGCCGCCCGTACGCGCACTCCATATATTTATACGTGTCATTCCGGCATTGTCGATTTCGCGATACCGATCATTTATAACAACGCTTATCTCGGCGCCATCATGGCAGGGCAAGTCATGCTTGACGATGACAAAAATACCAGCGGATTGGAACAGATCTATACAGATAACAGTATCGCGCCGTTAAAATCGGGAATATATTATGACGCATATCTTTCTCTTCCCAAAATGAAACTGGAGAAAATCGTTTCTATCTCGAATATGTTATTTTCTGTCTGCAACATGTTCTTGGAATTGGAAGTCGCAAAACTTTCCGGATTAACCGATCCATCTGCTCAAGTTCCGGATATTCTTCAACCGACTGCCCCTTATGTCAATAAGAATATCCTCACTCCCGTATACGAATATATTGAAAAAAACATATTTGAGGATTTATCTCTAAACCGCGTATCTTCCGCCTGTAATATAAGCGCCAATTACTTGAGCCGTCTATTCAGCAAGTTTAACGATACAACATTCTCCAACTATGTTAATCAAAAAAAAATCGAATACGCCAAAAAATTACTTGTCTCAACCGATATGTCGGTCAATGAGATCGCCATACGTTTCGGCTACAATGACTGTAGTTATTTCATCAAAGTATTTAAAAAAGAGATCGGTCTTTCGCCTGCTAAATACAGGCAGCAAAATCCATAAACAAAAAAACACCCGCTCTGCTCGAACGGGTTTCTTTCTGCTGTCCTTACCGCTTTTCTTCCTTTACGTCGCCATCCGGCCATACATATATGATGTGGTTACACTTCGGACAAATATATACTTTTGTCGCATTGATTGATTTCTTTGATGCTCGTTCATACATCATCGTTTCACATTTGCTGCATTTCATGTTCCATAGCCTCCATAGGTATTATAACACATTTCCCAACCAAAAATGGCTATGCAAAGAAAAAAATCTGTGCAATTTCATTCGGGATTCGAATACTGTTTTCATATCGTATAAAATATAGGACAAAATCTCTTTCACTGCCTTGCTACAATTTCATGTTAGTCATATAATGGACATAACCAAAGATTTTAAACCACTTACTTTCACATTACATAAATAGAAGGAAGGAACATTTATTATGAGAAAAGTATTTCGAGTCGGTATTGTTGGAACAGGTTTTATCGGGAAGGTCCATATAGAAACGCTGCGTCGTTTAGGCAACATAGATGTTGTCGCCCTGGCTGACAAATTTATGGCGCAGGAGACCGCGGAAGAATTGAATGTTCCCGCTTACTTTGAAGATTATAAAACCATGATCGACAAAATGCAGTTGGACGCGGTTCACATATGCACGCCCAACAATACGCATTTTGACATTGCCATGTACGCGCTTGAGCACGGTGTAAACGTGCTGAGTGAAAAACCAATGACCACAAGCATCGCCGATGCCCGCACACTTGTCGCCAAGGCAAAAGAAACCGGTCTCGTCGCTGCGATCAACTTTCACAACCGCTTCTATCCCATGACTAACCACCTGAAAAACCTTGTGGAGGATGGTTACCTGGGCGATGTCTTTTCTATCAGTGGTTCTTATACGCAAGACTGGCTGCTTTTTGAAACAGATTACAGCTGGCGCTTAAGCTCCAAAGACTCCGGCAATACACGCGTCATTGCCGATATCGGCTCACATTGGATGGATCTGGTTGAATTTATGAGCGGGCAAAAAATCACCTCCGTATGCGCCGATTTTTCCACCATCCATAAAACAAGAAAAAAACCCAAGAAAACAGTTTTGGCTTTTTCGACAGAAAAATTTTCGCCGGACGATTATGAGGATGTTCCCATCGACACGGAGGACAACGCAAGCGTACTCTTCCGATTTTCTAACGGCGCTAAGGGCAGCGCGTTCTTCTCACAGGTCATCGCGGGTAAATCCGTCGCCATCGACGTCTTACTGGGTGGCTATCAAAAATCCGCCGAGTGGCACAGCGAAGAATGCAACAACTTGTGGATCGGTAATCGGGATGGCGCAAAGGAATTTCTCGAAAAAGGTCCTGCGACCATCCATCCCAGAAGCGCCGACAAAGTCGCTTATCCGCTGGGACATCTGGAGGGCTTTACCGATGCGTTCAAACAATGCTTTAAGGAAGTCTATCACAGCATCGAGGACAAAAGCTTCAAAGGTCAATACGCCACATTCGAAGACGGTCTGCACGAGATGATCCTATGCGAAAAGATTTTCGAAAGCAACGAAAAACAACAGTGGGTCGAAATCGAAGGTTAATGTCTCATAAAATTTAAGCCAGCCCATAAGGGCTGGCTTTTTTACTTTCCCGTTTTAACCGCGAGAGCGGCTTTTCCTTTTGCCCCATACAAACACAGCGATCGTCGCTGCCGCCAAAACCGCCAGAACGATATAACCCATATAATCAGTCGTATCTCCTGTCCTGCTCCCACTTGTATTCACTGTTTGCGTACCCGTATCCGCTGTTCCCGCGTCTATATCTCCGCCTTCCGGCGGTGTAGGCGTATCCGGCATTCTGACATTCACGACGGTAAGCTTGATGTTCGCCTGTTCCTGCTGCGTATTGTCCGGTTCATATTCCAGCGTAACCGTATGCGGCGTTACATTTGCGGAATACCCCTGCGGCGCTTTTGATTCCGCTAGCTGGTACACTCCCGGATCAAGCCCGCTCACAACCGCAGTTCCGCGATCGGATGTTTCAATACCCGCTCGTAAAACGTTTCCTTTCCCGTCCAACAGCTTAAACTGCGCACCGCCCAGAACAGCGCCCGCCTCATCTGTTTTCAACACATCGATCGTGCCTCCCCAGCGTTTTAAGGCGGTCTGCAGCTCAACTACGGCAGGCTTTCCTTCTGCCTCTGCCTCAATACGGAACGCAAGCGTATCCAGCCCGTCCGCAGGCAAAAATCCCTCCGGCGCTGCAATCTGCTCAAAAACATAAGCTCCGGGCGCAAGCCCCTCCACCTCAATCAATCCATTCCTGTCCGTAGTATACGTTTCCTTCGTACCCGGAAATAGCGAAAAGAACGGCTTTGCTTGAGGAGACAATGAAAATACAGCGCCTTTGAGTGGATTCCCCTGTCCATCCGTTTGCAGCAAACGGACCTTCCCCTGATAATTGACCATCGCATCCAGCGCGACCACTTTCTGCGTGCCGTCCAGCGTGAATGTTTTCGGTTGGGTGTTAAGAATATATCCGTCCGCCGCAATTGTTTCCGAAATACAATAGCTTCCTGTCGCAAGTTCCTGCATCGTCACCCGCCCATCGCCGTCGGAAACATAATCCGTAACGTCGGGCTGCGCTCCATTATCCGTACGCGTAAGGCGAAAAGAAACGTTTGCAAGCGGATTTCCCTTCTCATCTGTTTTTACAAACGAAACTGACGCTTTATAATTGACAAACGGCTGCCCGTTATTGAGCGGTATCTGCGCAGGCTCGCTTGCCGCCGTTTGCGGTACAACGAACAAAAATGGCGTTGTATCAAGCACGAAACCGTCCGGCGCTTGGTTCTCCGCAAGCGCATAGCTGCCCGGTCCCAAATTTTGCAGTTCCAAAGTGCCGTCTGCATCCGTCACATACGCATCCCCTACCACAGTATTGGTATCGATATTCGTCAGCGTAAACACCGCTCCGTCAAGCCCGTTTCCTTCCTCATCCTGCTTTTGCAGCACGGCGGACGCTCGGTAGTCGATCAGCGTTCCTGCAAATACAGGATCGTTATCCATATCCGCTAAAACAAGCGCAAACGTTGTGGGGGAAGGATTGCGCAAGTACCCTTCCGGTGCCTGTATTTGTACCGCGCTGTAATCACCTTCCTCAAGACCCGTTGCAAGCGCGATGCCATTTGTATTTGTGACGATGCCCGTACGCCGCACATTGTTTCCATCATCATAGATTGCGAATACCGCGCCCGCCAGCGGATTGCCCAAGGCATCTGTCACCATTATTTCTACCGAGCCGTTTGACAGATTATTGGTCACCGTCCCTCCATCAAACGCAATGCCGGTCTGCCCTTCCGCCTCCGATGGTATCGTTACAGTAAGCGTTGCCGCGTTCCCTACCATAGGCCATCCGGGCGCGCCTTGCGTTTCCGTTACCTCGTATTTCCCGGGGGACAGATTTTCAAATGTCACGGTTCCATCTCCTGCCGAGACGGCTGTTGCCGTATAAAATGCTGTACCCGGAACGTTTGTGATCGTAAATGTCACACCGGGCAGCGGCTCTGGCGACGAACCGGAACGGTTGCCCGCTTCTATCAAGGAAACCGGCTGCTTTGTAATGATTGGATGGCTGCGGTTATCCGTTTTCTTGAAAGAAAACGTTCCCTGATAGCTGTTTAGCGTAACCTCCCCGGACAATACTTGGGTACCGCCCGCCAATACCACATCAAACGCAACAGGTTGTGTGTTTTTGATAAATCCATTCGGCGGTGCTGTCTGGCGCAGCTCATAGCTTCCCACGTCAAGTCCACGCAGAACGACATTGCTGTTTGCGTCAGATACGATATTGGAGGTATACAGCCTATACGTCCCGCCCGCCATCTGATATAGGTCGTAAGTAGCAGTCAGTCCCGCCTGGAGCGGCTGCGCGTTTCCACGCACAGGAATTGTGATCATACTCCGTGCATTTGTTACCGCAATCTCGCGCGTTGCCTGATCTACGCTGATCTGATATGTACCGTTATAGAGCGCGTCGCTGATCGCATAACCGGGCAGCGTGCTCAATTCCTTTAGATAGTAAGTTCCCGTCACCGCATTATTGACCGTAATCACGCCGTTAGCTTCTGTCGTATATGACCCTCCGACCTGATTTCCGTTTTTATCGAATATCTGAAGCACCACGCCGGTCATAGGCTCTCCCGCGTCGCCTGTTTTTTTGATCGAGAAGGAAGAGATCCGCTTACCCACCAAAATTCCGCCCGCGTTTGTAACATTGATCGGTATTGCCTGATACGCAGAGGATGTCATATCAGGCGAACCGGCGCTCGAAACCTGCACGGTATTATCCACCGCTTCTCCCTGCGCCATCGCGATGGAAGCGCTGTAATTGACCACATATACCTTTGAACTTGTGTACGCGCCGACCGCCGCCGCGGGATAAAGATTTACCACCAACTGCATCGTTCCGCTTGTACCCGTGGGCGCATACGTAAAGCTGTAATCCGTTCCCGCAGTAAGCGGATGCTGTGTATCCGCCGTTACCGTTCCATTCTGATCCACCAATCCGGGATACACAACAATGGAATTTGTCTGTATGGTTTGGTTTACAGACGGCGTATTTGTAATCTGCAAATTGGAAAACGCAGACTGGGCGGGATTAACAAGTACACTCCAATGCGCATAGCCATCCCGTCCCTGATTTCCGGATATCTCAACAGCCTTTCCGCCATGATTGATATTTACAGTGGCGTCAAAAACACGCGTAGGTGAAAAATCATTGACAAATGTCGCTTTGTTGGCGTACCGGCTCATGATGTAATAGTTGCCGTTGCCATCCGGCGTATTGACCTTTGTTTTGTATTCCACCCAATATTTGACGGGTGGTGCCTGCGGCGCGACAAATTGCACATTGAGCGTCGGCTCCGCATCTCCCACATCCGGCTCTGCGATCGCCACATCGCTGTAATTGATCTCACTGCCACGCATAGCATACGCATAATTCGGATCGCCGTTATCATTGTCGATCGTATAATAATAAACCCTAGTAGAGTGTCGGACAAACTGTTGCCACGTGTTTGGATCTGTTCCGGCGGCATTTATGATTGGATCCTTGATCGAGGCGTTCTGCAACCCCGTGTTGGCATAATCCACCAAAATCACCCACGTGATCTCCCCTGTGTTCGCATTATAGCTGCCATACTTCACCCCGTTGTTTTGCTCGGGCTGGGTCGCGTTATATTCAGCGTATGCCTGCGCCGTATTTCCGTTCCACGCCGCCTGCGCCGTTCCTGAAAACACACTGCTGACCGTCCCTGCCGAATAATCGGTCTGATACATGATTTCCAGCGTATCAGTTACCGTCGCATACCTTCCCTGAAAAACAATGGTCATCGTTTGCGTCGCACCGTCATACCGAAACGAATAATCGTCGTCGGTCCGAAGCGTTGTATTGTTTTTCGTATCGACGATCGTAAGGCTGCCGTCGATGTATGTGTGCCCGCTTGAAAGCACATCCGTAACCGTAAGATCATCCATCGTGTATTCATTCAGATTCAATGAAATCCGCCACGACAAATAAGAATTTTGCAAGTCAACATCCGTAACGCTCTTCCCGATGACCTGTTGCCAGACATAAGTGGCGTTGGTCGAAGTAACAAGACCACTGCCATCATCCGCACTTGCCGTTGTCGCCTTATTAAAACTTTGCAGCACGATATCCGGCGCGTAGGTCTGATACGTGATGCCGTAAGCTGAATTGATTGGACCTGTAAATGTAATGCGGAACGCGCCGGGGCTTTGCGAGATGGTATATTCCGACGGATCAAGAGGCGTATTACCGCGTACGGGAACATCGTTAACGATACTGACCGGATAAACTGTTACACTGGATAGATTGAGCGCGAGCAAATTCCCATCAGTTGGCGTCGGATCGTATACCACATCTACAACAGGCGTGGCGATGCTGTTCTGTTGATAATTATAGCGCAGCAGCCATCCGAAGGTCTGCGTAAACGGGATCGCGAACGCAGCTTCCTGCGGGGTGGGTGCGAGATATCCTGCCGTATTCACCAGCTCTACGAGCGCATAAAACGTTTTGGAAACAGTACGCTGCACGCTCAAAGATGTTGCAAGTTCAGTTGCCGTCAGTGTAGCCGTGTTCAAAAAGTCAAGCTTTCCGCCACCGCTCGGTACAGCCAAGGGCTTTACGGTCGTGGTATACACCAGCCGGTATGCTGTGCTGATTGGGTTTGCAAAGTTGACGTTTCCATTCGCGTCTGCGGTATATAATCCGGATGCAGGATTGATCAATACCTCGCTGCCCGGTATCGGCGCGCCATAAACGTCCACATCCATACTGTAAACCTTCACAGGGTTTGCAGGATCATATAGCAATGACGATGGCCAGCGTTCTGTGAGTTGCGCGTTCGTCAAAGTTGAAAGATTGGTGTTCAGCGTTATCGTCCATGTGATATCGTCCCCGTGTGTCCCGTCACCTTCGATCATCAACGGATTTTTTGTTTGAGGAATCAGCGTAAACTGCGCACTGATACTATTTTCGTCAGTAAGCGTGAGCGTTTGTGTCCCCGGTACAAGCCCCGCGTTTGTATTAAAATTAGTCTTAAAATACAGATTTCCTATAAGACCGTTGCTGCTTTGTGCCGCATTTGTAAAAGTAATGGTCATAACATTATCCGTCCCCACAGAAAAAGATCCATACTGTACCGGCGTCGCACTATTATCATATAGCGCAACATTATTGATCGCATACGGTACCAAAACCATGTTCGGCAAAGATATTTTATAATAATCCCCGTTCTGTATCTGCGCCGTCACTGTCTGTGGAATATTGATCCCAAATGTAAACCCGATCGACGACGTGATCGTAGGATTTGTCATCGCGTTTCCCAGCGAGTCTTGAAAGCTAAGCTGCATATTGCTTAAAATACTCCCGTTTCCGCCCGGAAAATATGTACGGACATCAACTGCCCCCTGCGGCGCAGCATTCTGGGCTGTCAGCTCCAATGCTTGATTTGCTTGCGGCGCAGCCGGAAGCAAATCAAGTACCGGCGGCGTCTCTTGGACCGGTAGCTCTTGTGCGCGGTTAAACACAAAAGACGCGACTTCCGTATCAAGTACCCCTTCATCAGTATCTTGTATGCTGACACTCGCTTCCGCTCCTGTGATCTTTGTAATCATCGGAATGTGCAGCTGCATCGTATCTTCGGTATTGATCAAAACCTTCGACTGTGCAGGCGAAATCATTTGCATTGTATAACTGCCATCCGGCGGTGTGAAGTTCCCCTCCTGTATGCTGCCCAACTCCGCCGGTACCGCTTGCGAAAAGCTCCATTCCGCGTTTTCAAGCGTCAAAAAAAACGAGCTTCCAACCGCCAATGCAGCATCCGCTTTCACGTCCAAAAACGGCATTTCTTCTATTGTTTTTACGTCGGAAAAATTGTGTCCTTGCGGCACATCAAATATTTTACTGATACTTCCCTCAATTGTGATATCCGGCGCTTTTTCCTTCGTCTCATCAGACGGGCTCGCGCTTGCTGCCGGTTCCGATGCAGCCGTTTGCATGGTCTCCCCCGTCTCAACTTCAACAGGCATCAAAACGGTGCTTTCATCTATGCCTAAAACATCATCTCCCGCCATACTCACCAGCGGGATGGTAGCGACTACCAAAGCAACGATCAGTACGATGCACAAAATGCTCTTTTTCATGATTGATTCTCCTCACGATCATTGATCTTTTCATGCAATTCTGGCTTAAACAAGGTATTTTTATATATAATATGCTTTATGCAAACCAAAACACAAATATGAAATCGAAAATTAGAAAACGATAAATAATGTATACTTCCTTGAAAGGATGTCAAACCAAGCGTTGCCATATCGTTACAATGTGAACGGCAGCATTACTGCATAACAAAATATGCTTTATATTTGATCTATCTCCAAAAACACCGTAATCCATACGCGCCTATTTTACATATTAATAAAAAATTCCCTCTCGTATATACGCTACGAGAGGGAATTATTTGCTCAGGCTCTATCTGTATAATTATTTATTCGCCTTTGCGGCACGTTTTAGCACCACGATCAGGCATGTTGCCGCTGCGCCCGCCAATCCGATCCAGAACACTATATCCAAAGCGCTATCTCCTGTTTTCGGCGCTTTGACAACAGGGGTCGGCGTTGCCTCCGCATCCATCTTGACAAATCCAAACAGCCCTGCGACGTTCTCCGTTTTAAAAGAAGCAGAGTCCCCCAATTGTTGCGTACCATCGACCAGCGAAGAATTGTACAGCACTTGGAATCCCGGTGTGGTGGAGATCGTTAACGGAATATCTGCCGGTGAGGAGTTTACCACCCAATCCAGCAGATATTCGTCCCATACCGCTAATTCCCACACATGATCCAACGTCCCTTTTATATTATTCGTCTTCATATAATCCAAAAACATCTGGTGCTGCGGCGTCCCCGGACCATATTCCGCATATTTATACAGCTGTTCACCACTTGGCAATCCCTGACAGTCGATTCTATTGCCCGCGATCGGCTGCACCGGCTTTAAAAATCCAAACAATCCTGCGCCTGAGGTTGTCTCAAAGCTCGCGGAAAGACCCAACTGTTCTATGCCGCCTGTCTGCGAAGAGTTCTGCAGCACACGGAATCCCAACGTGGTCGAGATCGTAAGCTTTGTTCCGGCCAAATTCACATTGGGAACCCAATCCAACAGATGCTCGTCCCATACCTTCAATTCCCACACGTG
>CAZBSH010000019.1:0-42557 GCA_964494645.1 uncultured Christensenella sp. | reverse complement strand
TGCGCCAATCGCTACCTGTCCTGCCGACTGGTCCATACCTTCAAATGTACCGTTGAGCGAAGAAAGAATACGTTCGAGCGAAGTGCCTATTTCTTCGAAGTTGCCCATATAATTTTCTTTCTTCTCTACATTCAAATTCCCATCAGCAATTGCTTGCAGGATATATGATATTTCACCGATATAAAGCTTTAATGTGCCAATCATAGACCGAACATTATCCGATAGTGTTCCAAGCTCGTCCTTAGAAGTGTATTTGACATCCACATCCAGGTTGCCTTTGGCAATCTGTGTCGTTGCCTCTACGCATTCAGCAACCGGCTTCTTAACACTCCTCGTAATCGTGATCGCAAGAATAACCGACACGATCACTTCCACACCCAACAAAATAATCACGAAAATCATGTTTTGATTGGTGGTTTTTTGTGCAACATCAAGATCATTCGCTGCTTGTTTTGCTACGACATCTCCAAGCTTCGTGGTCGATTCCAATGCTTTCGTAAGCGCAGGCTGAAATTGATTCGTTACGAGATCGAGCGTTGTCGCGTTGTCGTCAATAAGCTGTGTTTCGTAAATTTGCTCGAAAACAGGTGCGGCACTTGTTACAATCGACGCAAACTCATCCATGAGATCCGCGTTTGCTGGATACATCTCTTTCAATGTTCCGAGATTTTCCATAATCAAAGCATTTCTATCATCAATCTCAGCTTTGAGTCTGTTTACCTCGTCCTTGTCCGTCGTTGCCATCATGACATAAACGTTCTTCGAAACCTCTTGAACACTTATCTCAATCCCGTCCATCAGTTTTTGTGCGGCATATGGACCATCATACATCTCATGTACTGATTCTCCGACCGTACTAATACCAAGAATAGATACGACTCCCAGAGCCACCGTCAGTAGTATTGCGACCATGAATCCAACCAGTATTCTTGTACCAATCTTCATACTTTTCATCTTTCTTACTCCTTCGCTTTCACATGTGTTTGTAACTATATCACTTATATATTTTAAAACTGTTCTGTCTCAAAGCTTTCATCGCCGATTATTTTCTCGCACGACATCAGCAAAATCAGTTTGTCCGGCATTACCGCGACTCCGCTCACATACTGGTCTGCCTCTACACCCGAACCATTTGGCGGTGGATTGATATTCTTTTCATTGATGTCAAGCACCTCGTCAACACCGTCAACGATAAGCCCGACTTCTATCCCGCGCACATTCACTACGATCACGCAGGTTTTCTCGGTATATTCTTTTTCTTCACATCCAACGCGCACATTCACATCAATAAGCGGCACAATAAGTCCACGCAGATTGATGATCCCTTTTGCGTAGGCAGGAAATTCAGGAACCTCCGCCACGCTCTGCATCCCGATGATCTCCATAACGAGGGAAATCGGAATGCCATAGCGCTGTCCGCCTATAAAAAAAGTCAGATGCTTTTTTAGAATCTCCTCATGTTCCAGTGTCAATTCTTGTTCGTCCAAATCCATTCCTCCCCGCTACTACGTATACGTAACTCCTTACGCCAGCAAATTATTGATATCCAGAATCAGTGCGATTCCGCCATCCCCCATGATGCTGCATCCGCTGATTCCTTTGATCCTTCCAATTGTTTTTGAAACATAAAGTGGCATAGGCTTGACCACCGCCTGTTGTTCGCCCAACAACTCATCCGCAAACAAACACGCCGCTCCTGCCTCACTTTCAACAAATACCATAATTCCTTTATTAAAGTCCTCTTCCGCCCCGTTTACGCCAAATATCCTGTTCAGTCGTATAATCGGGTAACAAACACCTCGAATGATGATCATTTCGTTCTGATTCGGCTCTGTAATGATTTCATGCAGCCGCGGCTCTAACGATTCACGAATCGCAAGTGTTGGAACGATATAGGTTGACTTGCCCACTGTGATTTTCATTCCATCAAGAATCGCAAGGGTCAACGGGATATGCATCGTAATAACGGTGCCTTTTCCCCGTTCACTATCTACGGTAATACTGCCGCCAACATTTTCAAGATTTCTATGTACAACATCCATCCCTACGCCGCGGCCGGAATATTCCGTAACCTCGTCGTTTGTAGAAAAACCGGGCATTAGCGTAAACCCAAATGCTTCTCTGTCGGAAATCTCATTTTCAGGTTTTGTTGTCAATCCTTTTTCGTAAGCCTTTTGTATGATCTTGTCCCGATCCATACCCGCGCCATCGTCCATCACCCGTACAATAACATCACCACTCGTACTGTTTGCCTCCAACGTCACTGTGCCAACGGGGTCTTTCCCTGCCGCTATACGCTCCTCCGGCGTTTCAATTCCATGATCCATTGCGTTGCGGATCAAATGCATAAGCGGATCAGAAAGGCTGTCGATGACATTTTTATCGACTTCCGTATCTTCCCCCACAACAACAAGCTCTGCATTTTTGTTCGTCTTTTTCGAGATATCGCGTACAATCCGCTGCATTTTGTGAAAGGTCCCCGCAATCGGCACCATACGAATAGACATCACAATATCCTGCAACTCATCCGTCAACTTGCGTAACTGTCGTGCCTGTTTTTCAAAGCTCTCCAAATGCAAACCCACGACCTCTGCGTTTTTGGTGACCATCGACTCCGTCGTTACAATTTCACCTACAAGATTCATCAATTTATCTATCTTTTTAAGATTTACATTGATAAAGCTTTGCTTTTCAACCTTTTCTTCTTTCTTGGCAGGTTTTTTATCATTTTTTTCTTCCGCAACAACACTTTGCGAAGCGGAAGATTCAGCGTCCGTATTCACAGCAGCTTCCACAGCGACTTCTTTCTGTACGTCAGACGCGCTGATATCATCATATAAAGATGTTTCATCTTCTCCAAATTCAATTTCAGACACAAACATCGTTTCATCAAGCTTTTGTCGGATAATCTCCTCGTATTCATCCGTTGTGCAAAATGCTATCCAAAAGCCATTTTGCTCGATCTCTTCATCATGATTATCCTCAAGGTCGGCGGGGAGCGTAACCATGCTTGTATAAAGATCTTTTAAAGAGGATACAACACCGTATGCGCGCACGGTCTCCATTTGACATCCCTTTTCAAACGTCATCTTTGTCCAACATTTGCGTTCGCCCTCTTGCGCGCTGAGCGCGCCAAGCAAACATTCAATCATCTCATGATCCGTCCCGCTTATACTTTGCGCACCGGCAGCGGAATTTTCCTCCTCCTGCTCAAACTCTGCACGCATCGCATGCAGCTCCGCAACCATTTCGTTTGCGGAACCGTCCGGATCATCGCCATTTTGTATCTTCTCGATTTCATCTTTAAAAAAGTCGATCGCCTTTAAAACCACATCAAAAATACGCCCCCAGGCTGAATCCTGCGGCGCTTCTTCCCTGATTTTGGAAAACAGATCTTCAATCGCGTGCGCAAGCGTTGCAATTTCATCATATTCCATCATCGCCGAAGAACCTTTAATGGTGTGCATCACTCGAAAAGTCTCGTCGATTTGTTCCCTGTTCAGGCTCTCGTTCTTTTCTCCACCCAGAAGCATATCCTCGAGTTGCTCCAATAACTGGCTGCATTCAAGCACATAAGTTGGTATCATGGATTCCATTTCGTTCATTTGCCTTCACTCCCCTTAAGTGGTCGCTTGCTCTGCTATATCCGCTTCGTACTTACTTAAACTTGCTAAGAGCAGACACGATGATGTCTTCCTTGAAGGGTTTTACAACAAATCCCTTTGCGCCAAGCATAACCGCCTCTTTGACCATGCCCTCTTGCCCTAACGCAGACACCATGACAACATTGCTTTGCGGACGCACCTTCATAATTTCTTTTAATGCCTCTATCCCTGTCATCTCCGGCATGGTGATGTCGAGCGTAATGATATCCGGCTGCAATTCAGTACATTTTTGTATTGCCTGCATTCCGTTTTCCGCCTCACCAACGACATCGAATCCATTTTTCGAGAGCATATTCTTTATTGTTAGCCTCATAAATGCAGCGTCGTCCACAACCAAAACTTTTTTCATACCGTTCCTCCTAAATAATGCCTTCGTCCTTCAAAATATATAATGCCCATTCGCTATACGATTAAAGCACCTTGACTCCTCTTCCGACGGTCTTAACCATCAATGCGCCATCTGCGGGGTTCAGCTCTATCGTACGACCATAGCTTCCACCAAGGTCCTCCGCATCAATCCTGATCTTTAAACGGAGTACTGCCATCTTACTGTTAAACGCGTTCCTGTCTCCGATCTTCATCTTATCGTTTTTGGTGATCGCGCCAAACATATGTGCTCCGCCCGCCAACTTTGCGGTAATCGCGTCTCTGCGCGCGCCCGCCTTTAACATTTCATGCAAAAGCGCATCTACGCCCGTATCCGCAAACTTTTCCGGTTTGATGCCCGTACGTTTCTCACTGTCAGGCATAACGACATGCACCATACCGCCAATCTTATTCACTTTATCATACAGCACGATGCCTACACATGAACCAAGTCCAAGTGTCGCAATATGGCGCGGACTCCTTACAACGCCCATTTCCGCCATGCCTATTATCAGGGTTTTTTCCATGTTATTCCATAAGCAACGCTTTCTTTAGCACTTCCAGCGACTCAATCGTCGGAATCAGGAAGAAATTGCCCCGTATCCTTTCCTCAAGTCCGTCGAATCTGGTATCAAGCAACAACACAAATTCGCCCAGCTCTCCGTAAACAGAGATCGGGACGTTCATGATAGGCATTGCCATATCGATCGTCATCGCCGGCACGCTTGGAATGATCGTAAGGTTCGTCATGGACGAAATCGCTGAAAGATATGTGCCCACAAGAATATTACATACCTCACGCATCGGCTCGTAACTTTCCACATTGATATCATTTTCTGAAATTTGTGTACCAAGACACGCCTTTATAATTCCGCGCGCGTCATTTAACTCCTGAGCGATCAAAATATATCCGTCAATATCACCGCTTAACTGAACCAACATACCCAGCAATACGTTTTCCGCACCGCCCATACGATCTGCGATTTCAGCATAACCGATCATCTCACACTTCGGAACGTTGATGTCCACCTTCTGCGCTGTCATCTCTGAAAGGGCAGATGCAGCGTTTCCCGCACCTATATTTGCAATTTCCTTGAGCATGTCGAGGTCAATCGCACTTATTTCCATATCCCTTTTCCATCCGTTATCTCTTTATTTGGCACAAATACCATGACATCGCGCTCACAAACCAACATCATGGCAGAGCAATTATCTTTACAAACCATACCTAGACAATACTAGTATTGTTTCGCCGTAAAATTAACCAACAAAACTAAGCCATCGTCACATTTATACCTCGATATTATCCACCCGGTGACTCCGCTCTAAGAAGAATACCTCTTCTATCTCTGGCGTTTTTCGCATCTATATAAAGAAATCATACGTTACAACGATTCGGAAAAACCGCATCATATGAAGTAACAATATCGCCAATCAAATGGTAACAAAATATTACGTTTATGTCAACAAATAATCCATCTTGAAACCGCCATCACAAAATTAAAAAAAAACGGCATTGTATCGGCAAATAAAAAAGCGAAAAAACCGCAGTCTTCCGCTTGTTTGCGTCCTGCACCGACCATTTTGCCCCGTTTATGACCGTCGGTCCAATCATACATTTTAATCCTCTTTCGCTTCCTACAGGCTGATATCAAATAAAAACCCTGCATTCGGCATCAATTGGCTGATCAAGCTATTATTTATTTTTGTTTTACTAAAATCCGTATACGTCGCCGTAGGAATGCGCATTGCCTTGTCAGCGTTTGATTGTGTCGTATCCGTCACACTCCCATATCCCGAAAGTGCCGCGCTTACGGATGCAGGGCTGTTTTCCGCCGCCGACTTAAGCTTTGCGCTATCAACCTGCATCATACCATCCTTGTCAATGGATATCCCCATTGCGCCAAGGCGATTTGCCGCATAACTTCCATAGTGACCAATAGAACCTTGCGTCAGTCTATTATCCGCCACAAGCCCAAGCGCCTTCGTAACACCCGCACCATCAGCAGCACCGGATGTAAGGAAAGAAACCGTTTTATTATATGCCTGCGCGAAATCCTGCGCCGCCTTTATTACGTCATCAGAAGATTCTCCCGTGCCCAAACCACGCGCAGCACTTTCCAAAGTAGCCGCCGCAGACTTTAAGCCCGTTAAATTCTTCGTGTTTTCGCGCGCAAAACCAACCGTATTTTTCGTCACAGTATCAATCACGTCCTGCGCCATTCCCGTATGAGCAGTCTTGCCATTCTCCGCGCTGTGCGTCGCCATATATTCTTTTGTCACATTTGCCGCATAAAGCCCGACATTGCCGATTGCATTTAAATTATAAGAACCGCCAGCCGCACCGATCATATCTTCACCCTCCGCTTTTAAGCGATCATCGTCTCAAGATATTTCTTATTGATTTTAATCATACGACATTTATATCTCCTTTACAAGCCCCTAGCCATAATTTTTCAAAGACGTTATTCGGATATACTTTATGATTTTTCATATTTATTTCAAAAATTTTAGATTTTTTTTTAAAATGGTTAAAGTTTTTTTTGTTTTGTACGAAAGAATGTATAGGGACGCAAGAACCGTCCGTTTTTACCGCGTGGTGGGACGTCACTCCAGCAGGATAAAACAAGCGGATTTTGCCCCTACCCAAAACGGCTCTCGCATAGAATGCGATCTTAAAGGGGCCGGATGCCTTCCGGGATGCTGAATTCTGACCGGCGGGTAAATCAAACAAATACACGGAGGTATTTATTATGAGAATTCAAAACAACATTATGGCGCTGAACACACATCGCCAGTACACAATCAACAACGACAACGTAGCCAAGAGTGCTGAAAAGCTTTCGTCCGGCTACAAAATCAACCGTGCGGGCGATGATGCCGCAGGTCTCGCTATCTCAGAGAAAATGCGTTCGCAGATTCGCGGTCTGAACATGGCTACGAAAAACTCGCAGGATGCTATTTCGCTGGTACAGACGGCTGAAGGCGCGCTGCAAGAAACACATTCCATGCTCCAGAGAATGAACGAGCTTGCAAACCAGTCCGCTACAGGCACGAACCAGTCCATCGACCGTAACGCATTGGCGAAGGAATTCGACCAGTTGAAGCGCGAGATCAACGATGTTGCGGAACAGACCACGTTCAACAACATGAAGATCCTCGACGGTTCGCTTTCCTATGCCGGAATGCAGAGAAGCGCTGCTACATCGGGTATCGTTGCGACAACAGTCGACACCCCCATCGCGAACCCCGCGATTTCGGGCGGCGTATCCACAGCTTATCAGGCTGCTACAAAGACGGTTATGGAATTTGACCTGAAGGATATGGCTTCGACGCTTGTTGCCGGCGACACCCTTGAACTAACGTTCAACGACGGCGCGGCTGTGACAATCACTTCCAACGCTGCTGCTGGTGCTATTGCCAACGGTACTGACGCGGCTGCCCTGTTCAACGGTGTAACAAATACCAACTATAATATTGCTGTAGACGGTA
Source organism: uncultured Christensenella sp. (assembly GCA_964494645.1). GTDB lineage: Bacteria > Bacillota > Clostridia > Christensenellales > Christensenellaceae > Christensenella. The sequence continues at coordinate 35,034 of CAZBSH010000019.1, read as the reverse complement.
GCAAAGTAACAATAACCGCTAAAGCTGACGCAACTGCTGATGTAACGCTTACAGGCGGAGCGGTTGCTGCTGCTGCCGGTGCGACAGGTACGCTCACGGGCACGCTTGGAACAAGCATGGTTGGCGGCAAGGCTGCTATCGCGGAAGTAACGACTGCCAAAATCGACGTAAGCAAGCTTGCCATTGGCGACACCTTGCAGATCGACGGGCAGACCATCGAACTGGTTGCCGCAGGTAATACAGCGGGTGCCGGACGCATAGGCGTAGAATGGCCTCCGGCTGCAGGCACTACGGTTAGTGATCTCGTAAATTCGATCAATGCAGCTGCGACGTTTACAAACGTAACGGTTGCTGCGAACGGAAACAACATGACGGTTACGCAAAATACGCCTAATGTTGGTAAAACAGACGTGAAGTACTCCACTCTGGCTGACAAGCAGACGACAATCGAATTCGATATCGCTAAGTTGAAAGCCGGGGACCTCGTGCGCGTTGATACGGCAGGCAAATCCTATTCTTACACGTTCCAGGATGGCGACACCGTAGCTACTATCGCTGCCGGTCTCAAGGATATCAATGGTAACACGATGGCGGCAAGTGTCAAAGGTTCCGCGATCATCATGAATGGTACGGCTACGGTTGACAACTTCCAGCCCAGAACCGAAGCTGCGGACAGCTACAACGCGATCCGCATCCAGGTTGGCGCTCTCGAAGGTGAACAGCTTGCGGTTTCCATCGATGCGATGAACACCAAAGGTCTTGGTCTGGACGGCGTTTCTATCTTCACGCAGGAAACAGCCGGCAAAGCTATCACAGCTACACGTGACGCGATCAACAAAGTTTCCGACCAGCGCGCTTCCCTCGGTGCGATGCAGAACAGGCTCGATCATAAGATCGCTAACCTGAAAGTATCCTCTGAGAACCTGAGTGCTGCTGAAAGCCGTATCCGCGACGTGGATATCGCTTCGGAAATGACAGCGTTCACAAAGAGCAACATCCTTGCGCAGGCTGCTACAGCAATGCTTGCTCAAGCGAATTCGCTCCCGCAGAACGTTCTGTCCCTGTTGAGATAACATCGAAACAGAATCGTTCAATAACCGAAGGAAAAAAGCCGGTTTTCATAACCGGCTTTTTTATTGTCAAAACCATTCCCATTTTCACCAGTCTTGTATATAATAATACGAAAAGCAAAAGCCACAGGAGGTATCATCGTGGAAAATCAGCCGACGCTCGGCAATCCATTATTTCAAAACGAATATATCGTCTCGCAGGAGAGCGCACAGCACAGTTCCTCTCCGCCCCGCGAAGCGCAAGACTCACCCATACGTCAAAAGCGCTGGAAAAGGTTGATCCCCGCCATCGGTCTTGGCATAGCAGCTGCCATCATTTTCATAGCCGCAATCAGTGAACAGCCGCTTTTTCTGTTTATAGGGATCGCTCTCGCAGCGCTGTATACTTTTCGAATGATCGTGCTGCGCAGAGAGCCGCAACATGAGAAGATCATCCCCTCCTTTCGACCGCAAACATTAAGTTGGAAACGTATTATCCGTTTTGCAGACGATATCGAGGTGACAGACCCCTCTGGTACAAAAAAAATTGCCTACGAAGAAATCACACGCGTATCAGATGGGCAGGCATACTGTAATTTGTTCCTTACGGATCTTAGCGTTCTGCGCATATATAAAAAAGGGTTCACCGTCGGAGCATGGGAGGATTTCCTTCCGTGGATCACAAAAATCACAGGACAACGTCAAATATAAAACAAAGCCGCTGACATCTGCCGGCGGCTTTTTAGCTTACTCCAAAAAGTCTCTTAATTTTTTGCTTCTACTCGGATGGCGCAATTTTCGAAGCGCCTTCGCTTCAATTTGCCTGATGCGCTCTCGGGTTACCTGAAATTCCTTCCCAACCTCTTCTAAAGTTCTGGCACGTCCATCCTCTAGCCCAAAACGAAGTTTCAGAACTTTTTCTTCTCTTGGCGTCAGCGTATCAAGAACATCAATCAACTGCTCTTTTAGCAGTGTAAAAGCGGCGGCTTCCGCAGGTGCAGGCGCATCATCGTCAGGAATAAAATCCCCAAGATGACTATCCTCTTCCTCACCGATCGGTGTTTCAAGAGATACCGGCTCTTGTGCAATCTTTAATATCTCACGCACTTTTTCCTCCGGAATATCCATTTCCTTTGCAAGTTCCTCCGGTAATGGATCTCTCCCGTATTGTTGCAACAGCTGACGCGAAACACGAATCAGCTTATTGATCGTTTCCACCATATGTACAGGTATCCTGATCGTGCGCGCCTGATCTGCAATTGCACGCGTAATCGCCTGACGGATCCACCATGTCGCATATGTACTGAATTTATACCCTTTTTCGTAATCAAACTTCTCCACAGCCTTAATCAGACCCAGATTTCCTTCCTGAATCAGATCGAGGAACAACATACCACGCCCGACATAACGCTTTGCTATACTGACAACCAACCGCAGGTTTGCCTCAGCCAGTTTGCGCTTCGCCTCCTGATCGCCTTCGCCCATACGCTTTGCAAGCTCTACCTCTTCAGTGGCTGACAAAAGCGGTACTTTGCCGATCTCTTTCAAGTACATCCTGACCGGATCGTCAATATTGATGTTCTCCGGCATGGATATCTCAAAATCACTGACTTCTTCATCTGCTTTTTCAGATTCCTTTTCAACCTCTTCGTCAATCACGTCGATATTCTGTTCTTCAAGCGTCTCGTACAGCTTCTCAATCTGATCGGGTCGCAACGGAACATCATCGAGAGAACCCATGATATCCTGATATTTGACGACACCCTTACTCTTGCCCATCTCGACGATTTTTGCAATCCGCTCGTCAGCCTGTTTTGCCTGCGCCTCCGTTATATCACTCGAGGTCGCAATTTCTTTTCCTTTTTTTTCTGCCAAATCTCTTTCACCTACTATATAATATTTAAAAACTTGTTTTAAGCTTATGTATCTCTTTCGTAATTGCGCTGATCTGTTCGATCATTGCCTTTTTTATTTCCGAGTCATGTTCACTTTCATATTTTACATTGATAATCTTCAGATTTGCTTCCAGCCTTCCGAGTTGGATACGGCGCACGCAATCCTCAAAAAAATCATCAAAATTTTTCAGTTCTCCAAGCACATCCTCCTGCATACTAAACAGTTCCGTCGCATGATTTAAATCCTCTTCATTTTGCAGTACGGATAATATTTCGGCATTGGTGGGCGAAAACCCTTTTTTTGCGCACTGTAAAGTATATGAAAATATTTTTTTATTTGCAGGATGCCTAAAATCCTCTTCTTCAAGCTTCCCCTCGAGCTTTAATGCGGTCTGAGGATTCGTCGCTAACAACCTGATCAGGCAATTTTCCGTCTTAATATCCGCGCTTTTGGTTTTTGCCTCTTTCACCGGCGGTTTCCACGAAATATTTTCTTCTTGTCCCGCTCCCGCGTCCTGCGCAATCGCATTCACAGAAAAGCCCGTGATCTCTGAAAGCTTCCTCATATATTTTTCACGTACCATCGCGCTTGTAATCCCTTTTAACAGCGAGACGCATTCTTTTGCGAATTTTTCCTTCTGATAACTGTCGTTCAGATCATATTTTTCGGCTGTGATACGAAATTTATAATCCATTAGCGGAAGCGATGCTTTCATCAGCTTCACATAACCGTCTTTACCGTATTTTTTCAAAAACTCGTCAGGGTCCTGCCCCCCGGGAATACTCACAACACGCGATTCAATACCCTCCTGCGCCAGAATATCAAGCGCGCGTAGCGTCGCTTTTTTACCGGCATTATCCCCATCATATGAAACATATACATTATTAACATATCTTTTCAGCAATCGCGCCTGATCCTGCGTCAACGCAGTCCCCAATGTTGCGACACATTCAGGTATTCCGTAAACATGCATCGCAATCACATCCATATATCCTTCCACAAGGATCAAGTGTTTGAGATTTTTTTGCTTACGCACCATGTTAAGGTTATAAAGATTCTTGCTTTTATTAAATGCTGCCGTTTCAGGTGAATTCAGATATTTGGGAAGACTATCATCCATCACGCGTCCGCCAAAGCCAATCACATTGGCAAACGTATTAACAATAGGCATTACAACACGATTTCGAAACATATCATAGCATTTTCCATCGTTGATCTTCACAAGACCCGCAAGTTGCATATCCTGTTTGGTATAACCATCTTTTGCCAGTAAATCCAGTAGCCCATCCCATTTGTCAAGCGCATATCCTATGCCAAAAGTCTTGATAATGCGATCGCTTAACCCCCGTTCATGCAAATACTCGAGCGCGCCTTTTCCTTGCGCATCATAAAGATTTTTATGAAAAAACTTCGCCGCGATCTTATTCATAACAAATATCTTTTCACGCTGCTGTTTTCGCTTTTCATAGTTAGAATCATCCGCTACATCCGGCACAGGCAGCTTGACTTTATCCGCCAGATAGCGACAAGCCTCCGGAAACGACATCTTCTCCTGCTCCATCACAAAGTGGATCGCGTTTCCGCCTTTGCCACAACCAAAGCAGTGAAAAAAACCTTTTTCCGGTGTGACGGAAAAACTGGGCGTTTTTTCGTTATGAAAAGGACAACAAGCCCACCATCTACCGGACTTGTTTTGCAACGTCACATATTCTCCAATCAAATCAACAAGATTTACTTTCAGTAGTAATTCCTGTATCCATTCATCCGAAAAATAAGCCATTCAAACCTCTTCAAAACTCTCTTTCACTATATAATATTACACATAGTGGTATCAAAATCCTTTTCTTTGAACATGAAAAAAAAACGACTGTTGTAAACAGCCGCTTTTTTTATTTGTTATTGTTCCCTGTATTTTGACTTTTGCTCATAGTACGTATGCAAAAGCGTATGAGACTTGTGACCATTCGGCTCCCCCAAGAATTCCTTATACAGCAACTGGATATCAGGATTCTCGTGAGATTTTCTAACTGCTTTATCGCAATCCTCGTCGTACAGTCCCTGTGCGCGCACCACGCGCGGATCAAGCGTGTTCTTGACGCGTGCAGACACGATAGGTTGTCCCCCGCCGTTTACACATCCGCCCGGACAAGCCATAATCTCGATAAAGTGATATTCCTTTTCGCCGCGGCGAACCGCTTCCAAAAGTTTTTTGGCATTTGCCGTACCGCTTACGATCGCAACCTTAACTGCTAAGTCTCCAATCTTTACTTCCGCTTCTTTGATGCCAGAAATACCTCGTACATCGCAGAAATCAACGCTTTTCAGTTCTTCACCTGTCAGTACCTCCGCTACCGTGCGGAGCGCAGCCTCCATAACACCGCCGGTCGCCCCGAAAATAACTCCCGCGCCCGAAGATGTTCCAAGTATCTCATCAAAATCTTCATCCGGAAGATTTACAAAATCAATGTTGGCTTCCTTGATCATCTGCGCCATTTCACGTGTTGTCAGCACAGCATCCACATCCTGATAACCGGTTCCCGCTTCTCCCGCGCGATCTTTTTCATACTTTTTAGCCGTACACGGCATCACAGAAACAGTATAAATCTTCGAAGGATCGATCCCGTTGCTTTCCGCATAATAGGATTTAATGATCGCACCCAACATCTGATGGGGCGATTTGCAAGTGGAAAGATTGTCAAGCATATCCGGGAAGAAATATTCCGCATATTTGATCCATCCCGGCGAACAAGATGTGATCATCGGCAATGTTCCGCCGTTTTTCACACGGTTGATGAACTCATATCCCTCTTCCATGATCGTAAGATCTGCGCCAAAATCCGTATCAAACACTTTATCAAACCCCATCTTGCGAAGCGCAGCAGCTAACTTGCCCGTCACGCGCGTACCCATCGGCATACCAAATTCTTCACCGATCGCAACACGTACCGCCGGAGCAGGCTGTACCACAACATGCAAATTCGGATTGTGAAGCGCCGCCCATACGTTATCCATCTCACTTTTTTCCGTAAGCGCTCCTACCGGACACGAAACGATGCACTGCCCGCAATTGATGCACGGCACGTCCACCAAGGATTTGCCCCACACAGGCTCGATCATTGTTTTGAATCCACGATTTGTCGCACTGATCACGCCCACTCCCTGCTGTTTTCCGCAGGCTGCCACACAGCGTTTGCAAATCACGCATTTATTTGGGTTACGTACGACAGAAACCGATTCTTCATCCAGATCCTTCTTGACCTTTTCACCTTCATAGCGAATCGTCCGCATATTGAATTCTTCGGCCAGCGTTTGCAGTTCACAATTCCCGTTACGTGCGCACGTAAGACACTCGCGGTCGTGATTCGAAAGCAGCAGGTCAAGACTTACCTTCCTTGCCTTCAACACTTTCTCAGATGAGGTCAATACTTCCATACCTTCCGAAACGGGCAACACACAGGCCGCCTGCAAGTTCGGATTACCTGCCACCTCAACAAGACAGATACGACATGCGCCAATCGCGTTCACGCCTTTCAAATAACAAAGTGTCGGAATGTCTATATTTGCTTTTCTGGCAGCGTCGAGCACGGACGTATTATCCGGCGCTTCTACTTTAATGCCATCTATTGTTAATGAAACCATATCACATTATCCCCCTTCTTATCTCTTGATCGCGGCGAATTTACATTTTTCCACGCATGCGCCGCACTTGATGCACTTATCCGGATCGATATGATACGGCTGCTTCTTTTCTCCGGTGATAGCGTCCGCAGGGCAAACCCTTGCGCACATACCACAGCCAATACACTTTTCAGAAATGATCTCATAAACGAGCAACTGCTGGCACTGACCTGCCGGACAGCGTTTATCATAGATATGTGCTTCATACTCGTCTCTGAAGTACTTGATCGTGGAAAGAACCGGATTTGGCGCTGTTTTACCAAGGCCGCATAAAGCGCCCGCCTTAATGCTTTCACCAAGCTCAATCAATTTTTCGATATCGCCCGGTTTCCCTTTGCCGTCGGTAATCCGTTCAAGAATCTCCAGCATACGCTTTGTTCCGATACGGCACGGCGGACATTTGCCACATGATTCATCGACTGTAAAATCCAAAAAGAATTTCGCGACGTCAACCATACAGTTGTCTTCATCCATAACAATAAGACCGCCCGAGCCCATCATCGAACCAATGGACATTAATGTGTCATAATCGATCTTCAAGTCAAGATGCTCCGCCGGAATACATCCGCCGGAAGGACCGCCTGTCTGCGCTGCCTTGAACTTTTTGCCGTCCGGAATTCCGCCGCCGATCTCGTAAATGACCTCACGCAGCGTTGTTCCCATCGGGATTTCCACAAGTCCTGTATTGTTGATCTTGCCGCCTAATGCAAACACCTTGGTTCCCTTGGATTTTTCCGTGCCCATCGAAGCAAACCATTCCGCACCCTTCAAAATGATTTGCGGAATGTTCGCCAACGTTTCCACGTTGTTGATGATCGTCGGCTTGCCAAACAACCCCTTGTTTGCCGGGAACGGCGGTTTGGGTCTGGGCTCGCCGCGCCGACCTTCAATGGACTCCATCAGAGCCGTTTCTTCACCGCATACAAACGCACCCGCGCCAAGACGAATTTCGATATCAAAATTAAAATCTGCGTCAAATATCCTTTCACCGAGCAACCCGTATTCCTTCGCCTGATCGATCGCGATCTGAAGACGCTTTACCGCGATCGGATATTCCGCACGTACATAAACATAGCCTGTATCCGCGCCGATCGCATATCCGGCGATCGCCATCGCTTCAATAACAGAATGCGGATCGCCTTCCAGGACAGAACGATCCATAAACGCACCCGGGTCTCCCTCGTCCGCATTACAAATCACGTATTTCTTGTCCCCTTTGGCATCAGCCCCAAACTGCCATTTGAGCCCTGTTGGGAAGCCTCCGCCACCGCGTCCTCTCAGCCCCGACTGTTTAATAATGTCAATCACATCCTGCGGCTTTTTTTCCGTCAGGCAGACACCAAGGGCCTTATAACCATCAAAAGCGATGTATTCATCGATCACTTCCGGATCGATCACACCGCAATTCCTAAGCGCCACACGATTTTGTTTTTTATAAAACTCGATCTCATCAAGCGTCGTTGCTACTTCGCTTGTATCTTCTTCTTTATGCAAAAGACGCTCTACAATACGCCCTTTCAAAAGATGTTCTTCTACAATCTCTTCTACATCCTCCGGTTTTACCCTGCTGTAAAAAGATCCTTCCGGATAGACAATAACGATTGGACCCGCTTCGCACAGGCCAAAACAACCGGTTCTTACTACTTTGACTTCTTTTTCCAATCCGTGCGCGCTGAGACCGCTTTCAAACTTGTCAATGATCTCTGACGATCCGGAAGACGTACATCCGGTGCCTCCGCACACGAGCACATGTGAGCGATAAAAATCCATTTACCTGTTAACCTCCCCAAATTCTGTCACTTAAGCGTTATTTTGTTCTGCATACCCAATCGTATATTCCGTAACGATCCTACCGTTAACGATATGCTCTGTAATGACTTTTTTTGCCTTTTCCGGTGTCATTTTTACATAAGTTACCTTTTCCTGACCCGGCAAAAAAACCTCGGCAATAGGCTCTAACCGACATACACCGATACAGCCCGTCTGCGATACAGATACATCACCGAGACCGCGTGTAGCAACTTCGTCTACAAACGCCTGCAACACCGGTCGCGCTCCCGCCGCAATACCACATGTTGCCATGCCGACAACGATACGTTTGTCAGCGTCATTCTTCCGAACGTCCACCTTGTCTTGCATTTTCTTCCTGATTGCTTCCAATTCCTGAAGTGATTTCATTGCCTCTCCCTTTTAATAGCCCGTTTATGCCTGAATAATACCGCCGACATACTTCCGGATGCCGTTTCTTTTTTCGGCGAACGGCGCACCGTAATCATTCAAAACACAAGCCGCTTGCGCGGCTTATGACATCCTCTTTACCACATAGTGAAAAAAAAGACAATTTATCTTTTTTTATTATATCAATATACCGGCACGAACGCAACCAATTTCGTGAAAAATTAACCATATTATTAATTCCGCGTAATTTTCTGATCGTTATATCTTTTAATCAAGGCAATACAACTTTTTTGCAGGGTGTATTTGAATCGTCATCAATTGCGATTTATAATATCCTCAAACATAAATTTAGGAGTGACTTTCATGAAATTTGGTATTAGTTCCTACGTATTTACTTCCCCTTTTGGTAACGATCCCTATGGTCAATTCAAAAAAGCCAAGGACATGGGTTTTGACATTTACGAGATCGCTGTCGAGGATTTTTCCATCATTGATGCCGATGGTATCCTAAAAGCAAAGGAACGCACGGATATCGATCTTTCCACGATGTGCGGCGCGTTCGGAGAAAAAAACGACATCTCTTCTGAAAACAGCGCATATCGTAAAGAAGGAGTTCAATATCTGAAAGATCTAGTGGATCTAGCTGCGATAATCGGGGCAAAAGTTGTCGCCGGACCAATGTATGCCTCTGTCGGAAAAGCGCGCATGACCACGCCCGCCGAAAAGGAGCAGCAATGGACATGGGCTGTAGAAAACATGCGTATCGCCGCAGATTATGCGGGGGAAAAAGACATCAAGCTTGCCATAGAACCGCTCAACCGTTTCGAAACAGATTTTATTAACACTGTCGAGCAGGGTCTTGAACTGATCAACCGGGTCGATATGGACAATGTAGGTTTTTTGCTTGACACCTTTCATATGAATATTGAGGAATCCAATATCCCTGCCGCCATCCGTTCCGCCAAAGGCAGGATATTTGATTTCCATACATGCAGCAATAATCGCGGCACACCGGGTGAAGACAACTTCGACTGGTCTGCAATAAAAGCAGCCATGGCAGATGCGGATTATGATGACTATTGTAATATTGAATCTTTCACGCCTGATTGCGTAGCAATTGCAAAGGCGGCATCTTTGTGGCGGCCATTGGCAAAGTCTCCGGAAGCACTTGCCGAAAACGGGCTCGCCTTCTTAAAAAGCATATTTCAATAACAAATAAAAAAACAGGCAAATCGCCTGTTTTTTTTATTGTCCCAATTCTAAAAATCAACATATTCCGGTTTGAACATTTCTTCCAAATTTTCTTTGATCCACATAGACACATCCGGCATATCAAGTGGCACATCGTCTCCTAAAGCTTGCCGGACTTCCCGCGTATCAAGCACGTCCCGCGTTCCGTCAACTATGACCGCGACTAAAAAATCAATGTCAGGATTGCTGACGATCAGCGTATGCATCGTACCTGCAAAATCCCCAATGGGCGGTCTATCCAGATGGTCAAGCCTATATGTAGCCTGTATAACCGTTCCAACGCCTTCTGTCGAATCAATACTGAATTCTCCATCCGACGCTTGCGTACCGGCTTGAAACAAAGAAATACCCATCCCTACCCTTCGCGTCGTCCTCGTCGTCACAAACGGGTTGGTAACCTGCGCGAGCATATCCTTGCCCATACCGCGCCCATTGTCTTTCATTGTCACGGAAACCATGTTATTCGCATATTGAATGTCAATCTCAACCTCAATGAGCGTTGCGTCCGCCGTAATTGAATTTTGAGCGATATCCATGATATGCAGCGAAATCTCTTTCATTGTCGTGCCTACAAAAAATTATTGTTTTTTTCTGTAAATATCCAATATCCCCGGAATATCCTCCGGCTTCAATCTGCCATACACCTGATCGTTTATCATAATAACAGGAGCAAGACCACAGCACCCAAGGCAGCGCGTCGCTTCCAATGTAAACAGCCTGTCAGGTGTGGTATTGCCGGGCGGCGTTTGCAGTTCATCCGCAAGCGCATTCAATACGCCATCCGCCTTCTTTACATAACAAGCCGTACCCATGCATACACCGATGACATTCTTCCCCTTTGGCTCCAGCGCAAATTGCGAATAAAACGTAGCAACGCCATAGACATCAGTCATCGGAATCCCCATTTCCTCAGAAATAAAACGCTGTACATCAAAGGACAATGCGCCAAAAATATCCTGTGCCTTTTGCATGATCGGCATCAGCGGACCCGGCTTTTCCATTGTTTCACTGATATAAACCTTCAATTGATCATATTTTTCCTGATTCTCTGCTGTGTTGGTCATCGAAAAGTGCCTCCTTCATCATCCAAACCCTTATTTTTGTTGGTCGGTCTTCACACAAAAATTATTTTACCATATTATCAATCGCATTGCACGACTTTTGTGAATTTATACACACAATTTTTTTAAAATAGCAAAAACAGTGTTTTCCTCTGCTTCTATCACATGTTCCGCCTCCGCTATCTGCCACAGATTATGCGCATCCGAAGAATGTATTTTCTGAAAACCGGATATGTCGTTTGTGATGGCGAGCCCCGGTACCACTTCAATCGTTTTGAAGTAAAGCTGCGGCGGAAAAAAACCGAGATTTGCCAATACCGAATTCGCTCCTTTGTTGATATGAGCCGGAACCGAATAGCCCCCATATTCCTTGATACGCGCACAGCATTCGTTCATATCAAAGGGCAAGGCAGATATCAACAATTTGTCCAACTGCCCTGTCACTTCATCATTTTCATCCATAATGAGCTGTTCCCCAAAAAAATCTGTTTTGTTGGGAATATCCGGCAGTGCCTCATACACCATATCCCCAAACCGAATTGCCGCATTGACATCTTCAAAAAAAGCGAGCATATGTACTTCTTCCGCCGTTGTCATTTCCATAGCCGGCAACAGCGTTATCCCAGCTTCTCTCGCGGTGACAGCTATAGCAGGCAGATTTTTGGTGCTGTTATGGTCGCACACCGCAATCGCGTCGAGACCTTTTATTTTTGCCATATTTATGATGTTATTGGGCGTCATATCATTATCCGCACATGGAGAAAGCGCGGAATGTATATGAAAATCATAAGTAAGCAGCATGAAATTATTGCCCGATTCCAAGTTTACACAAACCGCAGCACAAAGCATATGCCGTTTGCGTCGAAGAATAGATCACGATACCCTCTTCCCTTGCCTTTTCGAGTGTCGCCGCCGGTACTTCGATCCCCTCCGGAATGATCACACATGCAAAATCATGCAAACAGGCAACCGCAACGACATTTAAGTGTGTTTGCACGGTGATCCATGCCATTCCTGCTTCTCCGCGCGCCATCACCCAGCTCAACAAGTCACAAACACAACCGTCCGTCACCTCCGCTGTTTCATTGACGCCCTCTGTAAGAAGCTTTAGTCCTAACTCTTTTGCCAATTCTGCATTTGTCATTCTTCGTCTCCATCCCCTCTTACTTTATCCTTACTGGCAAGTCCGACCATTTCTTCAGCCAGATATCTCACCTTCTCCTTCAGCACAAACACACAATCCATTTCCGTTGCATGCCCTCTCACAATATCCTCCGCAAGCGCGCGACAACTTGGCGCACCGCAGCTCCCGCAATCCATACCCGGCAACCTTTCCAGCAAATCGTCAATCTGTTGTATTTTTTGCAGAGCAATCATTCTGTCATCGTCAAGCTTCATGACATCTAACGGCTCGATTGCCTTTACTGTAGAAGCAACGCCTTCTTTGGCATATTCCGCAGCGTGACTCTCAACGTCCTGATCAAGCCCCACTATATCGCAAATCGTATTGACCCTCGACTGCGCCACAAAAGAACTCTCGAAAACCAACGGACCGCCTACGCAGCCGCCAGTACACGCAAGCCCCTCAAAATAGTCAAGATCCTTCAATTTATCATTTTCAATATCTTCAAGCGCGCGCGCAACATTCGCGATGCCATCCACAGAAAGTGCGTTTTTTTCACCAATCGCGAATATTTCTCCTCCGCTGTTAGCCCAGCCTATCCCCTTTGCGGTGGCTTTTTCTCCTTCAAAACGTCTCGTCTCAGCCCCTTTTAACTGACCGGCCAGCAACCCATAAACCTCAAGGATCGAAATCGCGCCGTCCACATCACTCTTTTCCTTTGCCAGCGGAGATTTGATACTTGTCATCTTCGCAGGGCACGGTGTGATAAAATATGCGCCGATTTCCGAAAGGTCTACATTGTTCTTTTTCGCAAACTCCCGTTTTGCAACCTTTGCCGCAACCTCAACGGGCGCATCCACATTAACAACATGATCGAGCAGCTCCGGGAAATTAACTTGTATCAGACGGACGACCGCCGGACATGCGGAAGAAATAAGCGGACGTTTGTCTCGCTTGCTCAATTCCCCCGCGATTGCCTTAGAGCATATTTCCGCGCCGCGCGCCACTTCAAATATGTCGTCAAATCCCATAGACTTCAACGCCGTCAAAACGCGCTCCACCCTGTCTGCGTTATTCAACATTTTAAATTGCGCATACAATGCCGGCGCAGGCAGCGCGATCTTGTACTTAAAATTATTGATACTGGAGAGCGGATCCGTCACCGCATTCTTCGCGTGATACGGGCAAACGCGAATACATTCGCCACAATCAATGCAGCGCTCCGCCAATATTCTTGCTTTTCCCTTTTGCACCCTGATTGCTTCTGTCGGACAACGCTTGATGCAATTGGTACATCCGGAGCACTTTTCTTTTTCCAGGCGCACCGAATGAAAATATTTTTCCATAATATTCCTCGTCTCAGAGCATCTTCTTACATCAGAAACTTAAGCGTAAGCCTTGTTCCGGCCGGGCTTGATTCAATATTCATGTTATCGCTGTTTTTATTGATATTCGAAAGTCCCATGCCCGCGCCGAATCCCATCTCGCGCACCGTGTCTGATGCGGTGGAATAACCTTCTTTCATCGCAAGGTCAATGTCCGGTATGCCCGGTCCCGTGTCCTCACAGATGATTTCGATTCCATCGTCACCTATATTAAGCTTCATTTGTCCGCCGTAACTATGAATAATCATATTGATCTCCGCCTCATACGAAGCAATCGCGATTTTGCGTATCAGCAACGGGTCAATCCCCATTTTTTTCAGCTTACCTTTGATTTCCGCAGATACTTCGCCCGCCGCGACAAAATCATCCTTTACGACGTTATATTGCTGGGAGTATGTCATACCTATACCTCCCGCATTCCGCCCTTGATACCGCTTGCATAAAGCTCTCCGCAAGCTGAAAACATCGGCTGCTCCGTTGCAAGCAGCACCATATCACGCTCTCTTGCCATTTCAACAATATCTTCCGGCGGACGTTTCCCGCGCACAAAAAGCACGCATTGGATATCCATCATTTCAGCTGTTCTGATTACATGATTATTCACAAGTCCTGTCAAGAGGATTGCGTCATGCTTGGTAAACGCAAGTACGTCACTCATCATGTCTGCGCCGCAAGCACATATGATCTCCATATTTTCTTTTTCATTCCCGCAAAGGAATTCCGCATCCAACAAATTGGCAATTTCTTTTACGACCATAAAAACCTCCCTGAACTCAATCCTTATATTGTTCGATCTGCATATCCACCAGCTCAAATATCTTCTTTGCAAAGTCATCCGGATAAGGGTATTGGTATACCACACGAATAATACCTGCATTCACAATCATTTTCGCGCAAATCGAGCACGGCTGATGTGTACAATACATCGTCGCTCCGTCTATCGCAATCCCCAGTTTCGCTGCCTGAATAATCGCATTTTGTTCCGCATGGATCGCATAACAAAGCTCGTGGCGCTCCCCTGAAGCAATGCCTAAATTATTGCGTAAACATTCTCCTCGCTCCTTACAGCTGTCAATGCCCGAAGGCGCACCGTTATAACCCGTTGTAACGATCCGCTTATTTTTTACAATGATAGCCCCGACACTGCGGTTTGGCTTATAACAACTCGACCAATGTGCAATCTCACCCGCAAGGTCCATAAAACGCTTGTCCCACTTGTCCATGTGTTATCCCCTTTATGTTACATTATAAATAGTTGATTGAAGTGATTTATTGTTATACATTATTCTACATGGTTTCATGCTACTGCGTTGATAACAAACACATTAGATAAACAGATATTTTAGCAGTATGCAAGAGATAATTAACCATAATTCAAAATAATTCTAAAATACAATGTTTTTATGCGTATTTCGTCATTTGATTTATTCACTAATTATATATATCATAAGGAATAGAAAATTAGCACTCACTCATTTCGAGTGCTAACAAGTTTTTAGAAAAAATAATTCATAGGAGGCATGAATATGACTATCAAACCTTTAGGTGACAGAGTTGTGATCAAATCTGTCGAAGCGGAAGAAACAACAAAGAGCGGCATCGTGCTGCCGGGTTCAGCACAGGAAAAACCCCAGGTGGCTGAAGTTGTTGAGGTTGGTCCGGGCGGCGTTGTCGACGGCAAAGAAATCAAAATGGAAGTCAAAAAGGGCGATAAAGTTCTGTACTCCAAATATGCGGGCACAGACGTAAAATTGGATGGCGAAGAACTTGTCATCGTTCGCCAGTCCGATATTCTCGCAATTGTGAAATAATAAGGAGGCAAAACAATTATGGCAAAACAGTTAAAATTTGGTGAAGAAGCACGCCGTGCGCTTGAAAGCGGCGTAAATCAGCTTGCTGATACAGTAAAGGTAACATTAGGACCCAAAGGACGCAATGTCGTTCTCGACAAAAAGTTTGGTTCCCCGCTCATCACAAACGATGGTGTGACAATCGCAAAAGAGATCGAATTGGAAGATCCCTTTGAGAACATGGGCGCACAGCTTGTAAAGGAAGTTGCTACAAAAACAAACGATGTTGCCGGCGACGGTACAACGACCGCTACCCTTCTTGCACAGGCAATCATCCGCGAAGGGCTCAAAAACGTTGCCGCGGGCGCAAACCCGATGGGTATCAGAAAAGGTATCTTAAAGGCTTCGGAAGCTGCTGTAGAAGGTTTAAAAGAAATGTCCAAGCCGATTGCTGATTCCAAAGCGATCTCTCAGGTTGCCAGCATCTCCGCTGCTGACGACGAGATCGGTTCTTTGATCGCCCAGGCAATGGAAAAAGTTGGAAATGACGGTGTTATTACCGTTGAAGAATCCAAGACGATGCAGACGGAGCTTGCAGTCGTTGAGGGTATGCAGTTTGACCGCGGATACGCTTCTGCTTATATGGTGACAGATACAGATAAAATGGAAGCGATTATGGATGATCCGCTTATCCTTATCACAGACAAGAAAATCACAAACATTCAAGATCTTCTCCCTGTTTTGGAGCAGATTGTACAGCAAGGTAAAAAACTGCTCATCATTGCCGAAGACGTTGAGGGCGAAGCGCTTGCAACTTTGGTGGTTAACAAACTGCGCGGAACGTTTAACTGCGTTGCGGTAAAAGCTCCCGGCTTTGGCGACAGAAGAAAGGCAATGCTGCAAGATATCGCCGTTCTTACAGGCGGAACCGTTATCTCCGAAGAAGTGGGTATCGACCTTAAGGATGCTACGGTGGATATGCTCGGTCACGCAAAACAAGTCAAGGTAGACAAAGAAAACACAGTGATCGTTGAAGGTATGGGCAACAAAGATGATATTGCTGCGCGCATCAAATCCATCAAAGCCCAGATCGAAGAGACTACTTCCGATTACGATAAGGAAAAGCTTCAGGAAAGACTTGCAAAACTTGCAGGTGGCGTAGCGGTTATCCGCGTAGGCGCTGCGACCGAAACTGAAATGAAAGAAACAAAACTGCGGATCGAAGACGCGCTTGCTGCAACGCGTGCCGCTGTAGAAGAAGGTATCGTTCCCGGCGGTGGAACAGCGCTTCTGAAAGTAAGCGACAAAATCTCTGCGCTGATCGACAAGCTCGAAGGCGACCAACAGACAGGTGCGAAGATCGTGTTGCGTGCTCTTGAAGAGCCGGTACGTCAGATCGCGGCGAATGCAGGACTTGAAGGCAGTATCATCGTTGAAAAGATCAATGCGGAAAAATCCAAAACATATGGTTTTGACGCTGCAAAGGGCGAATATGTGGACATGATCAAGGTTGGTATCATCGATCCTACAAAGGTTACGCGCAGTGCGGTTCAAAACGCGGCTTCTGTTTCGGCAATGCTGCTGACAACAGAAAGTGTTGTAACAGACATCCCTGCTGCTGAACCGGCAATGCCTGCCGCTCCCGGCGGAATGCCCGGTGGAATGTATTAATTCCACTTTCTATCACAAACAAAAACTGCGGTACAAATATGTACCGCAGTTTTTTATTTCTTATTTATTATTCACGTCCAGCGCCAACCGCTCCCATATCTCCATCAAAAGTCATCGCATCAAAAGAATAGGTTCCTTTTCCATCCAGCGCATCAATCGAACGCATATCCTCATCCGATAATGCAAAATCAAAAATATCAGCATTTTGGATGATCCGCTCCTTCTTGGCAGATTTGGGAATAATCACCACGTCTTTTTGCAGCGCCCAACGAAGTGTTGCCTGTGCGGCGCTCTTTGCATACTTACTGCCAATTTCCGGCATAAGCGGCTCTTCATTCAAATGTCCGTGAAACATCGGTCCCCACGCGGTCACAACAATGCCTTTCTCCTTGCAATACGCACACAGCTCGCGTTGTTGATGCCACGGATGAAACTCGATCTGATTATTCGCGGGGATCGACCCTGTTCTCTCTTGGAGTTCCTCTAAGTGACAAATCAGGAAATTAGATACGCCTGCCGTCCTGATATTCTTTTTTTCCGTCTGTTCCAACATAAACTCCCATGCTCTTAACCTGCGCGCTTCCTCCGCCCCCGGCCAATGTAACAAATACAAATCGAGGTAATCACAATCAAGCTTGCGCATACTCAGGTCAAATGCCTTTTGCGGATCATCGAAATCCGTCGGCCAAATCTTAGTCGTGATAAACAATTCTTCGCGCGGCACACCGCAATCACGAATCGCCTTCCCTACGTCTTCCTCATTATCATATAATGTTGCCGTATCAATATGCCTGTATCCCGCGTCTATCGCATAGCGAATAGCATTATAGACCTCCTCGCCCTTTGCGTCAAAAACGCCCAAACCAAACCCCGGAATAGCCTTCCCGTCATTCATCATAACTTTCCCTGTTAAATCTTTAATCATACTTTCCCCTCCATCAATATTTCTAAAGCCTGCATATATCCCTGCACGCCTTTGCCGCATATTTGTGCCTCACAAACCTCTTGAATTACAGAAATGTGTCGGAATTGCTCTCGGGCATGAATGTCCGACAGATGCACCTCAACACATGGAATTCCCACAGAAGAAATCGCGTCACGAATCGCATAGCTATAGTGCGTATACGCTCCGGCATTCAAAACAACGCCATCTTTCCTACCATAGCATTCATGTAGCTTGTCTATCAAGGCTCCTTCATGGTTGGATTGAAAAAATTCCAATTCAACATCATATGCTCTCTTTTTTGATTCTGTGCGGATAAAGTCATTCATATCCCCCAGCGACATATTTCCATATACGTCCGGTTCACGGATACCCAACAGATTTAAGTTTGGTCCATTCATAATCAATATCTTTTTCATTTTTTTCCCTGACTTTAAAAAGTATGTTATAATTTGATTGTTTTCATTATAACATAAACCGAAAGGATTTTTCATAACATGACAAAAAATTACTGCGTCATCGGTCAGCCGATCGCGCACAGCCTGTCTCCTGTCATCCACAATGCGTTATACCGGCGTTATGAACTTGATTGCAACTATACCGCATATCCTGTAGGTCACAGCGATCTGCACTCCTTTATCTCACAAATCAAATCACGTAAGATACGCGGATTCAATATTACAATGCCCCTCAAACAAGATATTCTGCCGCATCTGACATATACTTCAGAAGAAGCACGTGACAGTGTAAATACCGTTGTAGTAAAAGAAGATGGTCTATATGGCTATTCCACCGACGCGCGCGGCTTTTATAGTTCTCTTCGTCAATCAGGTTCAGATTATTCCGGCAAAAACGTCGTATTCATTGGCGCGGGCGCGGTCACAAACCTGTTGTGCGTTGATGCCGCTAAGAAAAATGCCAAAGATATCGTCATACTCAACAGAACACCGGAAAAAGCGCAAAAAATCTCATTGCTTTGCAATGGCACCGCCGATGCACTTGAGCAAATCAAACGGTATATGCCACAATGTGACCTTTTGATCAACACAACGCCGCTCGGTATGAGCGGAACCGGAGCATCGTTTGAAACCCTTGATTTTATCGAGCTGCTGCCGAGTAGCGCGATCGTATGCGACCTGATTTACAGTCCAATGATAACCGAATTTCTCAATCATGCACAAACACGCGGCTTAAAAACAATGAACGGGCTTGGTATGCTGATATGGCAAGCGTTTTTCGCCTTTGAAAAATTCTGCGGCATTCTTCCAAATGAGGAAGATTATGCAGCAGTCTGCTCACTGCTCCAAAAGAGCAATCAATGAATCTACTGCTTTTTCAATAGAATCATCGTTTAAAATTTTGTAATCGCACGATTCTTCATAGCGTTGCTTTCTGCTCTCAAATATCTTTTTGATATTTTCCCTGTCGCCCTGCAACGCGGGACGATTTTCAATATCTACTTTTTCTTCAATTTCTTCCATATCACGCTCAATATATACGATTGCGCCGCTTTGCTTCATCATTCGAATATTTTCATCAGCTAAAACAATGCCGCCACCACAAGAGATAACCGCATCCTGTTCCTCCCCGGCGATCCTGCGCAACATGTCTGTTTCCATTTTACGAAATCCACTCTCTCCAAGCGCTTCAAAAATCTGTGTGATCGTGCTGCCCGCTTCTTTTTCAATACATACATCAATATCCCAGAATCTTTTACCGATTTTTTTTGCCGCCTTGCGTCCAATCGACGTTTTACCACAGCCCATCATTCCCGTCAGATAGAGGTTCCCCTTCATTCTCGTTCTCCGTTCCTGTAAACGCCAAGCAAACGCAGCTGCGCACAATAGGTTTGAATCTTTTTGAATGCGGAATCCATCTGTTCCAAAATATTTGCTCCTTCAAAATCCACATAAAAACGATATTCAAAATTTTTATCGCGCAGCGGTCGAGACTCGATCTTGATCATATTCAGATGCAAGCGCGCAAAGGCATTAAGTACACGCGCAAGCGCACCCGGCTGGTGTTCCAGCACAAAACCGATACTCGCTTTATTTGCCCGTTCATCTTTTTGCGGCTTCGCGGCAACCACAATAAAGCGCGTCGTATTTTCGCCGCTCGTACTGATGGACGGTTCCAGCACCTCAAGACCATAGATCTGCCCTGCATACTCGCTCGCAATCGCTGCCTTTGATTGATCGCCGCAATCCGCGACAAATTTTGCGCTGACTGCGGTATTATAATACGGAATCTGCTTCCATAACGGATATTTTTTTAAATATTCCGCACATTGTAAAAACGGTTGGTCGTGCGAATATACTTCCTTAATGTCGCCAACCGTGCCACCGGGAACACCAAGCAATGCGTTTTCGATACGAATCATCTGTTCGCCCACAATTTGTACGTTATACTGGTCAAGCAAATCGTATACCTGCCCTACGCTGCCGGCATAGGAGTTCTCTATCGGCAGTACTCCATATTCGACCTCGCCATTCACTACCGCGAGAAAAACATCCTCAAAAAACGGGAAGCTTTTGCTTTTGACAACATCACCAAAATATCTGTGCTGCGCCAAATCAGAATACGCGCCGCGCACCCCTTGATACCCGACCACACCCGCCGCCTTCGTTCGCCTGCTCACAGGCTTCGTTTCCTTTATCTGTTTTGTCTGATGTTCTCTGCTGATTTTCATGAGCAGCTCAAAGAGTCTGTCGATATCCGCATCAAGTGAAGCGTCGTTTGCCATTTCACGCCTTTTTTGCAGCACATCCTGCTCTCTCGAGCGGTCAAGCACCGGCAGGTCATGCGCTATTTTATAATCCGCAACGCCCTGCGCGATACGAAGCCTTTCTATGAAGGCATCAATAATTTTTTGATCGACATTGTCGATCTGCTCCCGCAATTTTGCAAGTTCAGACATGTTGCGCCTCCAACAAAAGATCGGCAATCACAAGTGCAGCCGCGCACTTGATAACCTCTACCGCACGCATTACGATGCACGTATCGTGTCTGCCATGTATTTGCAGCGTTTCACACTCCATTGTTTTGATGTTGACCGTCTCCTGCGGCTTGAAGATCGAAGCCGTCGGCTTAATCGCCACACGAAAAACGATAGGCATTCCATTGCTGATCCCACCGTTGATTCCACCATTGTTATTGCTCTTGAATGCGACCTCTTCGCCTTTGGGCACAGGGGTGTCGTTTGCCTCGCTGCCACGCATCCTCGTCATGCCAAATCCTGCACCAAATTCAATGCCCTTTACGGCAGGTACAGAAAACATCATATGTGCCATACGGCTCTCAACGCTATCAAAAAACGGTTCCCCTACCCCTGCCGGAACGCCGTTTAATACGCACTCTATCACGCCGCCTAACGAATCACCGTCAAGGCGCGCCTGTGCGATCGCGTCACGCATTCTCGCCCCTGCAGCATCGTCTGCGGCAGGCAATTCCTTTTGCTCTACCTCGCGGAAAAGATCGGGCGTAAATGCCGTTTGATCTTCTATATCCGCAATCGAACGAATACACGCCCCCACTTGGATTCCTTTGCTCTCAAGCAATTGCCGCGCTATGCTTCCCGCAAAAACGATCGGCGCAGTCAATCGTCCGGAAAAGTGCCCGCCACCGCGATAATCATTAGCCCCGTTATATTTTATAATGCCCGTATAATCCGCGTGACCCGGTCGCAGCAATGCAGCGGTCTTTTCATAATCCTGCGAGCGCGTATCCTTATTCCTAATAATCGCACAAAGTGGTGTACCCGTCGCCTTGCCCTGAAAAAAACCACTGACAATTTCATACAGATCAGGTTCGCTCCGCTTTGTAGACGCGTCACTTTTATTCGGCGCCCGTCGCCTCATACATTCTCGTACCAATACTTCGTCAATCTTCATTCCTGACGGAATACCATCGATCACCACACCGATCGCCGCAGAATGGGATTCACCGAATATTGTTGTTTTTAAAATCTTACCAAAAGTAGCACTCACTTCACTTTACCTCCCACGCTTGCCCATTCAGAAAAGAAATCCGGCGCAGATTTTTTGACGCTCGCCGCGCCGGTAAGGATAATATCCTCTCGCGCAATGCACGAAGCGACCGTCAATGCCATCGCGATCCTGTGATCATTATGGCTGTCGACTTGACCACCGCTTAACTTGCCGTTTCCGTTAATCACAAGGCTATCCTGATATTCCACAATATCCGCTCCCAGCTTTTCAAGCTCCATCGTAATAGAATGCAGCCGATCGCTTTCCTTATAACGCAGCCGTCCCGCATTGTATATCCTTGTTTTTCCTTGTGCGGCGCAACCGAGTACCGCTAAAATCGGAACAAGGTCAGGGATCTGCGAAACATCCACTTCAATGGGCTTTAACTCACCCTTTTCTATCACAATCTCATCTTCGCTTTCCGATATTTCAGCACCCATGCACCGAAGCAGCCCAATGATCGCTCTATCACCCTGCTTAGAACAAAGTCTTAGCCCCTTAAGCGTCACATCGCCGCACATCGCCGCAGCCGCCGCAAAAAAAGCAGCATGAGAATAATCCCCCTCTATTTCCATATCACAAGGTACATAGCCCTGCCGACCTGATATTTCGATACTGTTCCCCCTCCATTGGCTATTGACCCTGAACCTGTTTTGCACATCCTGTGTAATGTCGATATACGGCTTGGACTCAGGTTCTGTCGTAATATGGATGCCTGAATCGTCAAACAATGTCGGTAGCTTGAACAGAAGTCCCGAAATAAACTGCGACGAAATATCCCCCGGCAATTCATATTCCCCGCCTGCCAGCTCGCCGCATATCTCGATTCTTTGCTCATTTTTATCATACTGCACATGATTTCGCATAAAAATTTTGTCATATCCATCCATCGGTCGTCGTAACAATCGTCCGTGTCCCGTAAAGGAATGCTTTTTTCCATCCAATGCCAATGGCAACAAAAAACGCAACGTAGAGCCCGACTCCCCGCAGTCGATCAACGGCTTGCTCTCATTATGAAGACCGCCCGTCACAACACAGCGATCCGCGTCAATATCGCAACGGCACAACCCCATATCGTTTAAGCTCTGCGCCGTTGCAGCAATATCCTCAGAAAAAGCAATATTTTTTAGCAAAGATTTTCCGGGCGCAAGCGCGGCACAAATCAACGCCCGATGCGATATGCTTTTTGATGGGATTACTTGAAGGATACCCGTAATCACCGATGATGAAATCTGCTTCATATATGTATTTCCTTAATTGTTTTTTGTATCCATTCCGCCGGCAATTTTTTGAGTACCGCGTGACCGATCTCATCGATCAGCACAAAATGAATATCTTTGCCATGTGCCTTTTTATCTGTCAACAATATTTGCAGCGCCTCGTTTAAAAGATCCTGTTTCAGCATAACAGGCAATTCGTATTTGCGCAACAATGATATCGTATCTTGCATCAGTCCTTTTGGAGAAATTCCGAGCGCTTCTCCGATATATGCAGCATACACCATACCAATCGCCACTGCTTCGCCATGCAAAAAAGTTCCATATCCAGCCACAGTCTCTATCGCATGGCCAATTGTATGCCCATAATTGAGCTGCATGCGGATACCTGTATCATACGGGTCTTCCCTCACATAATCTGCTTTGATCTCGCAGCAGCGTTTGATGACCGCACCAATATCCGTACTATCTTGCGCAAGAGTCCGGTGTAATCCCGCGTCCGCGATATAGGCATACTTAATGACCTCCGCCATACCCGCCGCATATTGCCGCGCATCTAACGTACTTAGTACAGAAGTATCCGCAAACACAGCGCACGGTTGATAAAATGCGCCAACCATGTTTTTTCCCCCTTGCAAGTTTACAGCAACCTTGCCGCCCACAGAACTGTCTACTTGCGCCAAAAGCGTAGTAGGATATTGAATAAATCGAACGCCCCGTTTGAACGTCGCCGCGGCAAACCCGCAAATATCACCGATTACACCGCCCCCAACCGCTGCGAGTACGCTGTTTCTGTCAAGTCCAAAATCCATCAGACGATCGTAGATCATCTCAAGATTGCGCATACTTTTTGATTCCTCACCGGATTTCAATACAATGACATCCGCTCCCGTAAAACGATCGCCATACAAATCGTATACCACTTCATCTGTAACGACTGCATATTTTTCAAACTTCCTTAAATATTCGTCATGCAACAGATCATTTCCGATCATGATATCGTAGCTGCCGTTATCTGCGTTTACTTGTACCTTTTCCATACACCCTCCGTCTTACATCACGCTTTTTAATACGTTGATTTTAGTCATGATCCCGTCAAACTGTTCCGGCGTCAAAGACTGCGCGCCATCACACAGCGCGTGTTTTGGATCGTTATGCACCTCGATCATTATTCCATCCGCGCCGGCGGCTACGGCAGCAAGCGCAAGCGGTTCCACCATATAAGGCAGCCCCGTCGCGTGGCTTGGATCTACAACGATCGGTAAATGCGACATCTTCTTGATCGCGGGAATCGCGCTTAAGTCAAGTGTGTTACGCGTAAATGTTTCGAAGGTACGAATACCACGCTCGCATAAAATAACATTTTCATTGCCGCCTGCCATAATATATTCTGCACTCATCAACCATTCTTCAATCGTGTTGGAAAGTCCACGCTTTAAAAGGATCGGTCTGTCCGTCTGCCCGATTTCTTTCAGCAAATCAAAATTTTGCATATTGCGTGCGCCGATCTGAATCATATCTACCTTTTCCGCGAACAACTCCACATATTTGGGAGCCATGATCTCTGTAACAATAGGCATCTTCACTTGCCTTTGCACATCAACAAGGATATCCAGTCCCAACTCTCCGAGCCCTTGAAATGCATACGGTGAAGTTCTCGGCTTAAACGCACCGCCGCGCAATATCTGCGCTCCTGACTTTTTGATACTCTCCGCAACACTCGTAAGCTGCTGTATAGACTCCACTGAGCAAGGTCCTGCCATCACTTTCACATCTCCGTCACCGATTTTTACCCCGCTTATATCAATAATACTGTTTTCAGGATGAAACTTTCTATTTGCTTTCTTGAACGGCTCCTGTACTGAAACGACACGTTCAACGCCGCCCATCAGCCCAATGCGTTCCTTATCCACCGTATATGTATCGCCAAGAACACCAAGCACCGTACAATCAACACCATGATTGATCTGTACCTGCATTCCCTTTTGTTCCAATCTGTCAGAGACCTTCATAATCTCCGCTTGTGTCGCACCGCTTTTCATTACCACAATCATGACTTCATACCTCTTCTCAAAATTTATTTGTAAAAATAAAAATGCTGCAAGCACTTGCCGGCGCTTACAGCATTTGATCTCTCTTCTTCAAGAATACCTACGCACACACCGACAGATTAACACAAAAACAAGCCATAGCGATAAAATCCGCTAAAGCTAAATGTGCAAAAAAATCGTTCCGATGTACGTCTCATGCTTGACTACTCCTTTATAACATTATCTGTATTATAGGAGATTTTGAGTAACATTTCAACTTATTTTTAATTTTTTCAAAAAAATTATTACTTATTACAATAATATTACAAAAAAAGACTTTACAAGTACTTTTCTGTATGTTATCTTAATACTAAAGAACAAAATTTTTTTATATAATGTTCCTCCAGTACTATATTTATAGGGAAACCTCTGCATTTGGCAGAGGTTTCCTTTTTCGTCAGATTTACGTAACGTTTAAGTAACATTGATTTTCTTTTTGCTTCTGTTCGCAAATTACTATATAATGTTTAAAAAAGCTGGTTTTTATGCGATTTATGACCGGTAAGATATGAGGTATAATAAAGTGATTATTATCGTCAAACAAAAAGCACCCGAACAAAAGATAAAAGAGCTGATTTCCAATCTTGAACAGCAAAATTTCAAAATCCATTTAAGCAAAGGTGACAATACTACGATCATCGGTCTTGTCGGTGACACTTCCCTTGTAGATATCGACAATATCAAAGCAAAAGATATCGTAGAAGATGTCCGTCGCGTATCTGAGCCTTATAAAAAGGCAAATCGCAAATTTCATACCAGCGATACCGTCGTTGATGTTGGCGGACAACTGATCGGCGGCGGTCATTTTGCAGTCATCGCCGGTCCCTGTTCTGTGGAAAGCGAACAACAAATGCTCGAAATCACCCGTGATATCTTAAAAAGCGGTGCGAATTTTCTGCGCGGCGGAGCATATAAACCGCGCACCTCCCCCTATGCTTTTCAGGGTTTGGAAGAAGACGGTATCCGCTTGCTTCTTGAATGCAAAAAGCAATTCGGCATTCCAATCGTAACAGAAATCATGGGAATTTCCGATATACCTTACTTCGAACAGGTCGATGTGATACAGGTCGGCGCGCGTAATATGCAAAATTTCCGACTG
This sequence comes from uncultured Christensenella sp., assembly GCA_964494645.1. Taxonomy (GTDB): domain Bacteria; phylum Bacillota; class Clostridia; order Christensenellales; family Christensenellaceae; genus Christensenella. The sequence goes on along the minus strand of CAZBSH010000019.1, from coordinate 8,617 downwards.
TTAAAAGAATTGGGGAAATTGAAACAGCCTATTCTTTTGAAACGCGGGCTTGCCAATACAATCGAAGAATTTTTAATGAGTGCAGAATACATTATGGCAGGCGGTAACGAAAACGTTATTTTATGCGAGCGTGGTATTCGTACCTTTGAAACATTTACACGAAATACATTTGATTTGAGCGCGATCCCCGTACTAAAAAACAAATCCCACTTGCCTGTAATTGCCGATCCAAGTCACGCTGCCGGTCTTAATTGGCTTGTTGAGCCACTCTCTAAGGCAGCAATCGCCGCCGGCGCGGACGGGTTGATGATTGAAGTACATAACGATCCGGAACATGCACTTTCTGACGGAAAACAGTCCCTCACACCGTCCGTCTTTGATGATATGCTAAAGCGTCTGAAAGCTTACATGGAACTTGAAGGAAAGCAGATCGGTTAACAATATTACTTTGCTCTAATCAATATTGTAAGAAAGAAACATTATTTCATCACCTTGCATAGAATAACAAAGGGATTTGCAGTATTTAGCCGTATTGAATACAATATATTCAATACGGTTGCTTTTTTAAGTATAATTCCGATATTTAATCAAATATTACCATTGTATAATTATTAAGAAATTGTTACAATTGTTACACAATGTATATTAAGAGATTTAGGAGGAACTATGTTTAAGAAATTTGCTGCAGCAGTTACCGTCGCTTTCGCGGTTATGGCTTTTATGCCCATTTCTGCCCTTGCGGTAGATCGTCACGAAGTTTTACAGATTGGCGATGAAGATAGCGCGGACTCTTGGGTATATGACTTTCAGAAAAAATTAAACGACATGGGATATCTGAAAACGCCCGCTACCGGTTATTTTGGTACGGATACACAGGCTGCAGTTATTCAAATCCAGACAGAAAAAGGTCTTGCCGTTGATGGAAAAGCCGGTCCTGATACCAGAAAAGCAGTTTATGGTGACGGTTATTTCGCGATTGATAGTTCAAGGAACATCAGTAATCGTTTGGCAGGTCAAACCACAACACCGGATCCTTCCGCTTCCGCAGTACCATCTCCTGCACCGGAAACCGCAAACGCACTGAACCCCGGCGATAAGGGTTCAGATATTTCAAAATTGCAACAGCGTTTAAAGGATCTCGAATATTACGACTATGCCAGCATCACAGGTTATTATGGTCCCGTGACCGCTGAAGCGGTAAAAAAATTCCAGCGCACACACAGCCTTGAAGCGAACGGCGCTATGACAGCAGATAACCTTGCTCTGTTATATTCTGACAGTGTAAAATATTATACGATGTATCCGCAGGACAGCGGCGACGACATCAAGTCCATGCAGGATCGTCTTTCGCAGTTGGGTTATTTCGAAGGCTCCTCTACCGGGTATTTCGGGAGCATAACGACCAATGCGGTCAAGCGTTTTCAAGACGCTAATGGTTTAGGCGTAGATGGTGTTGTTGGAAAGAACACGCGCGGTGTACTCTATTCTGATAGCGCAAAAGCCGCTTCCGGCAGTTCTTCCTCTTCTTCTGAATCTTCCGTCAATTCACCGGAAGGCACCTCCGGTTCTTCGGATGCGAATTCCGAAGGTTCCGATTCCTCTGCCGGCAGCTCAAACACAACGATCCAGCGTGTTCTGGATGTTGCCAATTCGCAGATGGGCAAACCCTACTCCTACGGTTCCAGCGGACCAAATTCTTATGACTGCTCCGGTTTTGTATACTATTGCCTGAAAAATTCAGGTGTTGCGACCGGTCGTTTGAGTTCTGCCGGTTATTCAACCGTTTCCGGTTGGCAAAGCATCTCTGATATGGGTTCGCTTGCAGTAGGAGATCTAATCTATTTTAAATCGGACAAAAGCTCTGTAGTCAGTCATATTGGCATTTATATCGGTGGCGGCAGCATGATTCATTGTGCGCCTTCGAGCAATGGTGTAAGCATCAGCAGTATCTCTTCCGGCTACTATAATCGAAACTTTCTCGGAGCAAAACGTTTCATCTAATCATCTAATAAATACAATAAAAAAGACGCCTTTCACCGGCGTCTTTTTTTAGCATTAGGATTTTACAAATGAGACATCGCTACGCGCCGTGATCAAATCTACCGTTGCTTCCCCATCCAGCACAAGTACCATCTGGTCATCCGTCAACCGTCTTGCAACTTCATTCACCAGCTCTTTTTCAGTAGGATTCTCAATCTTATATTCTACTTCTTTTAAAAATTCAAGCTCTTCTACCCCACTTACCTCATCCACAAGGAGTCCAACAGACTTATCACCATTTTGCAAAATGACCGACATTCCACGGAAATTCCCCGAAAATACCTGCTTCATATCCTCAAGCAACGCAACGATCGTAGGCATGTATTCTTCCATCGCCTTCTTTAAAGCAATTTTAGAACATATTTCTCGAGAACAATGTTCGCACGCCATCTTACACTTAAGTACATCGTCAGCACATGCATGCAACGCCTGATGCGGCTCATCAATCTTATTCAGATAAAAACGTATTGTCGCATTATCTGTCTCATAATTATCATACCAGCGTCCAAATGCACATTTATGCGGATCAGTTGCCAACACAAAGGCAGATCCATTCAACACAGACTGTCTCAATGTTTCCACCCAGTTGATATGATCCTGCTTACGTCCCTCAAGCATATCCATAAACTCTTTTTCTTCCGCCTGTATTGACCTGATCCCCATGAGTATGCGCATATCCGCTAAAGGAATAACACCGTTGCGAAATTCCATGACCCCGCGGATATAACCACTCGAATATGCAATTTCTGTCAAGTTATCCGGTGCCGTATCGATCGCTACGACATAACCGCTGTTAACTGCATAATATTGCCCTGCCAACTTGAAAGTGACCCAAGGCAAGTTGTAATTTTTCGACTGTTTCATTGTCACATCCCTATTTCAAAAAATACATTGCTTATATAGTATAGAATATTATTTTCTTCCGGCTATGTCAAATGAAATATATAAATACATTTTTGTATCAAAAATATTTTCATTTTTCATCTTGTATTTCCCTTTTCTTTTTGATAGAATATATTTCGCACGGAATAAATATTTTGTGGGGGTATAGCTCAGCTGGTAGAGCGCTTGCTTCGCATGTAAGAGGCCAGCGGTTCGAATCCGCTTATCTCCACCAATAAAATAAGCCCACTAATGTGGGCTTATTTTATTGCATTTCATATCCCCTTCTTTTTAGCGCTTGCGCTGCCCTAATCAAATATTGCCTGCGCACAAGGATATAATCCGTGTTGTAGGTTGAAACACAAAAGATCGGTATCTGCGCATTTGCCAAAACTGCGCTTATTTTTGCCAATATCCCGGTTAGAGAAAAATCCAGTATCCCTTCCACCTTAAGCAATGCAAAATCCTCCTGCAACTCTTCGCATGGAGGCATTTTATTTTGTTCGCATACTATGGATATCTCTTCATCTGTTATTGTTAAACTGCAAAATGAATTTCCATTCATCAGTTCCCCTATCGCTGAATGATCCTTTAACCTGGCAACAGCATACGTTCCCTCTAAAACTTTTATCTTCATATCAAAAACACATCTCCTCCATGTACTTTTCCATGAAATACGGGTTATGCCCCAATTCAATGTGCCGTGCCCTATTACATGCTTGTTGCATTTTCTCGCGACAGCTATCATTTAACAACGTCATAACCGCTCCCGTGCCCGCTGCATTGCCTATGTTTACCACATCATTTAGACCGACGGGCAGCAAGCCGATTGCCCGTGCGCTGCGTTGATTCATATAATTCCCAAACCCTCCGGCAAGATATACCCGTTTAATATCACTGCAAGTCATTTTTGCACTGTTTAATAATGCCTTAACCCCTGCCGCAATCGCCGCCTTCGCCATTTGTACTTCCCTGATATCTTGTTGCGTGATCAAAACATCGTCTGCAATTTTGATAGCATCCTGCCCGTCATATACGCACTGCCATTCCTGATGCGTTTTCGTGATTCGCCCCGTCTCATCTATTACATTTTCTTGTCGCAGCAGCGCGATCGCATCCAGCAGCCCCGATCCGCATATCCCCCTTGCGCGTACGTTGCCAATCACACCTGTCTTGATATGCCCGGCATTCTCGTAGACACGGCTGACGGCGCCTTTTACACCCGCCATTCCATATTTAATATGCGCTCCCTCAAAAGCCGGCCCCGCAGCTGTCGACGTACTGTACACGAACTCGCGATTGCCTACAACAAGTTCCCCATTTGTACCAATATCCATCAACAGACACACCTCCTGCCCCTCCAGAAAATCCGCCGGGAGCAGCGCACAAGAGATATCGCCGCCTACGAATGCCGACATACAGGGCGGCAAATAGCACACCGCATCAGCAGCCGCGAAAATGCCAAGCATTGACATTTCGACTGTTTCTCCAAAATACGATAACGGTTTAAACGGCAACACACCCATCGTTTCAGGCGATAATCCCGCCAACAGGTGCAACATTGTTGTATTACCTGTAACCACGCCATAACAGACATCCTGAGCCAAAATCCCCACAGCAGCACATGCCTCTTTGATCATCTGATTCAATTCATCAACTACCGTTCGTTGCAGCACCCTCAATCCATCTTGTTGCTCATCGCAATACTGAATCCGCGAAATAACATCTGATCCATACTGTACCTGCGCATTCATCCGGCTTTGGGTCGAAAGGCATTTTCGGGTTTTCATATCATATAAATAAACGACCATTGTCGTTGTACCGATATCTGCCGCAATCCCATATCCTGTTTTATCGGATATCATCTCAGGCATTACACCATGCGTCATAATCTCAGGCATTTATTTCTCCTTAAAAGAAAAGCCGCCTAAAAAACGGCAGCTTTTGCTATAAATGGTATCTCATTGGTAGATCGATAACGCAACATCACTCGCGCTGGAGGCATCTGCCGTATAATAATCGGCGCCAATCTTATTTTTGAAGTCCTCTGTCACAGGCGCACCACCAACCATGACCTTTATCTTGTCTCTCAGCCCTTTTTCCTCCAAGAGCTTCACCACCTGCTGCATAACAGCCATCGTTGTTGTAAGCAGCGCAGAACAGGCGATTACTTGCGCATCATTGCTGATTGCGGTCTCCACAAATTTTTCAGCAGAAACATCAACGCCTAAATCAATAACATCAAGACCCTTGCTTTCCATCATAATTTTGACCAGATTCTTGCCGATATCATGCAGATCGCCTTTTACCGTCCCCAGCACAACCTTTCCCTTGCTCTCCATCTGCTCAGAAGCAAGCGCTGTCGCCAACGAATCAATGCCCGCCTGCATCGCTCGTGCCGCGATCAAAACCTCCGGAACGAAAACCTGATTGTTCTTAAATTTATCTCCCACGATTGCCATACCGGCAAGAAGACCATTTTGCAACAGCTCTTTTGGATTACTACCCTTCTCCAATTCCTGCGCGATAGTCTCCTTTACATTGTTGACACGTCCCTGCTGTACAAAGAGACTCAAATCATCATATACGCTCATATTACATTAACGCTCCTTTGATACTTACTATACATCAGTTATTATAGCACAAAGCTTTTTTTTTGTCTTTTTCATTATTCATGCATTGTTCATAAATCATTCATATAGGGTTAAAAAAATCTCTGTAAAATGAAATCATAAAGCAAATCAATCCCCGTAACCACGCTTCGGCGTTTCAATATATATATGATACTTCCGAAAAAATCTGCTGATCAATCAGCAGATTTTTTTTGCTTTTTTTGGTATAGCGACAACCTCAGCGAGTTGAGAACCACACATACAGACGAGAATGCCATGGCAAGCCCCGCAAACATTGGCGTGAGCGTCAGCCCCCCAAACGCGTACCAGACCCCTGCCGCGATCGGAATCCCGATCACATTATAAACAAAAGCCCAAAAAAGGTTCTGTTTGATTGTTCTCATGATTCTTCGTGAAAGCAATATGCTTTGTGCAATACTGTCTGTATCGTCTTTCATCAGTATGATCCCTGACGAATCCGCTGCAACATCCGTTCCGCCAAACACAGAGATCCCCACATCCGCCGTCGCAAGCGCCGGTGCGTCATTGATGCCATCTCCCACAAAAGCTACCTTTTTGCCGCTATCCTTAAACCTTTGCACTTCCGCCGCCTTGCCTTCCGGCAACACATTCGCAACATAGTGGTCTATCCCTGCCTGAGCAGCAATCAGATTCGCTGCTTTTTCATTGTCACCTGTGATCATTACCGTCTCGATCCCTGCGTCATGCAAGAGCGTCACAGTACCGGCTGCATCTTCTTTGATCTCATCCGCGAGCGCGATCACGCCCAGCATCTCTCTGTTATATGCAACGTACACACGCGTCGCCCCCGGCGTACGGGATTCCTCCATAACGATCCCCTGCATATCCATAAATTCCTTTGTGCCAATCACGATCTCACCCTGCTTCACCTGTGCGATCACACCGCGCCCCGCGACATTCTTGATGCTTTCCGGTCTATGCGGCTCAATTTCCATAAAGTTCGCATAGTCTATGATGGCTTTCGCGATTGGGTGCGTCGCACCATATTCCGCAGTCGCCGCAAGGCGAATCAGCGTCTCGTCGTCACCATGATCCGAAACTACATTTGTAACATGCAGTTTTCCCTTGGTGATCGTTCCCGTTTTATCCATAAGCACCATATTTATCGCGCCTGTCGTTTCCACAATATCGCCTCCGCGAAACAAGATACCCATCTGCGCTCCGCGGCCCGTACCCACCATAACGGCAATGGGCGTAGCCAGTCCCAATGCGCACGGACAAGCCACAACCAATACGGACACGAAGATATTGATAACAAAATTCGCATCTTGTCCCGCAATCGCCCAGATCACCGCTGCAACAATGGCAATTGCAGTTACAGCCGGAACAAATACAGCAGATATTTTGTCTGCAAGACGCGATATCTTTGCTTTTTTTTGCTGCGCTTGTACAACAAGCTTCACAACTTGCGAAATCGCAGTGTTCGAGCCAACGTTTGTCGCCTCTATGTGCAGTACGCCATCCGTCACAAGCGTTCCGCCCGAGACCTTGGCATCTTTTTCTTTAAATACCGGCAAGCTCTCACCCGTGAGCGTAGATTCGTCCACGCTTGCCTGTCCTTCCACAACAATACCGTCAACGGGAATACGCTGCCCGATACTCACAAGCACAATATCACCCTTTTTTACATCTGCTGCTTTTACTTTTTGCTCTTGTCCATCTTTTATAATGACAGCGTCCTGCGGAACCAGACTCGCAAGATTAGATATTGCGCTTTTCGCACGATTTTTACTGCTTTCCTCCAAATACTTTCCAAGCAGCACCAGCGCCACGACAACGGCAGCGCTTTCAAAATACAAACTATGTACCGCATGCATATCCGTCGGAATAAAACATGTCATTACAACGCTATAAACAAGCGCGCTTCCGGTTCCCAGCATAACAAGCGTATCCATCGTCGGATGTCCCTTAAGCAGGGCTTTCATTCCATTCGTAAAAAAGCTTCTTCCCGCAAGAATAATAGGAACTGTAATAATAAGCTGGATCAACGCATAATTAAGAGGCGCGGATTCCGGCGAAATAAACGATGGCAAAGGCCAACCCCAATGCGCGCCCATACCGATGTACATTACAACAGCACCACAAATCAGCGCTAAAAATATCTCCCATTTACGAAAACGGTGTTCATCCTGCGTAATCATTTGCCCGTCCTTTGCGACGGATGCGCCAAAGCCAACTTTCTCAACCGCAGAAATCAGAACTTCCCCTGTTACATTTTCCTCCGAAACCACAACCGCGCTATTAGCCGCTAAGTTGACGCTTGCATAAATAACGCCTTCCACACGAGAAAGCGCGCCTTCCACCGAAGCGGAGCAAGCCGCGCAATTCATACCCTTAATATTCAAAACCGTTTCTTTCTGCATTGCCTATACTCCTCTTTCAAACATGCGGTAAATCCGGATTGATATGTACGATAACATCGTCGATCTCCGGTCTGTCACGCATCATTTCGAGCTCAATTGCTTTCGCTATTTTGTGGCTCTCTATCACCGTCATATCCTTATCAACAGAAATTTTCGCAATCAATATGATTTTCGCCCCAACCGGCTTGGTGCTAACGCTGTCAATATGATCTACCCCGTCGATTTTAAGTATCTCATCTTTATATTCTTCCAACGTACGCGCGTCACTGCCGGTATCCATCAATACGCCCGCCGACTCTTTAATGATCATAAAACCACTGTAAATAATCCAACACGATATCGCAATGCCAATCACACCATCAACCCAATGAAAACCGATTACGCTCAAAAAAATTGCAGCAAGAGTTCCTGATGTAACAAACACATCGTTCCTGTGATCCTGTGCATTTGCCTTAATCAATACACTTTTATACTCTTTACTTTTTTTGATGCAGAATGCAAACAATCCTGCTTTTGCGGAAATCGTTACGACCGCAACTACCACCAACCACCACGAAAACTCGAGAGCAGATTGATCTGCCAGCGAAGCGACCGAACCACTGATCGTATAAATTGCCATCGCCATCATGGAAAACCCAATGATCATAGATGCAATATACTCCGCTTTTCCATGCCCCC
>CAZBSH010000018.1:0-42698 GCA_964494645.1 uncultured Christensenella sp. | reverse complement strand
CTTGCTTATCGGCCTCACAAATGCCCCCGTCGAAACCAGTACATCCCCATATTTAATTGTATTTCAAATGCCCTATATCCTTCTTTCCATGTCTCTCTTAATCGCTTTCTCCTTAAGATCATGGCGCTTATCATAAAGATGCTTGCCGCGGCACACCCCTATCTCCAGCTTCACCTTACCGCGTTTTAGGTACATCTTCAGAGGAATCAAGGTAAATCCCTTTTGCGCTGTAAGCCCTAAAAGCTTTTCAATCTCGCGCTTATGCAACAACAGCTTGCGAACCCTAAGCGGATCTCGGTTAAAAATATTCCCTTTTTCGTACGGGCTGATATGCATGTTATTCACAAATGCTTCCCCGCTTCTCACCTGTACATAAGAATCACGCAGATTGACCTTTGCCATTCGGCACGATTTTACTTCCGTACCCACAAGCGCAATGCCCGCCTCGTATTTATCATCTATAAAATAATCATGCCACGCTTTCTTATTCTGCGCGAGCAGCTTTTCCCCGCTCATAACTCTTTCCTTTTCTCAAATACTGTTCCCATTATACCCCAACTTCAAGCAAACGTAAATTCAATTTTTGCGGATGAAACGTCTGCTGAAACCACGCGTACCATGATCTTATCTCCTAGCGTAATACGCTTTTTGGTACGCTCACCAATCACACAATATTCCTTTTCATAATAAACGTAATAATCGTCCTTCAAACTTCCCAGCGGGATCATCCCCTCGATCGTATTTTCAAGCTCCGCAAAAACACCAAACTTAGTCACCCCCGACACCACTGCCGGAAAGGTATTTCCCACAAACCGCGTCATGTACTCGGTCATTTTCAGATCCTGTACCGCTCTCTCCGCCTCGATCGCATTTCTCTCACGCGCGCTCGTCTGCGCCGCCACTTCAGGCAGGATTTTGTTCAGATGACGAACATACCCATCATCCATACGACCGTCAAGAACCGTCTTTATAATGCGATGCACCTGCAAATCAGGATACCTCCTGATCGGCGATGTAAAATGGCAATAGCGATCTGCCGCCAGACCAAAGTGCGACACTGGTTCTGTCGCATACTTCGCTTTTTTTAGCGCGCGCAGCGTCACACGATTGACAATCGCCGCCTCGTCTGTTCCTTCCACCTTCTCGAGCACTTCCTCAATCGCATGCGGATGGATATTCGCAAACCCTTTCAGCTTGATGCCGAAGTTTCCGAGAAACACCGCAAGCTCTTTCATTCGATCCGCGTCCGGCTGCTCGTGTATGCGATATAAGAACGGCAGTTCCATGTAATAATATTGCTCGGCTACCGTGATATTTGCGCGCAGCATAAATTCTTCTATCAGCTTCTCCGCGTCCGCCCGTTCACGCACACGCACATCTACCGGAATCCCCTGTTCATTGAGCACAATATCCGCCTCATCAATATTGAAGTCTATGCTCCCTTTTTCGAAACGCCGTACACGCATCTGTTTTGCCAGCGCGTTCATTTGCCGCAACGTTTCCGCGATCCCCGCATATTTTTCCGTTTCTTTTGCATCTCCCGCAATAATACGGTTAACCCCGTCATAGGTTAACCTGTAAGCAGATCTAATCACAGTATTTTCTATTCTGTGCGAAACTGTTTTTCCGTCACTATCGATCTCCATGATACACGAAAGCGTCAGTTTGTCCTCACCTGCATTCAGCGAACATAAATCATTGGAAAGCTCTTTGGGCAGCATCGGAACGACTCTGTCCACCAAATAGGCGCTTGTTCCCCGCTTCAACGCTTCCTTATCAAGCGATGTGCTTTCACGCACATAATGACTCACGTCCGCAATGTGTACCCCCAACTCATAGTTTCCGTTTTCAAGCACTCTTAACGATACTGCGTCGTCCAGATCCTTTGCATCCTCGCCGTCGATCGTAAAGATCAACTGTTCCCGCAGATCCAGCCTTCCGGTCACGTCTTTTTTTTCCTTGGTCAGCGCAACCGCCTGCCTGCTGCACGCATCATCAAATTCTGCCACCAAACCAAACCGACGCGCATACGCAAGGATGTCTACGCCCTTTTCCCCCGCGCGTCCCAGCACCTCAACTACTTTTCCTTCCGCGCTTCTGCCTTGCGTTGCACGGCGCGTTATATCAACGACTACCTTCTGACCGCTCTTCAGTCCTTTTATATTCCCCTTTTGGATATAGATATCATCCACATTCCGATCGTCGCTTACCACAAAGACCGTGTTGTTTTTCTTGTCCACCGTTCCTACCGTGGTAATAGGCAGCTCTGAAAATATCTTGACGACCGCGCCCTCTAAGCTCTTACCGGCTTCCTGCCGCTTCGAAAGCTTCACGAGCACATCTTCCCCATTCATCGCGCCATTTTTCTTCGATGGCGGCACAAAGATATCATCCATCCATTCAGGCGTACGTAAAAAAGCAAACCCGCCCTGCTTACAGTCAAGCTCGCCGCGAAAAAGTCCCAACGTTCCTGCAAGCGCATATTTTCCATGCTTCGTTTTAGCGATCCTGTATTCGCGCTCCAACTCATCCAATACCGGAATAAGCGTTTGCATCGGCACAGCAAGCTCTTGCGCCAGCTCCTCCGCCATGCTGTATATTTTATTTTCTATGGTTTCCAAAACCTTTTCTTGCAAATATATATCCAAATATTTCCCCTTCTTCAAAAAAAAAGCACCCAGAAATGTGGGTGCTTTCCGTATTATCTGTTTGTTACATCCAGTACTTCTGCATAACGACCAGCAGTACTGCCAAAATCATAAATCCAACGGCAGAGAACTTGGTCAGACGTTTTAACATTGCATCCATACCACGCGCTTTCTTTTTACCCACCATCATTTCAGCACCGCCGCCGATCGCACCCGGAACACCTGTTTTAGCGCCCGACTGAAGAAGTACGACTACGATCAGAAAGACCGAGAAAGCTACCAACACTATTTTAATTATCAGAGACAAAATCTCCATAACGATACCTCCATTTAGAATACGTAACAGCAATATATTAGCACACAGCGTCGCTAAAAGCAACTATTTTTTTAATCCATCAAGCAATAATTCCTGAAGCTGCGCATAGGTGTTCACTCGTACCACCTGCTCCCTTATCTTTGCGGCGCCACGTATTCCCTTGATGTAGTCCGCCGCATGCGTGCGCATTTGCCGAAGCGCCAACGCTTCCCCCTTGTTTGCAACTGCGATACGCGCCTGCAAAAGACACATATCGATACGCTCACGCTCTGTTGGCAATGTGCTGACTCTTCCCGTTTCGAGCAGTTCCCTTATCTGTGTGAATAAGAACGGATTCCCACGCGCGCCGCGTCCTACCATCACGCCGTCACATCCGGTACGCTCCAGCATATCCGCAGCATCCTGCGCACAAAAAATATCCCCATTTCCGATCACCGGAATACTTATCGTTTCCTTGACCTGACGAATGATATCCCAGTCAGCCTTCCCACTGTAGTACTGCTCACGTGTCCTTGCATGTACCGCAACGCTGTCCGCCCCCGCATCCTCCGCCATTTTAGCAAACGCCACCGCGTTTTTGTTTTTCTCCGAAAACCCCGAACGGAATTTCACGCTCACCGGCACTGTCACCGCATGTTTGAGCGCAGAAATAATCCCGCCTGCCAGCACAGGATCATTCATCAGCGCGCTGCCCTCCCCGTTTTTAACGATCTTAGGCGCGGGGCATCCCATATTCACATCAATACCAAACAACCGTTCGCCAAAAAGCTCTTCAACCTTCCTGCCCGTTTGCGCGATGACGTCCGGCTCATTTCCAAAGAGCTGCACGACTACCTGCTTTTCCACATCACTCAGTCCAAGAAGCTCATGCGTACGCTCATTTCGGTAGGCGATCCCCTTTGCGCTCACCATTTCCGTGACTGTCATTTGCGCGCCGCACCTGACACACACCTCACGCATAGCGGCATCTGTAACTCCCGCCATCGGGGCCAAATAAACATTTCGCGTCATAAATCCCTTTCAAAAAAACAGGCGCATTCTTTGCGCCTGCATTTTTATTCTTCTGTAGCCTGTCCTGCGCCCTCATCTGCTGCCGGCGAAGCGACGGCTGACGGCTCTGATGATACGGATGCACTCGGCTCAACCGATCCCGTTGCCTCCGGCTCTATTTCTTTTATCAGCTTCTGCGAGTCGATCTTCCAAGTATTTCCACTCTTGATAAGCTTGACCTCATATTGCCCGTTTTCCCACTCCGGCGGCTTTTTGGATACTCCCTCCGAAGAAATGATCGTTCCATCTTCCGCAATCATGTCAAGAGGCGTACCTGTGATCTCGGACACCAAATCCGTTACCTTGACCGTCGCCTGATCCTCCCACGGCCATATGATAAAAGACTCTATCTCTGTGCGCTGATAATAATTCAAGATATCAAATTCATCATACCTGCTGCTACTTAATTCTGTATCCGATGCAAGAAAGTTTTCTGTAAACATACGACCCAATATTTCTTCATTGCCGCTGTTTTCTTTATCCGGAAGCAACACTGCCTCCGTACGCGCCGTGTAGGCATCCTTTAAAACCATTTCAACATTCATCGTATGCATCGCGGTATAAAAAGCAATCACTGCAATCACAATCACCACCACTACGATGGCGATCCGTGACAGTACATAGAGGATTCCCTTTGCAGCTTTTATTCCGCTTTCTTTGGTCATTTACTTACCTTCTTTTGGTTTCATCGTGGGGAACAACAATACGTCGCGGATGTTAAAGCAATCCGTCAGCAACATAACCATACGGTCTACGCCAATCCCCATACCGCCGGTAGGCGGCATCGCGTATTCGAGCGCCGTGACAAAGTCCTCATCCATCATATTCGCTTCGTCGTCGCCTTCCGCGCGTTTTTTCGCCTGATCCATAAAGCGTTCACGCTGGTCATCCGGATCATTCAGCTCTGAAAACGCGTTTGCAAGTTCCCTGCCCGTAATAAACAATTCAAACCGTTCTGTCAGCCAGTCGCTGCCCGGCTTCTTTTTCGCAAGCGGCGATACGTCAATCGGATAATCGTAAATGAACGTCGGTTGAATCAGGTTTTCTTCCACCTTCTGCTCGAAGGCGTTATTCAAAAGCATCCCACGCGTAGGTACTCCTTCAAAACCAATCCCTGCGCTCTTTGCCAGCTCACGCGCCTGTTCATCCGTTTCGCAAGCGGCAAAATCGACGCCCGCATATTCTTTTACCGCCTCATTCATGCTCATACGCTTCCACGCGCTTCCGAGGTTTATTTCCACGCCTTGATAAGTGATAACGTCCGAATCATTTACCTGCTTTGAGCAATAACGGAAAAGCTCCTCACACAAGTTCATCATACCTTCATAGTCCGTATACGCTTCATAAAGCTCCACCGTCGTAAATTCCGGATTGTGCTTCGGATCCATGCCCTCATTGCGGAAAATACGACCGATCTCATAAACACGCTCAAAGCCGCCCACAATGAGTCGTTTTAAATGCAGCTCTGTCGCGATACGTAAATACATATCAATATCAAGCGTATTGTGATGCGTAATAAACGGACGCGCCGCCGCACCTCCCGCGCTCGTTTGCAGCACCGGTGTTTCTACTTCAATATAGCCTCTGTTATCCAAAAAATCACGAATTCCCTTAATGATTTTGGATCGCGCGTAAAATACATTTTTTGCTTCCGGATTAACGATCAGATCGACATAACGCTGACGGTAACGCAAATCCGTATCCTTTAATCCGTGCCATTTTTCCGGCAATGGTAAAAGTGATTTGGAGAGCAGCTCCACCTTGTGGGATTTTACGGAAATCTCACCGGCATTTGTCTTAAACACCTCACCCGTAACACCGACAATATCACCGATATCGAATTTTTTATATTCCGCATACGGCTCGTCGCCCATCACATCTTTACGCGCATAGACCTGTATCTTGCCGCGACCGTCCATGATGTGAAAAAAGCTCGCCTTTCCCATCACTCGTTTGGAAATGATCCTGCCTGCGATAGCTACTTCAGAACCTTCCATCTCGTCGAAATTTTCAATGATTTCATCTGAAGAGAATGTTTTATCAAACATCGTGATCTCATAAGGATCACGCCCTTCGTCTTTTAAGGCTTGTAGCTTTTCACGGCGCACGCGCAATATTTCTGACAGCTCCTGTTGCGTATTTTGTTCCTGCTCTGCCATGTTATACTCCTTCTACCTGTGAATATCGAGAATCTTAAGCTTCACAACGCCTCCGGGCGTATCCACCTTGACCGTATTGCCTACTTTTTTACCAAGCAGCGCACGTCCCACCGGGGATTCATTCGATATTTTGTTTTGTGTCATATCCGCTTCCGCAGAGCCTACGATCATATACTCGATCTCTTCGTCAAATTCCTTATCCAGCACTCTGACCGTTGTGCCTACATTCACACGTTGTACATCTACGTCATCCTGATCAACGACAGTAGCGTTCCTGAGCATCTTTTCAAGCATGACGATCTCGCCCTCGATCTTCGCCTGCTCATTTTTTGCTTCATCATATTCCGCATTTTCCGAAAGATCTCCAAACGCACGTGCCGTCTTGATCTCTTCCGCGATCTCCAGGCGCCGTACCGTCTTTAGATATTCGAGCTTTTCTTCCAGTTCTTTTACTCCTTGGTGCGTGAGTACTACATCCTCATTCGCCATTCGTGATATCCTCCTGATATGCGCTATAAAAGCGCACAAATTTCCCTTTTAACATGACATCTATTATATAGAAATTACGCATTTTGTCAAGTTTACTCCCTTGTTTCAGTCAGAAACCGCTCTATCTTGCTCTTCGCTCTTTGCAATGCATTATCAATGGATTTCTCATGCCTATCCATGATTTTTGCGATCTGTTGATAAGAAAGCCCTTGCAGATAATACCCCAACACCTGTTGCTCTAGACCTGAGAGCATCTTCGTGATCTCTTCTTCAATACTCGCATAATCTTCCTTATCAATCACAATGTCCTCCGGATTCGTGATCTTTGTAGCCGCGATAAGATCCACAAGCGTACGCTCAGATTCCTCATCATAGACGGGTTTGTTGAGTGATACATACGAATTTAAGGGTCTGTGCTTTTGACGCGTAGCCGTTTTGATCGCGGTAATGATCTGCCGCGTGATGCACAATTCCGCAAACGCCCGAAAGGATGCTTTTTTCTCTGCGTCATAATCACGCACCGCTTTATAAAGACCAATCATCCCTTCCTGAACAATGTCCTCCCTGTCCGCGCCAATCAAAAAATATGAGCGTGCCTTAGAGCGCACGAAATTTTTATATTTATGCAAGATGTATTCGAGTGCAGCAGGATCTTCGTCTGCTTTGCATACAGCCTCTTCGTCGCTTAAAAACGAATATTTTTCCAATCCCTCGAAGAGATACTCCCTTTCTGTACGCAGCGTGTCCTCACCATTCAATTTTGTCTCATCCTGTCGTTCCTCGTCTAACAAAAGATCCTTCTCCTTATTTTCCGACCATATCCTGACGACGCTTCTCATACATCAATACGCTTGCAGCGCACGCCGCGTTGAGGGAAGTGGTCTTGCCCGGCATCTCGATTTTTACCACAATGTCGCACAATTCCTTTGTAAGGCGCGCAACCCCTTCGGATTCGCCGCCAATCACCAACGCATAAGCACCCTTCAAATCTGTCTTTGCAAGCGGTTGTCCATCCATATCCGCCGCGGCTGTCCATATGTTCCTCTTCTTCAGGTCCTCGATCACATGGTTAACATTCGTTACCTTAACAACAGGAATATATTGCGCTGCCCCGCACGATACCTTGAATGCGGCAGCACCAAGCAGCGCGGTGCGCCGCTTGCCGATGACCACACCGTGCGCACCCAGTGCTTCCGCGCTCCTGATGACCGCGCCTAAGTTATGCGGATCCTGTACACTGTCCAATATAATGATGAACGGCGGTTCCTTGCGTTCTTCTGCCAGCGCAAAAACATCGTCCATCTCGCTATACGCAAAAGCCGGGATCTGTGCCACTACCCCTTGATGGTTTCCCATGCGTCCTTCCGCACCCATCCCGGCGCAGATTTCGTCCAGTTTAGCGCGCGGTACCTCCACGATCACAAGTTTTCCCTGTCTTGCCAGCATTAAAAGCTCGCGTATGCTACCATCTGTCAACCCCTGCTGAAAAAAAACCTTGTCGATCTGCTCGCCTGAACGAATCGCCTCACGTACGCTGTTGCGCCCAATGATATACTCTCTTTGTTCATCCATGGGTGACTTCCTCCATCAGTTTTTTCTGTTTTTCACGGACTTCTTCCATTTTCCCGCAGCTCATACGCCCTTCCGCACATTTACCGCCCACGCAGGATGCCCCTGCATTCTTGAACAACGCCGGCGCAGTTTTCATCACAAGCGCAAGCATCTGCCATGCCAATTCACGAATTTCCCACTGCGCGCGATTACAGCATCGGAGCTCAAAAAAATGCAACAGCTCACGTGCGTTCATCGTGATGATCATTTTGGTCTCGCAGGCGTTGGGCAGCACAAAGCGCGCATCTTCGTTCGACTTTTCCCCGTTTGCGCCAAGCGCAATCACCCATTCGTCATACCAATTCTGCATCGTCTGCATTTGTTGTTCAAATTTCTCCACAGCCTCTTTTCCAAGCGCTTCAATGCTGGGCGGAATGATGTAAGAAAACTCTCCTTTTTTCTCGCTCTGGTTCACATACCGCTGCGACTGTACGGAAAAACTCGCAATACGGTGACGCGTGATCTGCGCCAACAACGCGCGCGACACCCCTTCTACACCAAACGAAAACGACGCGTGTTCGATTGGCGATAAATGCCCCATTTGTGTCAAACGGTCAATAAACTCTTCACTTTTCGCCGTTTTTTGCAGTTGTTCGATATCCGCGCGCGAATAGCAAAGCTTCGCCCCCATCGAAACGATCAGCTCCGGATCGGGCGTCGCCATCAAAAGTACTGTTTTCAACGTCGTTTTTGGCATATAGCTATCCTCATTTCTAAAAGGTCATATTTCAAATTCCAGCGTTCCTAATATTTCATTTACGCGCTCCATTTGACCGCTTAAATATAAATATCCGATTACCGCTTCCATTGCCGTTGCATACTTATAATCCGCTATGCTCATATTTTTTGGCACCGTCGGACTTTTGGCATTGCGTCCGCGCATAAACACTTCTTTTTCGGCATCCGTAAAACGCTCCATCCATCCATGCGCAAATGCCGCCTGCGAACGCGCATTGACCAGCCGAATACTCATCGAATGAAGTTTCCCTGCGTTCTTTTGACTGTTTAAAGCATATTTGGTGCGTACATACACATCAAAAATGCTGTCTCCAATATATGCAAGTGTAAGCGGCGCAATTTGCGACGCTTTCTCTTCACTAAGCGTATATCCTTCCTTTAAATCATTCAGCATTCGCCTTACTCCACTCAAAATATTTGATCCCGTCGATGATCGCCGCCACAACCTTCTCTTGATAGGAAGAATCCTGCAATTTCTTTTCTTCCTCCGGATTCGTGAAAAAACCACACTCCACCGTCACACTCGGCTGCTTCCCCGGCTTTAGCAAGCGGTATCTGCCGCAGTTTGCCATACGCGGCTCTTTGGGCGCAAGCTCCTCGTTCATCACAGTTTGGATGCACTTTGCAAGCATCGCCCCCATATTGGAATCTGTATGATAAAAAATCTGAGGCCCGCAAGCACTTTCTTCTTCAAAGCTGTTCTGGTGAACGCCAACATACATGTCCGCTCCCGCGTCTGTAATGATCTGCTCGCGCTTTTGCATATCCGCTTCCTTGCGCTTACCAACATCCGTTTCCGCATCTGCCGCGATCGGTCCGTCCGTCTCGCGCGTCATGATCACATGAACGCCCGCTTGCTCAAGCGCCTCCCTCAGCTTTAAGGATATCTCCAGATTGACTTCCTTTTCATAGCGTCCCGTAGATACGCCGATCGTACCTACATCGACATCTCCGTGCCCCGGATCAACAATGATCTTAAGACCGTCAATGCTCACATTGCTTAAATCAGGCAATCCTGTTTCCGTTTCCTTTGCTTCTTCCTTGCCGCACGCAGCAAAAACAAACAGCATCGCTCCCGCAAGAAACAACAGTACCAATCTTTTAAGCCGCATGAGCACCTCTCTTTCACTTGTCTATAATTCCATGACAGGCTGCGCGTTTAGATTCAGACCCGCACGCTTGCCCTTCTCATATTCAAAATATGCGCACGACGCAATCATCGCCGCATTGTCCGTACAATACTTAAGTTCAGGAAAATATAAAGCGATTCCCGTCTCGGCTGCCTTCTTTTCGAACGCCGCGCGAACCTGCTCGTTTGCCGATACGCCGCCCGCCACGGCGAGTATTTTGGCATCCATGCGCCGTGCAGCCTCAAATGTATTTTTCACCAGCGTGTCCGCAACGTTTTTCAAAAATGACGCAGCAATGTCCGCCTTATCATATTCCTCACCTTTTTGTTCAAACCCATGAAGCAAATTGATAACCGCAGTCTTTACCCCGCTAAATGAAAAATCCAGATGATCTTGCCCACTAAAGCTATGCGGAAAACGATACTTATTTTCGTCTCCCTGTTTCGCGAGCTCCTGCAAATTCGGACCTCCCGGGTAAGGCAAACCCAAAACACGCGCGACCTTATCAATCGCCTCTCCCGCTGCATCATCGCGCGTACGTCCCAGCGTTTCATATGTCGTCTCGTCTTGCGCCCAAACGATCTGTGTGTGTCCTCCCGATACGACAAGGCACAAAAACGGTGCTCTAAGCTCCGGATGAGATATATAATTTGCACAAATATGACCCGCGATATGATGCACAGGTATGAGGGGCTTTTGGGTCGCATACGCAAGTCCTTTGGCATACGACACACCGGCCAACAGCGCACCCACCAGTCCCGGTCCGTTTGTCACAGCGATCGCGTCAATCTTTTCCATACCGCCCGCACCGTCAATCGCTGCCTGTATGACCTGCGGCAGCTTTACCACGTGATTGCGCGAAGCGATTTCCGGAACAACCCCACCATATACTTTATGGATATCAATTTGCGTGTACAAGGACTCCGATACAACTTCTCTGCCGTTTTTCACAACTGCGGCTGCCGTTTCATCACAAGAGGTCTCAATTGCCAGTATCCTAATATCGCCCATTCTTCGCCATCCTTTTGTTGATAACTCCCGCAGCTGCAGCCGCGCCCACAACAACTGTCAAAAACGCCACTAAGATACGCGCAACCAAATCCGCAAACAATTGCTCCTCAAACATAATGATCATACGCGATGTGCGCGGATCCAGTATCCAAAGATCATTGGTAAAAAACACATGATGAAAGCTGATCCAGAAATGATTAAAATCAACCGCCGCCCAAATACCGATACACACAAAAAAGGCAAGTATCCCTACCGTTGTCCAAAAATACACGCGCAGTGTTTGCCGCAAATAGGCACGCTTTTTATGCAGCATGCAGTACAAAAGCAACGCGCCGCCCACACAAAAACCGGCAACCATAAACGCAAGCGCGTTCTGATAGAGCGCTTTTACATCTATCATATGCGCCTTTTCGCGCTCACTGTAATATTCATGCTCCCCATCGTCCGTTCCCATCACGAGATCAAGGTTTTCTTCCCTGCCTTGTAAATAGCCAAGAAGCACCTCTGTCGCGCGGTCTAAATTTGCTGCACCGCCGCTATCCAACTTTTCCGCCGTGCCTAAGCTCGCGTACTGCTGTTTGTAAAAGGAAGGATCGAAAGCAAACGCTTGGACACATGCAACCACTACCGAAAAGACGATCAAAATCGTCGCCAAAACGGCAAAGATACCTGTGAATACGCTCCTTTTCGATTCCCCCATCCGTTTATTCTCCTATTCCGTCAATCAAGCACGCACGAATGGGTGACCCATCTGTATCGACCTTTAGGGGAAGCGCGCACAAAAAATAATTTCCCGGCACTACCCGGTTTAGCTTCAGCGACTCGAGGATGCATATTCCCTCCGCCAAAAGTATTTTGTGTACCTCGTCGTTACCGATAGAAAGCGCATCCGTTCCAATAATACGGATGCCCGCATCCACAAGAATACGCGCATGACGTTCCGAAATGCGTGCCTCGACTTCCTCCGACCCCTTTATGATCAGGCGTTTTGTGCCTTTCGGAATCTTGATCTCTGATTTTTCCACCACAATACACTCGCCTACAAGATCACTGAGTGGGATGTCGCGTACTGTCTTCCCCCCGCTGATCACGTGCGCGGGCGCATCAATATGCGTGCCGCTGTGCGAGCCCATGCTCATTTTTGAAACAGCATACCCATAATTATCCACAGTAAAGAACTTTTCCATGCGGATATGCGGGTCGCCCTCATATATTTTTGTGTCTTTCCCCAATTCCTGGGTAATATCTATAATTTTAATTTTTCTACACCTCGTACTTCAAGAGTCTATACCGAATATATAGTATTATCATTATAGTTTTTTTCATCTTTGTTTTCAACCGTTGTATTAATTATTCACAAATGCCGTCTGCCGATGCTCCTCCGCCATGCATACACACATCAAAAAAGGGAGCTTATGCTCCCTTTTCCCTTTCGTATGTTACTCCTTGTTTGCCTTCTTGTAGGCATCCAGTTTTTCGTTCATTTCCTTCCACTTCTTTTTATTGATGCGCAAAAACACCAGCCATATCACGATGTAGATCACGATAAACAGAAAGTAATACGACACCAGATAAGCGCTCGGCGGCAGCCATCCAAACCACATCATCAGCAGCGTACAGCTCGTCAGGAGCAATACAAAGTGTATGACCGTGCGGATCATATAAGTCTTATTGTTTACATCCGAACCGATCCAGACCAATTGCAAAAACGCTATGACTCCGCCAAAAACAAAGCATTTTCCAAGCTCCTTTAACAGCAGCGCATCATACCCAAGCGCAATCGTAAAGCCTACCGCCAAAGCCAGCGACGCAAAAAACGCAGCCGCAAATACGGTAAAAAACATCCCTGCGATTTGTTTTCCCTTCATTTTTTCCATTTCATTCACCTCTCGATCCCCAGTTTTTTGCGCAATGCCGGCGCATATTGCCGAGAAATAATTTGCTTCTCCCCGTTTTCAAGTTCCACTTCGATCTTTCCGTTGAGAATAGGATTTAACACACGTACCTTTGCCAGATTGATGATCGTTGATTTGTTTGCGCGCAAGAAGCTTGTATTCACAAAACGTTCTTCGATCTCATACAAGCGTAACGCGCAATCAAACACCTTATCTTTTGTGTAAAGAAACACGCGGTCATCCACACTTTCAAAATAATACACATCCTCCGGATCAAACACAAACGTCTGCTTTTCAATACTTCCGATTACTTTCTTTTGCACACTGTTTGCAAATGATACGATTTTTAAAATCTCGTCGTTCATCTGCGCGCACCGAATAACAACCTCTTCCTGCTCATATTTAGGATCAACGTCCAAAATCACCTTCATCTGTTTTTCCTTTCTGCCGGTCTGTGATACCTTATCCATTCTCAGTATAGGCAAATAAAAAACACGCGCCAACGTGCTTTGGGTAAGCTGCACAGCGCGCGTGTTATGTTGCCAAAAGAAGCCCTTAAGCTTCTCTTACGGTAAAAGAAATGCCTCCAACGTTTTGATATCCCGCGCGATATAACGGCATGTAAATCCCGCAAGATCGTTCATTGTCTCAAATCCAAACCCCCATAAAACAGCGCAAAAATCTATGCCTGCTTCTTGTGCGCCTATCGCGTCATAATCGCTGTCTCCCACTAAAATACACTCTTCTTTTTTAGAATCCGTACGGACCACCGCCTCGTTCACGATATGTCCTTTTGTCGTGATATTGATGTCGCCCGACGCACCGCAGATCGCCGAAAATTTGTTTGCCAAGCCAAGGTGCGTCAACGTCGAACGCACGATTTCCTCCCGCTTGACGGACGCAACGGCACATACAACTCCCGCATCGCTTAACCGGTCCAGCAATTCACGCATACCCGGATACACATCCACCTCAAACATGCCTGCCGCCGCATATTTTTCCCTGTAAATGCGCACTGCCTCTGTCGCCATTTCGTCGCTCATCCCGCAAGCATTCACAAACGAAAGCTTAAGAGGAGGACCGATAAACTTCTTCATCATCTCCCTGCCCGGAACGCTCTGCCCCATATCCGCCAAAGTATTCTGCGCGCAATGCAAAATACCGCGGCTGGAATCCACAAGCGTACCATCAAAATCGAACAGTACTGTTTTGTATTTCATATCCAGTTGATCTCCAAAATTTTTACGCTCCGGGGCGGCAGCGTAACGCTAACAAGCCCCGCGCTGATTTCGTATTCTTCCCCGTCAAGCAAATCCTGCGCACTTGTAAACGCAAGTTGCTCAAATGTTTCATGCATCTCCCCGTTCATCAATTGTTCGTCCGCAAACAAATCCACAACAAGCGTATGTGGCTCTAAGGAACGGTTCACCGCGCTTAGGAACATCCCATCTCTCGCCATATTGGCGAACGCATCCTCACCATTTATACAAAAACGCAAAATCCCAAGCACGTCCTCTCCCTGCCTGTAGAAAACACAATGCCCCGTCTTAAGCGCGTCCGTTTTTGCACGCAGGTTAGAAAGCGTTTTATAGTACTCCTGCATTTCCTTATCCCGCTCATGGAAAGGTTCCCTGTTGAACGGATCAAGCAGACCGTGCATGCCTGTCTCGTCGCCGTAGTAAACACACGGCGTTCCCGGCAATGTAAATTGGATCGCCGCCGCCAACTTTTGCAGCCGCGCACCCTGCTTGTCCTGCTCATCACTGACAACAAAATGCGCCTGCTGTTCACGCGTCAAGGACTGCGGGTCAATGCGCGTACCAAGCACTGTGCGTACACGCGCCGCGTCGTGACTGGATAGCAGATTCATCAGCGCATAATACATTTCCTTGGGATAATTTTCGTGCTGAGAGACCATAAACTGTTTGAATCCCTCCGCGTTTGTATCCCCCAACAGGAAATCAGTGATCGCATTTTTCAACGGATAATTCATCACACTGTCAAGCCCTCGTCCAAGAGCATAGCGCCTGTTTACCCCATAGCTTTGCTTGGTGGTCGCGTCCTCCCACACCTCACCGATCAGCGCATTATCCTGGCTGAGATGCTTGATCTTACTCCTCATGCGCTCGATCGTGCCGTCGGGCAGCTCGTCCGCCACGTCAAGGCGATACCCTTTCGCACCCCTGTCAAGCCATGTTTGCATCGCGCTGTCGTCACCCTCGATGATATCCCTCACCCAGTCTTCCTGCGTTTCCTGCACTTCCGGAAGCGTTTTAAAGCCCCACCAGCTTTTATATTTCTCCGGATACTCGTCAAATTGAAACCAATGATAATAAGGGGAATCCTGACTTTGATAAGCGCCTACCGAATCGTAGTGACCATATTTATTAAAGTACAAGCTATCGTCGCCGGTGTGCGAATATACACCGTCCAATATCAAGCGTATCCCACGCTGGCGAGCCTGTTTTACCAACTCCGCAAAGTCTGCGTTTGTTCCAAGGATAGGATCTGCGTTTTTATAATCGCCTGTGTTGTAACGATGGTTGGAAGCCGCCTCTACGATCGGGTTCAAATATAGGGCTGTAATTCCCATATCCCTCAGATAATCAAGCGAATCTGTGATTCCCCCAAAATTTCCGCCGTAATAATCGCACGGCTGATAGTATTCTTTTCCGGGCAATGCCTCATATATCAGCGGTTCATCCCAGCTTTCATGCACATACACGTCCCTGCCCATACTGCGATGAAAAGAAATGCCCCGTGCAAACGTCCCATCTTCCCTTTTCTTAAACCGGTCAGGGAAGATCTGATACATATTCGCACATTTGAGCCAGTGGGGTGTACTGAACGTCTCATCATATACGGTCAGTTGATACGCGGGAGGCACATCCCAATAGGTTGTCCCTACGCCGCATGTACGCCCTGTCCGCGCGCCATAATAAATTTTAGCGCCATCCGCAAGCTTAATACAAAACCAATACCAAAGAACAATCGGTTCTTTGGGAACAGTATACTCCGCGTTCCACGTTGTATCCTGTTGATTCATCTGCACCGTGTGCGTTTCCTGTCCGCAAGCGACCATCAAATAAACATTTTCAGGTCGGATTCCGCGAAAGACAATGCGCATATGCACTGTTTCGCCGCACGGCAACGCGCCACACGGACTCCGGAACATTTCTTTGGCAGAATCATGCATCATTTGTTTTGAAAAATCAATGTTCATCCTATCACATTTCTTTCAATCGCCATATTTTTTCGTTATAGTCACGGATCGTCCGATCCGCCGCAAAGTGCCCTGATTTCGCAGTATTCATTGCC
Source organism: uncultured Christensenella sp. (assembly GCA_964494645.1). GTDB lineage: Bacteria > Bacillota > Clostridia > Christensenellales > Christensenellaceae > Christensenella. The sequence goes on along the minus strand of CAZBSH010000018.1, from coordinate 26,333 downwards.
GCCATATGTTTCCACTCTTCTTGATTACGGTATGCCGCCATCATATTCTCATACACCTGCGCATACGGCGCGAAATCATACAACAGATAATATTTATCCGCCCTATCCATATCGCCGAACAGCAGCGAATGATAAAGATCGGAAAACTGCCTGTCGCTCGCCACGGGCAACGTACCATCTATCATAGCGTTGAGCGCGTACCGCAAATCCGTATTTTGCTCATAATATTCGCCCGGCTTATACGTTCCATACCGCTCCATCCTTTCAATATCCTGTTCAGACGCGCCAAAAATGAAGATATTATCAAGCCCCACCTGTTCAGATATTTCCACGTTCGAGCCATCCATCGTACCGATCGTTACCGCCCCGTTCATCATAAACTTCATATTGCCTGTACCTGATGCTTCAAACCCCGCCGTCGATATCTGCTCACTAATATCTGCTGCGGGAACCAATACCTCCGCCTCGGAAACACTGTAGTTCTCAATAAACACAACACGCAGGATATCCTTTGTGTCGGGGTCGTTGTTCACAAGCTCTGCCACCGCCAAAATCAATCGAATGATATTCTTCGCCCGCGCATACCCCGGTGATGCCTTTGCCGCGAACAAAAATGTCGCCGGCTCGATATGTGTCTGCGGGTTTGTTTTTTTCAGATGGTAAAGATGCAAAATATGCAGCGCTTTTAACAATTGACGCTTATATTCGTGCAGTCGCTTTGCATGTACATCATACACTGTATTCGGATCGATCTCGATGCACTGCGTTTTTTTGAGGTGCTGCGCCAACCGTTCTTTGTTCTGCTTTTTCACACACATAAAATCATCAAGGAACGATTGTTTTGCAAGCAGATCCTCAATACGATCCATCTCGCGGTAATCCTTTAAAAACCCGTCTCCGATATGATCAACGAGCAGTTCCGTTAAGGACCGGTTTGCTTTTGCAAGCCACCGGCGATGTGTCACGCCGTTGGTGATACCTAAAAACTTATCCGGGAACACCTTATAAAAATCGCGGAACGTACGCGTTTTTAAAATTTCGCCATGCAACATGGAAACACCGTTCACCTTACCACATACCGCAATGCACAAGTTTGCCATACGTATCTCGCCGTATGCGATGATTGCCATACTTCCGATCTTATCCCACTGACCGGGGTATACCTGCCACAGACGATCGCAAAACTTTTCATTCAAAATTTGTATGATCTGGTAAATACGTGGCAGCAGTGACTTAAACAGCTCCTCGTTCCAGCACTCAAGCCCTTCAACCAGAACGGTATGGTTGGTATAGTGAAACACGCGCGAAACAATATCTATCGCCTCGTCCCAGCCAAGCCCCTCCTCGTCCATCAAAATGCGCATCAATTCAGGGATCGCCAACGTCGGGTGTGTGTCGTTGATCTGCACCGTAAAATAGTTTGGAAGTGTATGCAGATCTCCATAATTTTGCTTGTGCTGACGTACGATATGCTGCATTGTCGCGGATGTAAAGAAATAAAACTGCTTTAAGCGCAGCTGCCTGCCTTGCTCATGATTATCCTCCGGGTAAAGCACTTTGGAAATAACCTCCGCAAGCTCTCTCTCCTGCATTGCCTTTGCATAGTCGCCCCTGTTGAAGTAATGCATATCAAGCCCTGTCTTTGCTTTCGCGCTCCACAGCCTGAGCGTCGCGGGCATGTTGCTCCGATAGCCAATCACCGGGTAATCGTACGGGATCGCCAGCACGCTATTGCTGTTTTTATAATGTATCTTTAGTCCTGACTCCGTCCATACTTCCTCGATCTCTCCGCCAAAGCATACTTCTACCTGCTCCTCGGGACGGGGTATTTCCCAAACATTTCCCGCCTCCAGCCAATTATCGTCGACCTCAACCTGCTCTCCGTCCAAGATACGCTGTTTAAAAAGACCGTACTCATACCGGATACTGCATCCGGTAACGGGAAGGTCAAGCGTAGAGAGTGAATCCAAAAAACATGCGGCAAGCCGTCCAAGCCCGCCGTTCCCAAGTCCTGCGTCGCGCTCTTGCTCCTCGATCTCGTCAAGTTCCAACCCCATATCGCAAAGCACGTCCCGGTATTCTTTTAACAGGTGCAAATTCACCATATTGTTGACCAGCGCGCGCCCCATTAAAAATTCGGCAGACAAATAGTACAGACGCTTTCGCCCTTGATTCAGCACTTGCTTGTTTGCGTCCGTCCACTCTTCTACGATTTTGTCACGGATGGAAAGCGCACACGATTTATACACTTGATCCTTTGTCGCTTCCTCCAGCGTCTTACCAAAATGCCGCTTCAGTTTTCCAAGTATTTCTTCTCGAATATCCTCTTTTGACAGCTCCTGCGCCATATCGGCTCCTCCATCATTCCTCTTCTTGCTTGCCGCACGTACGATGAAGTTCCGTGCTCAACATTTCCTCCGGTTCTTCTTCTGCCTCTGCCAGCCCCACATCAAGCACCGCAAAAACATCCGGCTCCTCCTCGATTTGCAGCTCTTCCGAAAACTCCGCTTCGGGCACGGTATAATCGTCCACATGGCTTGCTTCGTCGATAATCTCTTCAGTTTCTTGTATCTCTAGCGTATCAATTTCCTCCGCGATCTGCTGGATCGCCTCTTTTTTTATGTCCTGCTCCATCAACCGATCCTGTTCCTCCATGCTTTTTTTATAAAATACTTTTGTATAGCTTCGCATATTCCGCCGCGGATTTATCGAAGCTATTGTCAATCTCCATCGCCACGCGCACAAGCTTTGCAAGCGCCGGCTTGTCTTCATATACCGTGAGCGCAAAACGGATCACATTCAGCATCTCGTGCGCGTTATAATTCGCAAATGAAAACCCATTGCCTTCCTGCGAATAAATATTATACGGTTGTACCGTATCCGCCAGTCCTCCCGTTTCGCGTACGATAGGCAGTGTGCCATAACGCTGCGCAATCATCTGCGAGATACCGCACGGCTCAAACATAGACGGCATAAGCAAAAAGTCGCTTCCCGCATAAATCATGTGCGCAAGCGGATCGCTGTAGCCAATGCGGATCGCCGTTTTTTCGGGATAACGCCCGGCAATGTATTTAAAGTAATTTTCATACTGCGCATCACCGCTTCCCAGAAGTACAAAGGCAACGTTTTCAAACAATACTTCTTCGAGCACCGCACGAACAAGATCAAGCCCTTTTTGTTCTGTCAAGCGCGTAACCATGCCAATCACCGGCGTTCCCGGATTCACGCGCACGCCGAGCTCCTCAAGCAATGCGTTACGGTTCTCATATTTCCCGGTCATATCCGTCTGTGAATATGTTTTTTTAAGGTATGCATCTCCGGCAGGATCAAACTCCGTCGCATCGATACCGTTCAGTATCCCCACGAGATCCTCCCTGCGCATGTTAAGAATCCCTTCCATCCCGCGTCCATAGTACGGATCAAGTATTTCCCGCGCATATGTCGGGCTCACTGTCGTGATCTTGTCCGCAAACAACAGTCCTGCCTTCATCATATTGGCGCTGCCGTACGCTTCCAAACAATCTGACGTAAAATATTTGTCATCCACCTGCAATAGATCGCGCGCAAGGTCAAAGGAAATCTGTCCTTGATATTGCAGGTTATGGATCGTCAATATCGTTTTCGCATTGCCCTGCGGCGTATCGCAATACTGCGTTTTTAACAGAAACGGGATCATCGCCGTATGCCAGTCGTTACAATGGATCACGTCCGGCATAAAATCAAGATAAGGCAGCGCTTCGATCACCGCGCGGCAAAAATATGCGTACTGCTCCGCCTCCGCATCACCGCCTTTATAGATGCAATCGCCAAAATAATATTCGTTGTCAATAAAATAATACTGAACGCCTTCTTTTGTCAGCGTTTCCAGACCCATATAAAGCGTACGCCAGCCCATCTGAATGTTCATCGTCGCGACAACCTTCAACCGGTCACCATAGTTTTGCTTTACGATGCTGTGTTTGGGCATGATCACGCGCACATCCACCCCCTGCTTCGCAAGAGAGCGCGGCAACGCGCCGATCACATCGGCAAGACCGCCTGTTTTGGCAAACGGCGTCGCCTCCGCTCCCGCAATCAGGACTTTCAATTTGCTCACACGATCGCCCCCTTACGGATAATGACAGGAAACACCTCGTCCCCGATCAACCGGCGTCCCTGCCGGATATTCACAGACTTATCCAGTATCACATATTCCAGATCCGAATTATTGTATACTTCGCTGTTTTGCATAATGATACTGTTTTTGATCTTTGTCCCTTTGCCTACATAGACGCCGCGGAACAAGATGCTGTTTTCCACCTCTCCCTCGATAATGCAGCCGTTGGCTACCAGCGAATTTTTCACATTGGACGTTTTTGCATATTTCGCAGGAACCTCATCCTTGATTTTGGTATAGATCTGGTTATTGTCATAAAAAAGATCTTTTTGTACCGCCGGATCAAGAAAATCCATGTTCAGCTTATAATAAGAGGCGACCGAATGCAGCCGTCCCACATATCCGTCGTGCCGGTATCCCATGATTTTAATACGGTTCAAATTGTTCATTAAAAGATCGCTCACAAAATTATACTTTCCACGCGACATACAATCTTCCACAAGATATTCCAGCAAGTCTTTGCGAATCACGTACGTATCCATGCCGACTTTCTTAGAATCGCTCAGCGCCGCGTTGATCTCAAGGTCAATCAGTCGCCCTTCGTCGTTTAGATGCAACCGAACATCGTTATAACGCTCGCCCTTGAAGTCCTCCGCTTCCTCCTCGTTATACAGCATTGTGATATCCGCGCCGGTGTCAAGATGGTATTGCACCATGTCGTCAAGCGCCATATTATAGATCGTAAACGAACCCGAAAAAACACAGTATTGCTGCTTGGAGCGCGAAATGTAACTCATCACGCCCTTGATCGCGTCTACCACGCCGCGGTAAGAACCCATGTTTTCCGCACTGGAAAACGGCGGCAAAATAAACAATCCATCGTTTTTACGCGACAAATCCCATTCCTTTCCGGATCCCAGATGATCCATCAAAGAATGATAACTGCGCTGGGCAATGACGCCCACATTGCGTATCCCGGAATTTACCATGTTAGAAAGTATAAAGTCAATCGCGCGATAGCGTCCCCCTACCGGAAGTGCGCCCACTGTGCGCAAATAAACCAGTTCGCGCAGATTGATGTTTTGTTCGCCTGCATAAATAAGCCCAAATGTATCCCTTAACATTCTACGTCACCCCCTGCCGGATTTTTTACAATGCGCTTGGCAGGTATGCTTTCCCCCGCTTCTACCTTAGCGCCTTCACGGATCACCGCTTTGCTTCCTACGACTGCTATAGAACCGCCGCCACCGACCACAGCACACCGCTCAACTTTAACTTCCTCATCAACAATGCTCATAATGACCTTGCTTTTTTCACAGATCAACGTCTCCTGCATAATAATGCTGTCGCGCACTACCGCGCCCTTTTCCACCGTGACACCGGCGGAAAGAATACTGTTTTCCACTGTTCCGTAAATATAACATCCCTCGGAAATCAAGCTGTTTTTGATTTTCGCATCCTGATCCACAAAATGCGGCGGCTTGTTTGGATTGTGCGAAAAAATACGCCACGGATCGTCATAAAGGTCAAGCCCCGGATTGTCGTGCAGCAGCTCCATATTCGCCTCCCAAAGCGAATCAATCGTCCCGACATCCTTCCAATATCCCTTGTAGGGATATGCGAACATCCTCTCGCCCGCATCCAACATTTTGGGGATAATATTCTTTCCAAAATCGTTGGAAGATTTCTCGTCTTTTGAATCCGCAACAAGGTATTCCCGCACCTTTTTCCAATTGAACACATACACACCCATCGAAGCCATATTACTTTTCGGTTTTTTGGGTTTTTCTTCAAAATCAATGATCCGCAAATCGTCGTCCGTATTCATGATCCCAAAGCGCGACGCTTCCTCCATGGAAACCTCAATGACCGCAATGGTAGCGTCTGCATTGTTTTCCTCATGAAACGAGATCATCTGGCTGTAATCCATCTTGTAAATATGGTCGCCCGAAAGCACGACGATATATTGGGGATCATACCGCTCTATAAAATAGATATTCTGATAGATCGCATTCGCCGTACCGGAATACCACTCGCCCCGCTCTCCTTTTACATACGGCGGCAATACAAACGCTCCGCCCGTCATACTGTCCAGATCCCACGACGCTCCCGTACCAATGTACGCATTCAATTCCAGCGGTTCATACTGTGTTAGCACCCCTACCGTATCAATACCGGAATGGATACAGTTCGAGAGCGGAAAATCAATGATACGATACTTCCCTCCATACGTTACAGCCGGTTTGGCTCTGTGCTTTGTGAGCACCCCTAGCCTGCTTCCCTGCCCTCCGGCAAGAAGCATCGCAACCACTTTTTTCTTCTTAATCATTGAGCGTCAACCCCTTTTCCTCTTCATTTGCGACAAATTCGTAATACAGCGCGCCAAGCGGCGGCACTGTCACGACTGCGCTATACTCAAAACCATTGATTCCCTTTTTTTGTGTTGTGCACGTACGCGCACTTTTTATACCTGAACCCCCGTACGCCGTATCGTCGCTGTTAAGAAGCAGCTTAAGCTTTCCCCCGGAGGGCAACGCGATCCAGTAATTTTCGCGAACAACGGGTGTATAGTTTACTACGCACACCACATGCTTGTCGTCCGCGTTGCGCATAAAAGCATATACGCTTCTTTCGTTATCTTCCACATTAAGCCACGTAAAGCCATCCCAACTGTCATCCACCTCAAAAAGCGCGTTTTGCTGACGATATATCTCATTCAACTTTTTGACATATCTTTGCATCCCCGCGTGCGAATCATAGTCAAGTAAAAACCAATCCAGTTGTTTTCTAAAATCCCATTCTATAAATTGGGCAAATTCGTCACCCATAAACATCAGTTTTTTGCCCGGATGTGCAAACATAAACGCATAAAGTGTCCGCAGCGCGGCAAACTTCTGCCAATAATCGCCGAACATTTTATCAACCATAGATTTCTTGCCGTGCACAACTTCGTCATGCGAATATGCCAGAATATAGTTTTCCGAAAACGCGTAATACATCGAAAAACTCATTTTACTGTGCTCAAACTGACGGAAATAGTGATCCATTTCCATATAAGCGAGCGTATCATGCATAAATCCCATATTCCATTTGAATGTAAATCCCAGTCCCCCGTCGTAAGGCGGCTTGGTGATCATTGGATAGGCCGTACTTTCTTCAGCAATCGTCATCGTCCCTGCGTAATTTGTCAGCACAACGCTATTGACCTTCTTTAGAAACTTTACCGCATTCAGATCGATGTTGCCACCCTCTTCGTTGGGTACAAAATACCCATCGCGCGCATAGTTCAAATACAGCATAGACGTGACCGCATCCACGCGCAGCCCGTCTATATGGTATTTATCCATAAAAAACATGGCATTTGAAACAAGAAAGCTCACAACCTCCGGCCGACCATAATTAAAGATAAGAGTACCCCATTGCGGATGCTCTCGCTGTAATATGTTTTCGTGTTCAAATAGATGCGTCCCGTCGAATCTTGCGAGACCATGTTCGTCCTTTGGAAAATGTCCGGGCACCCAATCCATGATCACGCCGATTCCGCGGGAATGAAGCTTATCTACGAAATACATGAAATCCTGCGGCGTGCCATAACGCGAGGTGATCGCGTAAAAAGCCGTAATCTGATACCCCCACGACCCATCATACGGATATTCCGCCACAGGCATGATCTCCACATGCGTATAGCCCATGTCAGAAGCATAATCCGCCAATTCGTCCGCTACCTCGCGAAAGCTTGGAAACCGATAGCCCTCTTTTGTCCGCCAAGAACCGATATGCAGCTCATAGATCGAAACAGCATCGTTCAGCGGTTTTTTCTTGATGCGCTTTTGCATATAAGCATGATCGCGCCATTCATATCCGCCAATATCCCATACTTTAGAAGCAGTCTGCGGTCGTACCTCGCAATGGAAGGCAAAGGGATCGCACTTTAAGATACGGCTGCCGTCATAACCATGCACGGCATATTTATAGTTCTCGCCATCCGCAAGATTCGGCACAAAAGCCGCCCACACGCCATTTTGGCAAAGCTCCATCGGATTTGCGCCCACATCCCATTCGTTGAAATCCCCCACGATGCTCAAGCTCCGCGCGTTTGGAGCCCATACACAGAAACGATGCATACCGATTTCTTTTATATAGTGACATCCAAAAAAATCATACGCACGTTGTGCCTCGCCCGTATTGAACAAATATATCTCGTGTTCCGGCAAATATCTCTTCCACGCGTCTTGCATCCTATTCACCTTCCGTCTGCTTCGTCCGGATCTTTATTGCTATACGCTATAAATAAACTGATTGTCTTTTGCGGAAGCCTGATTTAACTCCTCCGCCTTTTTTTCATATCCCTCACGTCCCATCAGGGCAAACGTTGCGATTTTGCCTTCCTCTACACCCGGCTGGTCAAATGCGTTGATTTCCAGTAACTCTCCCGCTGCCGCCGTCGCCATTTCAAGCAAACAAAACATTGCGCCGATGTTGTGCGCATCCATCTTTTCGAGCGTGATACGCATATTCATCTTGCCTGATTTCGTAACCGCATATTCCGTCGCGCGCATCTCAGATGCAATCAGCTTATTGACGGTCTGTCCCTGCAAATATGCCGCGTCCATCACATCGATAGGCGCCGCCGGGATCGTGAGCTGTGTATTAAACTCTTCTACATCCACAAAAGCAATGATCTTATCAAACGGTCCTTCCGTATAAAGCTGCACCTGCGAGTGCTGATCTGTAACACCCAGCGCGCGCACGGGCGTCTGCCCGGTATATACTTCACTGCCGTCGTTTCCGTAATGCTTGCCAAGGGACTCCGCCCAAAGCTGCGCATACCATTCCGCCATATTGAGCAGGCCATCCGCATACGGCATCATCACTGAGATATTCACGCCATTTTCCATTGCAGCGCAATACAACAGGGCATACATATATGCCGGATTTTCCCACAGGTTTTCCCTTGTGCATGCCGCGTCCATTGCAGCCGCGCCGCCAAGAAGCGCGTCGATATCGATGTTAAGAACTGCCGCCGAAAGCAATCCCACCGGACACAGCACAGAAAAACGTCCGCCCACGCCATCCGGCACGGTATATGTCTTAAAGCCGTACTGGTTGGATATCTTTTTCATGATCCCGTTTTCTTTATCTGTGGTGATCACGATATTATCTTTGTAATGATCGCCCATCTCTTCTTTGAGCTTTGCAAGAACGATCATAAACTGAGACATCGTTTCGACCGTGTTACCGCTTTTCGTAATAACATGGAAACACGTCTTTTTTATATCGATCACATCAAGCAGCGCGTTTATCCCGTCCGGATCTACGTTATCTACCACATAAAAACGTACGCCTCCCCGTTTTTCTTGTGAAATTTCATTGTATTTCAAATGCTTGGTACCGGTAAATAACGCTTTTGAACCAAGCGCGCTACCGCCGATCCCCAACACAACAAAGTTTTCAAAATTCTCATTGATGCGCCGTGCTTCTTCTTTCATATCTTCAACGATCTCTTTTTGATTATACGGCAAAGCGCGCCACGCCATGGAAGCTTTTTTTTCATTCATATTGCGGTGTACCATCGCAATTTTTTCGCTCATTTTTTTGATCTGTTCCTCTGTAAGTCCGTGCTTTCCTACGTTTTTCGCCAGCATGTTGTTAAAATCAATTTTCATTTTTTATTCCTCCATCACATTTTTCTAAATTCAAACGACTTTTCAGCCGGTTTTTATTATTCACAGGTACGCCCGTAAAGCTCCGTCATTTCTCGTAAATCTGTTATCTTTTTATTAGAGAATGCCCCCTGCTTCATGCGCCACTTCCAATATCCGAGCGCCTTTCCCGGATAATTCATGCGTGCCGTTGTTCCCATATTCAAAATATCCTGCATCGGTATGATACAAATATCCGCAACACTCATCATTGCAAGACGCATAAGCTCTGCCGCCGCTTCATTTTGGGTACACTCATGCCCAAGATAAGAAAATAGCCTTTTTTTATCTCCATCTTCGAGATGTGAAAACCACCCTTTGACCGTATCATTGTCGTGCGTTCCTGTATACACTACGCAATGATGCGGATAATTATGCGGCAAATGCTCACTGTTTTTCTCTCCAAACGCAAATTGCAAAACCTTATTTCCCGGAAACCCGCATTGCCCTAAAAAGTCACGCACCTCCTGCGTGATCAGCCCTAAGTCTTCCGCAATGATCGCGGGACAAGGTATCTCTCGCTTGATCGCTTCAAACAGATCATGCCCCGGTCCCTTGATCCAGTGCCCATCCTTTGGCTTTTTATCCTTGGGGATCGCATAGAATGATTCAAACCCGCGAAAATGGTCGATGCGGATCACATCAAAGAAAGCAAAACACCGCTTGACCCTCTCGATCCACCACGAAAAACCATGTTCGCGCATATAGTCCCAGTCATAAAGCGGGTTGTCCCACATCTGTCCTTGCTTGCTAAAATAGTCCGGTGGCGTCCCCGCTACCAGATCGTTTTGCAAAAACAACTCCGGATGTGCCCACATCGCGTCAGAGTCATAAGAAACATAGATCGGAACATCTCCGATCAAACGAATTCCTTTTTTATTCGCATATTCCTTTAGCGCAAACCACTGCTTTTCAAACAAGAACTGTGCAAAGCGAACCGCCTCGATTTCCTCTTCGTGTTCTTGCGCCAGCCGCATGACTGCCGCCTGGTCACGCCGCGCTACTTTCTCATCCCAGTCAAAATACCCCTGCGACCTGAACTGCCTGCGAAATACGGCAAACAATGAATAATCGAACAACCAATCGGCATTTGCATATTTATAGCCGGTAAATTCGTCTTTGTATTTTTGTATTCCGTTGCGATACGCCTTTTTTAAGATATCATCTTTATAAAGAAGTTGGTTTTTAAAAAGAGAAACGCCCTGCCTGTCCGTTATAAGAGGCGCAATATCCTCCCTGCTCAGCAGTCCATCCCCGATCAACAAGTCGAGATCAATAAAATACGGATTATTTGCAAATGCGGAAAGCCCCTGATACGGGCTGTCTGCATAGCCTGTAGGCGGCGTAGGCAGCATCTGCCAATACGCCTGCTTTGCCTCATAAAGCGCATCAACAAAATCATACGCTGCTCTTCCAAGCGTGCCGATGCCATACGGAGACGGTAAGGATGTGATATGTAGTAGTACCCCGCTTCCCCTGTTCATAATCCATTCTCCATCGCTTGATTGGTTACTGTTATTATATAATTATCCTCATTAAAAGTATAGGTCTTTTCATAAAGTTTACATATCCCTTGTCGCTTGACATAGGTAAAAAAACAAGGCGTAAGCCCTTTGCTTACGCCCCATGTGCCGAAATCACCGTCTATGCGATTTTCATTCCGTCCCTGCCACGCTCTTTTACATTATAAAGCTCAACATCCGCTATTTGGTATATTTCCGTAAAATCTTGTCCTTTTTGAGCAAATGCCGCCCCTACACTGACCGTAACAACCATGCCCTCCAGCTTGATTTCCGTTCGGATCTTCTCTCTCATTTCCTCAAATTTCTTCCATACCATCTCTTGCGTTTGTACCCCTTTGATGAATACGCAAAATTCATCTCCTCCGAGTCTGCCCACCATATCGTCTTCACGAAAAATCGACTTCAAAATAGATGCGGTTTGTATCAATACCTGATCTCCCGCATAGTGTCCATGCCGGTCGTTAATATCTTTAAAGTGGTCAATATCCATTACCAGCAGCGCTCCGCCTTTTTGCCCGTCGTCTTTCTCAAGATACTCATCCACTTTCTCTCTGCACGAAGCAGCATTATATATGTTTGTCAAGCTGTCATTTTGCGCTTGGGCAAGAAGCTTCTCTTTTTCCTCATGCTCTTGCTGCACATCCAAAACCTTTCCAATGGCTATGATCGGCTTTCCTTCCGTATCATAAATCGCTTTTGCCATAATACGCAACCAATGAAGTGATCCGTCCGGCAACATAACTTGTATATCTTCGACGATGCTGCTCTCTTTTCTTAGCTTATTGATGGACTCTCCTATATCATATCCTTTCCCCAGCCTCAACTTCAGATGCTCAAAATAATGACTGACTACCTTCTCAGAATTAAACAAGCGTGCGCTCTTTTCCGAAAAAGTCATTTCATCCCGTTCAAAATCATACTCAAAAATATATTCATTGGAAAGATCATACAGTTGCCGATACCTCTCATTTTCCAGTGCAGCTTTTCTGCCAAAACGCGTCCTCCGCCTGAAAACAATTACCAACAGTACAATGACTCCTGCCGCCAATAAAATTACGGAAACAAGCACCTCCCACGGATTAGATTCCACATATTCCATCCATGTAATCTTATCCTGCGTACGTATCGTATTGCTATTCATAATAGACTGCATTTTTTCTGCCGGAATACTGCGCACCGCTTTGTTGAGCGTTGAAAGCAAGTTGGCGTCAGCAGGCTTCACCACACTCAAACACAGCTTCTCTATCTGGTTGGATTGTGGTATCAGCACAAGATTATTATATCGCGATTGATTGACGTAATATTGTACTACATACCCGTCCCCATATGTGTAGTCTACCTTTCCGTTATTGACAGCGGCAATACATTCCTCCGGGCTGGAGTACCATACAATATCTGTTTGCTTTAAATATTCATCCGACAGGACCGTTCCTTCAACCACTGCCGATCGTTTGCCTATCAACTCTCCGTTGTCCGCTTTTTTATTAAGCACCAGTACAGATTGAGAGGTCATAAAAGGTCGTGTCAGAGCCACTCCGTATTTCCCCGCAGTGTCATATTCATAGCGTGTTCCCGCAACCACATCTATCTTGCCTTCTTGTATCTGCAACATCAATTCATTATAATTTAATACGGGAACGATCTCAAATTGGAGTTGCGTTGCTTCAGCAATATAATCCAGAAGATCAATCGAAATCCCTTTCACCTCACCGGTCTGTCCTTCTATATACTGAAAAGGGGCTTTACCGATCATAACTCCTACGCGTATCACTTCGGTATCCTGTACATACGCTCGTTCTTCATCAGAAAGATACAGCTTTTCGTTACTCTTTTTGAAATATTTTTCGTAGAGCATCGTCATAAAATAAGGGTCTGTATCATTGATCTTGAGAATCGCGGCATTCAGACCATTAACGATTTCCTTATTATCTTTTGTCACGATAAGGTAAAACGGTTTAGCCGCAAAACTTGCAACTGTACGCATACCTCCAACCGGGGATAGGTCACTCCCGATCATCGCGTCGGCACGCCCTTCACGCACCGCACCTTCCACCTTCTCCATCGAATCGAACGAAATAAACTCTGGAGAAAGCCCGTTTGCTTCGCAAAACTCAATCAGCTCCGCGTTCCTATTCACTGCCTTTTCATATATTGCGATCCTTATATTATCAAGTGTTTTCAAATTTGTCTCATTGATTTTTGTATTCTCTTCAAGTACATTCAGCGTCGTATAGCTCGTACCATAATTATAACTCGGATAGTCATACACCGCAGCAAGCTGTTCATTGTGAATGATACCGCCCATAATATCTACTTCGCCCGTTCTCACAGCTTCCAGCGATTTGCTAAGCTGCTCATCTAACGTTCCATCAAACCGCACAAATTCAAGGTCCCACCCGGTATATTGCGCAATCTCCTGCAAATACTCGTAAGTATATCCGCTATAGTCCCCTTGCTCATCCATTGCCGTAAGCCCGCTCTGTATAGGATACGCAACCCGTATAGTATTTTTTTCTTGTTGCGCATGTGCCGTTATCGGAAAAAATACATACGTCAAAAAAAGCAATGCCATAACGCACGCAAATCTAACATATGGTTTTCTGCAAAAATTTATGTGGTCCACTGCTCCCGCTCATTTCTTTCGGTCAAACCATCGCTACAGTTTCAAAGCTTTCACAGCAAATTTCAAAAAAGTATACATCGGTCACCAAATCGTTCTTATGTTAATCGTTATTATTTTAATTGTTATTATATCTCACTTAATATAAAAACGCAATTTATACACTACTATTTTAGTATTTAATATTTGGATTTTAACGACACGATATCGAGTAAAGCAACTAACAGAAAAGGCTTCACATAATATGTGAAGCCTTTTCAAGTTTCCCGTTATGGAATCATGTTCCCCGCCGCCATATAAAGCTCGTACCACTCCTGCTTTGTAAGGGGCACCTGCGACCCTGCACAGCAGTGCGTAAGCCTCTCCGGTTTTGTCGTGCCCGTGATAACCTGCATGTTCGCCGGATGACAAGTGATCCACGCGACAGCGATCGCTGTATTCGTTACACTATATTTCTTTGCCAGGCGGTCGATGACCGTGTTCAATTGCGCATAATTTTCCATATCACCCAAAAACGGTCCTTCAAAGAACCCCTTCTGGAACGGCGACCACGCCTGTACTGTTACATCATTTAATCGACAATATTCTAAAATATTCCCATCCCTGTCCGTACTCTGCTCAAGCTTCATATTGACCGACATCCCCGCGTCGATCATCGGCGTATGCACGATGCTCAGTTGAAGCTGATTAAACGTAAGCTTTTGCCTTACGGATTTCTGTATCAACTGCATCTGCATCGGATTCTGATTGGAAACACCGAAATAACGCACCATGCCTTTGGAATGAAGATAGTCAAACGCCTCGGCGATCTCGTCCGGCTGCATCAACGCGTCCGGTCGATGCAGCAGCAATACATCCAGATAGTCTGTTCTTAGCCGTCTAAGACTTCCCTTGACCGATTCCAAGATATGCTTTCTGGAAAAATCGTAATATTGCCACTCACCATTATCGCATTCCACGATCCCGCACTTGCTCTGAAGAATCATCTTCTCCCGCTTATCGTCGTTCATTTCGATCGCATCCGCAAAAAGCGCTTCACACTTTCCGCCGTCATATTTATCAGCATGATCAAAGAAATTGATCCCTTGCCCCAACGCTGTCTCTGTCAGCATGCGCGCATCCGCTTTGGAAAGCTCTGTCAGATGCATACATCCCATTACGACATTGGACACCTCGAGGTTCGTATTCGGTACTTTAAAATATTTCATACACCGCTCCTTTTCATTGCGGACAGTCCATCACGTATGCTTTATTTCCCGCAACATTTTTTGTATTTTTTCCCGCTTCCACACGGGCACGGATCGTTCCTGCCTACCGTCTTTTCACTTGTTGCTTGTCCCGCCTTACGCCACTCGCGCGTAATGTCATCACGTTTTTCCTGGCTAAGCACACCGTCCCACTCTTTTAATGTATATAACCACTTTGCCTTCGCGTCATTCATGTTATAAAAAAGTTTTTCAAAATCAATCTCCAGCTTGATAGATGAATCCTCTTCCAGCTTCTCAACATCGATCTCCTGTTTCAGGCTGGTATTGATGCCGTCCATAAATCCGCAAAATACGACCGGTTCCATATCAAATTTTGCCGCAACCTCTTTCAGCGTCCCCTCATAGACCACGCTTGTATCCGCCAAAATGGTTTTATACACTTCTGTCTCCGCCGCAAAATAATCATCCCAAAATGCCTGCTGTTGCTGCGGCGTCTGCGCCATCTGCGCAAGCTGTTGCCATTGCTCGTATAATTTCATCGTTTCCTATCCCCTCAATTCCTCATCCAGCCTTTTTGCGACTTCTTTGATAAATCCTTCGGTATCGACCACAGTCTTTTCCGCTTTTTCCCACAAGAGCGCCAAATCCTTTGTCATCACACCTTCTTCAATCGTGCGAATGGAGGCACGCTCCAACGCATCGCCGAAGTCTGCAAGCTCCTTGTTGCCATCCAACTCGCCACGCTTTTTGAGCGCTCCGGACCACGCAAAGATCGTCGCCATAGAATTGGTAGACGTTTCTTCTTTGTCAAGGTGCTTATAATAATGGCGCGTTACCGTTCCATGCGCCGCTTCATACTCATAATTTCCATCCGGCGAAACGAGCACAGACGTCATCATCGCAAGACTGCCAAACGCCGTCGCAACCATATCGCTCATCACATCACCATCATAGTTCTTACATGCCCAGATATAGCCGCCCTCTGAGCGAATCACACGCGCAACCGCATCGTCGATGAGCGTATAAAAATATTCGATCCCCAGCGCCTCAAATTTTTCCTTGTATTCCTTATCATAAATTTCTTGAAAGATGTCCTTAAAGGTATGATCATAAATTTTCGAGATCGTATCTTTTGTCGCAAACCAAAGATCCTGCTTGGTGTCGATCGCATAATTGAAACAGCTGCGCGCAAAACTGCTGATGGACTTGTCCGTATTATACATGCCCTGCGCAACACCGCCACCTTCGTATTCAAAAACAGGCAATCTTGTTTCTTTCCCATCCGTTTCAAACACCATTTCAAATTTTGTGTTCTCAGGCACGCGATATTCCGTATTGCGATAGACATCGCCATATGCGTGACGCGCGATCGTAATAGGCTTCTTCCATGTTTTTACGGAAGGCGAAATACCATCGACCACAATGGGCGCGCGAAAAACAGTCCCATCAAGAATCGCGCGGATCGTACCGTTCGGACTCTTGTACATTTCCTTCAGCTTGTATTCCTCTACACGCTGCGCATTCGGCGTAATGGTCGCGCACTTCACGCCTACGCCGTATTTTTTGATCGCATTCGCCGCATCATACGTCACCTGATCGTCCGTTTCATCTCTGTAAGGAAGTCCCAGATCATAATATTCCGTATTCAAATCAATATACGGAAGCAACAAATCCTTCTTGATCATGTCCCAGATGATCCTCGTCATTTCGTCGCCGTCCATCTCAACGAGAGGCACAGCCATCTTGATTTTATTCATTATATTTCCCTCCTGTTTGTTGTCGGCGGTCTACTTTTTGATTCCTTTTAATCCGCCCTGCTTCATTTTATCCAGTATATTGGAATCAAACGCATAGCTGTTTTCACGCTTATCGCGCATTTGCATTTGCGCACAGCTTACGCATTCGTCGATCAGCTGTTTGAAAGAGATACCCATTGGCTCATATAGGTAATATGCAAAAGACCCGGGAATCGTATTGACTTCGTTTACATATATTTCGTTCGTATCCTTATCAATGATATAGTCGATACGCACCACGCCCTTCAAATCAAGCGTTAAGAAGACTTCCTTAGACATTTGCACGATCTTATCTGTCTGGTCCTTTTCAATCGGTGCGGGAATTTGTCTCGCCAAAGATTTCATTCCTTTAGAAGCACCTTCGCTGCGCAGGTATTTTTCTTCAAAATTCAAAAATCCCTGCCACGAGATCGGCTGCTCGAGAAGGCTCACACGTACGTCACCGCCATAACCGAGAACCGCGCTATTGATCTCCACCAAATTTTCCACCGCACGTTCGGCGAGCACGCGCCTGTCGTAGGAAAACGCCACTTCAAAAGCATGTTCAAGTTCTTGCGCGTTCGTCGCTTTGGAAATCCCGATCGAAGAACCAAGGTTGGCGGGTTTCACAAACACCGGATACCCGATCTCCTCCTCCGTTTTTTTAATGATCGCCTGCGCGTCATTGCGAAACGCGCTGCGTTCAAAGTGAACCGCGGGCAAAACAGGCAGACCTGCTCCTTTAAAGGCGCACTTCATAACGATCTTATCCATTCCCGTCGCACTGCCCGTCACACCCGCGCTGGAATACGGGATGTCCGCAAGCTCCATCAGCCCTTGCAGCGTGCCGTCCTCTCCATGCATGCCATGCATCGCGAGCATCGCTACATCGATCTCCGCAAATACCTTTGTTCCAAATTTTGTCGCATATTTCAATTCCTTTGTCGGATGCGGCTCCAGATAAACTTTCGTCAACTTTTTATCATTTGGATCAAAATCCTTATAATACTGCGTATCCCGCAGTACATCGCCACAGAACCACTGCCCGTTGCGCGAAATATATACGGGAAACACATCATACTTTTCCTTATCCGCGTTTTCAATGATCTGGTTTCCGGTGATGATAGAAACATCGTGTTCTACGCTTCTGCCCCCAAAAAACACCGCCATACTTTTTTTCATATATCCATTCCCTCTCAGTAAAAAATTGCGCTCGCACCGCTCGCTTCACGGGTGGAACATGCTGTTCCCCCGCGTTCCCCCTTGGCTCAAAGTTGTTTTGCGGCGCGTTCCCGCTTGCAAAACCGATTTGTTCCTGACGAACGGAATGAGTACGAGCTTAATATATCATATGTTATTCATTATAATGGTCGGGCAGGTCATTTTCAAACAAAATCACATCGCCCGGCTTTGTCAGATGCCCCATTATATTTGTCGCTTCCCCAAGCGTCTTTGCGACATAAATATTATCTTTTTCAAATCCGCTATGCACAAGCCCTTCATAAATAGGCTGCGTATGCTTTGGCCCGATCAAAAATACATAGGTCGCAACCTCAGCCATTGCTTCACCGAATTCATAGTTTTCCTGCGCCTCGTGCTCACCAAGCTCCACAAGCCCCGGCGTAACCACAAAACGCTGCCCCTCAAAGCACTTCAATACCTCGAGCGCGGCGCGCGTCCCCGCCGGATTGGCGTTAAACGCATCATCTATCACCGTAATGCCGTTGTTTGTGGGCACGATCTGCAGCCTGTGCTCCACAGGCGGCGCGTCTAACACGCCCTGTTGTATCTGTTCCACGCTCAATCCGAGTTCCAACGCGATTGCGATACAACCGCAAATATTCAGGATATTGTGCCGCCCCAAAAGCTTCGTTGTACAAGTAAATTCCCCTTGCGCATATTCAATGGTAAACGTACTGCCCTGCGCGGAAAACGTAATATCCTTTGCCCGCACATCCGCATGTCCCTCCGAATCCATCGCGTATAATACTTTCTTATGTATCTCGGTAGGCTCGTAAAGCGCGCGGCAAAAATCGTTGTCCCCGTTGAAAAAGGCAACACCCGTGTCCTTTGGCAGCCCCGCAATCAACTCATATTTTGTCTTCGCGATATTTTCGATATGATAGAATGTTTCCAAATGCTGTGGTCCGATCGAAGTCAAAATCCCCATTTGCGGATGCACGAGCTCAACAAGCTCCGCGATGTCTCCTACATGGCGCGCGCCCATCTCCGCAATGAACACCTCGTTTTCGTCCGTCATTTGCTCACGGATTACGCGCGTCAATCCCATCGGCGTATTATAACTTTGCGGCGGCACCAACGTATTATATTTTTGTTTTAAAATCGTCCCCAGAATAAATTTAACACTCGTTTTGCCATAGCTTCCCGTAATACCAATCTTGATCAGGTCATCCCTCGCATTGATCTTCTGCTTTGCTTCATTCAAAAATTTATTTTTTGCGCTGTTTTCCACCGGCGTCATGATCTTATTGGCAAGTGGTGTCATAAACGGCACAAGAATCATAAAGATCAGATATCCAAACGGCGGCAGGAAGAAATTCACGTATGGCACAAACATGATCACGCAATAAAACGCGACGTACAAAACGATCTGGCAAACAATCAGGCGCTTGACCCGCGCGGTAAATACCAACGGCTTTTTGACCTCTCCCCTGCGTGATTTGATGATATAGCAAATCGTTAGTGCAAACGCCAGTCCATAACACGCAAAGCATGCAATCAGAAACCCGATATGCAGCGCAGTGCCCGACGTCGCAAACAACGACCAAAAGAAATACCCCACCACTGTGATCCATCCGAGAAGCATGGGCGGCAGCAACAACTTTTTACGGTTTTCCTTCAGGCGATTGGAAAATCCTTCGTTTTGATAGCTCTCAAGCTGCATGATATGGATGTATTTTAACTGTGCCAGCATAGACAGCACCGCCCCGGTAATGACCGAACCAAATACCACCCATGTCGAAATCACGAACCCTATCATATCGTTTGCATCCATCTCTCGTTACCCCGTTATTCCTTAAAAAAACTATTGATGATCGCCATAAACTGCCCGAACTGATCCAGATAAGAAAAATGTCCCGCATCCTTTAGCACTACCAGTCCCGCGTCCGCGATCTCTTTTTCCATAATCCGCGCCATATAAAGAGGCGTATCCGTATCGTTTTCCCCATATATCAGCAAAGATGGCGATTGGATATCCTTCAAATAAGGTGTTAAATCTTCATTCACCACATTCACAAACGTTTTTTTCATACAGTCAGGCAAATTTTTATAATCGCTGCTTCCCGCATTTTTGATGCGTTTTTCCACATCCAGCCCAAAAAACATCGCGGCATTTTTGACGCCCGGCTTCTTTGCCATCTTTTTACATAGCTTGTAAGTGTACACCTTTGCATAATATTTCATACTGCGTCTGGGTTTTACGCCCGCCGCGTCCACAAACGCAATCTTTCCGATCAGTTCCGGATATTTCGACGCAAGCAGCATGGTCACGCGCCCGCCAAACGAATGACAAATCACATCCACCTTCAAAAGATTGATCTCGCGCATCCATTTCGCAGTCAACTCCGCATAATCATAGACCGTCATTTCCTCCTGCGGCACATCGCTTTTCCCAAACCCCGGAAAATCCAAAGCGATCACACGCCGGCGCGTTTTCAAAGCGTTGATGACAGGCGCAAAACTCTCGATCTGCGCGCCCCAGCCATGCAGCAACAAAATATCTTTTCCCGTTCCCTCGATCTCGTAATGTACCTTAAGACCGTCTACTGTCGCAAACATTTCAGTAGCCCTCCAATCCCGGTCCGCGTTCTGTCCACATCACGTACGCATCCTCGCCATTGTTGGAATAATACCGTTTGCGGATCCCATGGATTGTAAAACCGCATTTTTTATAAAGTCGCAGTGCCGCCTTGTTGGAAACACGCACCTCCAAAGACATCGCGTCCGCATCGTGCTCTTTTGCCGTACCGATCAGCTCCCGCATAAGCGCATACGCATATCCACGTCCGCGATATTCCGGCAAAATACATACGTTCGTGATGTGCGCCTCATCAAAGATGATCCACATCCCTCCATACCCAATGATTTTCCCGTCCAGTTCTACCACTAGGTATACCGTGTTTTCATTCTCGATGATATCATCATATAACATCGCATACGACCATGGCAGCTCGAAGCTTGTATTTTCGCAATAATGGATCTGTTCCAGATCTCCGATCTCTGCCCTGCGTATCAATATATCGTTACTTTCCAATACTTTCTTTCCTCAATCTTTCCGCCTGGCTTTCCCGCAGATATTGCGGACAAAGCTTGTCATAGGCCAAAAGTTTGTCGCTTTGTGCCATCCCATAAGCAAGCGCGCATACGGACGACGCGCGCTGCATGATAAACTGCGACGGCAAAAAAATGCTGCGCGGGTTATATTCCCGTATCTTATCTTCAAACTTTAGTGCTGCGTCACCCACAAAGATGATCTTTTCGCTCGGCAAAAGCTGTGTTACCAATTCCTTTAACGGCATTGCGCATTCTGCAACAACCGTTTGCGTCCCCCGCCTTGCAGCAGTATATACCTCTTCGCGTCTCGCATCCATGATTGCGCACACAATACTGCCATCCTGCGGCGCGTTTGCAATCAACGCCTCAAGTGTGCTTACTGCCGCAACAGGTTTGTCAGTCGCATGTGCCATCGCGGCGCAGGTCGCGACGCCAATGCGTATCCCCGTGAAAGACCCCGGACCGACACATACCGCAAATACGTCGATATCCGCAATCTCCTTCCCCGACAACCGCAGCACATCATCTACCGCTACCATAAGGGTCTGAGAATGTTTTTTCCCACTGTCTACATATATCTCCGAAAGCAGCTGTCCCTCTTCACTGACCGCGACACTGAGTGTCGTTCCCGTGGTATCCATTCCCAATATATTCATGCATCCACCTCTTCGATGGTGATTTTGCGTCCGTTGTCGCCCGTCCTCTCGATCCTGATATCCAGTCTCTTTTGCGGCAATGCATTTGGAATCAAGTCCGCCCATTCACACACGCATACGCCGTCCCCTACCGCGTATTCGTCAAAACCGATCTCAAACAGCTCGTCCTCATCCGCAATACGGTATACATCAAAATGATAAAGAGGCAATTTGCCGCTCTCGTACATGCGCAAAATCGTAAACGTTGGGCTTACCACCGGCTCTGACACATCAAGCCCTTCCGCCAGTCCTTTTACAAAAGCTGTTTTTCCCGCGCCCAAATCTCCATAAACGGCAAGAAAGCTGCCTTTTACCAAACGGGAAGCCAGCTTTTTTGCAAACTCTTTTGTCATCAGTTCGTTATCGCTTAAGAACTCCTGCATGAACGCGTTTCATTCCTTATATGATATATCAAAATACTCATGTTATATCATATAGTAAAATCGCTAATTATGCAAGAAGCGCGCCAATTTCTTATACAGCAAAAATACCACCACCGAGTCGATCGCAAGTTTAGCCGCTGTAAATGGCATGGCAAAAATCAGCACATATCCCAGCAACGAATCCGCCGCCGGATTAATCGCGCTGCTTGCCGCGATGATCGCTTCCATTGGCATAAGACCCGTATTAGCGTAAAATGGGATCAGTACATAGTAATTCAGTATCCCCGCCACAACAGCCGCAACCAGCAAGCCGATCAGCGTACCGATAATAGCAAATTTAAAGTTATGTTTCTTTTTATATATGATCGCGGCAACAACGACAAAAGCCACACCGATCAAAAAGTTGGCGAGTTCCCCTACACCGCCTGACATACTGCCCCTTATCAATAAAAACAACAGACATTTGATTCCCTGTATGATGATCCCCGCAACAGGTCCTAAGGCAAATGCCCCCAACAGCACGGGTATCTCTGAGAAATCCAGCTTTAACCACGGCGGAATGAATGGGAGCGGCAATTCTACATACATCAGTACAAACGCCACTGCCGCAAGAATTGCCACGCGCGTGATATATTGCGCTTTTGTGATTTTTCTTTTTTGTGCAAGTGTTTCCATAAATATGCCTCCAATGAAAAAATTCCGCGAATGCAAGCATCCCCGGAAAACATATTGAAAACAATATTTTTCTTCTCTCATCCAGACTCTAACTGTCGGCTGCGGAATTCCACCGCATCGGCCCCTTAAAAGGAGTTCGCAGGCTATACTGCCGGTAGGGAGTTACACCCTGCCCCGAAGACTACATTCACTTTTCATTTATCATACCGCATTGCCAAATACCTGTCAATACAACAAAATTGACAGGCATGAGCCTTTTAGGTAAAATAAAACCATCTTCAAGTCAAAAAATTCATATGCAGGGGTATGTTTATGACATTTTCCGAAATTCTCAAAAGCATCAACGATTTTGTTTGGGGACCTATTATGCTTATCCTGCTTGTCGGGACAGGCGTTTTCCTAATGATCCGCCTGAAATTCCGTCCTTTGCGAAATTTGGGTTATGCGCTGCGTCAAGTATTTTCCAAGCATAGCATCAAAAAATCCGACAACACGGATGCGGGCGATATTTCTCCGTTTCAATCCCTCATGACAGCTCTTGCCGCAACGATCGGCACAGGTAATATTGTGGGGGTGGCAACTGCCATGACATTGGGTGGTCCCGGCGCACTTTTCTGGATGTGGATATCCGCGATCTTCGGACTTGCTACCAAATACGGAGAATCGGTGCTTGCCGTACACTACCGCGAAACAAACGCTAAGGGGGAAATGTCCGGCGGTCCCATGTTTTCTATCAAAAATGGCTTTAAAGTCAAATGGCTGGGAACGATTCTTTCTGTCGCGTTTGCGGTGTTCGCTGTGATCGCCTCTTTTGGGATCGGCAACTTAACACAAATCAATTCGATCTCCGAAGCGGTTTTAAATACCTTTTCCATCCCAACATGGATCACCGGTGTTGTTATTGCCGTGCTCGTGGGCGTTGTGCTGTTGGGCGGCATCAAGTCCATCGGCAACGTCTCTTCTAAAATCGTTCCCTTCATGGCGATTTTTTATGCTGCCGGATGCCTGATCATCATCATTGCGAACATTGGTAACCTTCCCGCAGGATTCAGTCAAATTATGGAAAGCGCGTTTTCACCGCGCTCGGTTTTAGGTGGTGTGGCGGGTTTTACCTTCGCGACCGCGCTTCGTTTTGGCGTTGCGCGCGGCGTATTCTCGAACGAAGCCGGTCTTGGAAGCGCACCTATTGCTGCGGCAGCGGCCAAAACCGACCATCCCTGCCGACAAGGTTACATCAACATGACCGGTACATTTTTCGATACAATCATCGTTTGCACCCTGACAGGTCTTGCCATTGCCTGCTCCGGCGTTCTTGGGACACTTGCCGCGGACGGCAGTCTCGTAACAGGTGCCTCGCTCACCATTCTTGCGTTTGACACTACACTGGGCTCCGTTGGCAGTGTGATCGTCACCATCGGGCTCATCCTTTTCGCGTTTTCCACTATCCTCGGTTGGAGCTATTATGGCGAAAAGAGCCTTGAGTTCTTGATCCCGTCCATGAAAGCAAAATATATTTATCGCGCGCTGTTTGCCTGTGTCGTATTTGTCGGCGCAATCACGACGCTTGAAATCGTCTGGGATTTTTCCGATACCGCAAACGGTCTGATGGCGATTCCCAACCTTATCTGCCTGCTTGTATTATCCGGCGTGATCGTTTCGCAGACCAAGGATTTCGACAATACATTCTTGCGATATGAAAAACGCAGCAGAAAAAAAAGCTGACCGATTGAAAACACGGTTTTATTATACTATAATAAAGAACAGATCATTTGAGTTACTCAGCCGTTAAGGAGGCATTGCTTTGAAAAAACTTGCTATATTTATAGCGCTTGTAATAGTGCTGATGGTTCCGGTCTGCGCATTTGCGCTTGCTTACAACGATCCCGCAGGGGATTTCAGCATAGAAATACCTGAGGAGGCAGGCGCATATTATTACACCCCCGGCGGAACAAATATGTCGCAGGAATTGCTCGATTCTATAAAAGATAAAGATACAGGTCTTGCGCTGCTCATCGCTTCTTACGCAACGCAAACAGATAACGCGCTTTCTTATTCTCTCGATATTTCAGAAGCGCCTCTTTCCCTCTCCGCGTCGCCCGAAGCGACTACTTTGCCCACGCAGGATCCTGCTGCTTCCGCATCTGCGGCAAATGTGCCCGACGTAACCGACTTCTCCATGATAAATGACGATCAGATCAGCGTTCTTGTCGCACAAAAACAGGCGGAGTATGGCGCAGACTATGTGTTCGACCCATATACTACCGAGCAACTGAACGGCAAAACGGCGATCGTGTTGACGGGTCGTCTTGCAGAAGACAACGGTTATACCACAAAAATTTATATGATCGCGCAAAACAATACGAATTTTACCATCACCGTTCTTTATAAAAACGATGATGCCAATACCTATCTGAATCAGGCTATGGCTTCTTTACAATCGCTTCAGTTTACAAGTGCTGTCGCAACGCCCGGTCCTTCTGCAAAGTCAACGGTCGTCCCTACGCCCCAACCAACGATTGCTACCATTACCGCTCCCGAACCTGTCCCTACGGCTTCTCCCGAATCCACAGGTCTCGCAGCAGCAGGCGCGTTCTTCTCGAATCTTGGTAACAATATACAAGATGCCTATTATAATGATCCGAATTTTGTATTTTATATTCTTGGAGCAGCCGTAATTATCGCTGTTATCATTATTATAATATTATTGATAAAAAGCCGCGGCAACAAAGGCAATGGGCGGCATGGGAACAAGCCTTCGCTTCCCGATGACAATGTCGGTCCGACGATCGACTCCATGCCCGAGGAGCCTAAAGAGGAGCCTAAAACAGACGCGGACTATTTTAACGCCCGCTATCAAAAGGATATCAGCCGGTATACGCAACAGCCGGATGGTTATGATTTGTCTGACGTCAGTCGGTATACCCAGCAACCGGAGGGTTATCAGGCACAGCAAAACAGCACGCAGTCTCAACCTGATGGATATGACCTATCCGACATTAATCGCTATACTCAGCAGCCAAGCGGGTACGATCTGTCCGACGTCAGCCGTTACACACAGCAGCCAAAAGGTTATCAAAAGAGCACCGCAGATATTTCAGAGCGTCCGGAAACAGCAGAGCGTTCGCAACGTCGTGTGCCGCTTTCTACGGAAGCTGCCAAACCCGATACGCCTCGCGATTCACGCACCCCAAAAGTCGGCTCGCGCGTCGCGCGTAACAAGAAGAAACAATGACGTTCTTTTTCTTTGGTAACGCTTGACTTAATATTTGAGGTATATTATAATATTTCTTGCTGATTCATTATTTATGCGGTAGTGCTGGAATCGGCAGACAGGCACGTTTGAGGGGCGTGTGTCCATGA
>CAZBSH010000017.1:0-44230 GCA_964494645.1 uncultured Christensenella sp. | reverse complement strand
ACGTCGCGATGATGGGCGGCAGCTTCAAATATCCAACCGCTACACCGTTCACAACACCAACGATCAGCATCACGACAAGCCCCATCAAAAGTGCCGGAAGTCCCGTAGAGGGATCGTCCTTTTTCATAATACTTGCCATCACGCACATCATGAACGCCATCGCAGGACCGCTCGACAAATCAAGTCCGCCCGCAATAATAACGATCGCCTGCCCCATCGCAAGTAAGATCAGCGGTGTCCAAGAAATAATACTGTTTCTCAGCGAGGAAGGCTCAAAAAAGTTCCCCTGCAAAGCCGCCACAATCACGATCATCGCAATAAAAATAATCAGCGTCGCAAATTCGGGCCTATGCATAAACTTTTGGAATCCGTTTTTTTGCACTAATTGCTTTTCACTCATAATGCTGCCCTCTCTTCCTGCGATTTTACCTGCAGCGACATTTCAACGATCGCCTCATCAGAGATCTCCTTGCCCTTCAGCTCACCCACGATCTTGCCCTCATACATGACCAAGACTCGGTCACAATAGCTCACAAGCTCGTCGTTATCGCTTGCGTACAGGATAACGCTCATATTCTTTTCTTCCACCATCTTCATGATGAATTCATACAAGTCATATTTTGCGCCTACATCTACACCCTTTGCAGGATCAGCAAGAAGCAGCACGTTCGTATCGAACGGCAGCCATTTTCCAACAACAACCTTCTGCTGGTTGCCTCCGGAAAGCTTATCGACTGCAAGGTCAATGCTTGCCGTCTTAATAGACAGCGTTTTGACGATCTGTTCGCATTCCTCACGATATTTCTTTGTCGGCGTGAAGAGAGGCTGTTTTTTCAATGCCAATTTCGGGAAGATCATGTTCGTGTAAACAGAATCCTTAAGCATAAGCCCTTCTTTTTGACGGTCGCCGGGCACAAGCAAAATCCCTTCGCGCACCGCATTGGCAGGCTGTGTCAGCTTGATAGTCTCTCCATTGAGCGTCGCTGTGCATTTTGCTTCTTTATAATTACCGGCAAGCGCCAACATAAGCTCGGTTTGTCCCTGTCCTGCGAGTCCGCCGATTCCAAGAACCTCTCCCTTTTTGACCTCCAAAGAAATACCTTGTAAGTATTTCCCGTAATTCAAATTTTCAATTTTTAATTTTGCTTCATCGGGAATCTGTTTGTATTCCTTTACCGTATTGATACTTTCCGTGTCGCCGGTAATGAGACGCACGATCTCATCAGGATTCTTGTCCTGCTTTTCAAAATCGATCTCTCCTACATTGCTCCCGTTGCGGAATACAACGATATCGTCGCACATTTCAAGTACTTCCCACAAACGATGAGAGGTAAAGATCATAGCAACACCCTGATCCGCCAACTTCCGCATATATTGAAACAACGCCTTTACCTGCGCCTGTTCCAATGCTGCCGTCGGTTCGTCCAATATCAATAATTGCGGATCCTCCGAAATCGCCTTTGCGATCTCTACGATCTGCATTTCACTCGAATCCAATTCACTTACCCGTCTTTCGATATCGAATCCGGGCATAAATTCATCCAATATTTTCTGAGATAATTCCTTTGCGTCCTTATTATCTAAGAACAATTTGTTTTTCTTTTCAAAACTGAGCACAATATTCTGCCAGACCGTAAGGTCAGGCAGTAAACTCAAATTTTGGAATGCCATAGAAATGCCGGCCCTTTTTGCGTCGATCGGGTTTTTGTAGCTCACCACATTGCCGTTATACGTTACCGTACCGCCATCGCCAAGATAAACGCCGGTAATGATTTTTGAGATTGTGCTTTTACCCGAGCCATTCGCGCCTAAGAGGCCTGTGATCTTGCCCTTCCTACACGTCAAATTTCCGTTAGAAAGCGCCGCAACACCACCGAAGCTTTTTTGTATGTTTTTTGCTTCCAGTAAAACCATCCAAAATTCACACCCTTCCCATCGTGAATTTATTCATTGCTGTACTTAATTTACGGGAGCAGGCATAATGCCTGCTCCCGTAGTAAGTTTCAATTTTTCTTTTAATCAGCTAGCTGACTATTTGAACATCGCCGCTGCTTCTTCTTCTGTGTAGTACTCTGTCAGCAGGAAGTCGTCCGGCTTATCTTTGAGTTCTGCCCAAGCATCGTCAAAGTTTTCGTCCGTATAGAACGAGCTAACTACATAGTACAATACGTTGCCATCATCGCCGGCCAGTTTTGTCTGATCGATGTCTTTGCCCTCTGCCATGTTAACAGCAAGACGCATTGCGGATGCACCGATTCCCGGCGGGTTCGGCTGTGCACAAGCTTTGAAATCAGCTTTTTCTTCGCGCAGCTTGTTCCATTCTTTGAAGAATGCAGTACCCGGATCGCCGAACATTACTTTAGGCAGCTTGCCTGCATCCTGGAATGCCTGCAGTACGCCGAAAGCCATACCATCCTGTGTGAATACCGCGTCTACTTCCTGACCGGAAGAAAGGATCTGAGCTGTAGCTTCTTTTGCTTTTGTCTGATCCCAGCCACCGGGCGTGCTCTGGAGCAGCTTGATGTCAGGATATTTTTTCAGAACGTCTGTCGTAGCGCGGATACGTTCGTTGTTTGCCGGATGTCCGTCAAGACCGGAAATTTCGATCGCATTGCCCTTCTGCAGTGTCTCGCAGATAAACTCAGCGTTCTTCGTGTTCCAAGCATAGTGGTCAAGCGTCACCTGCAGAGCGCCCGGAGCATCAGCCGTTGCATCATATACAACTACCAGCTTGCCGGCTTTCTGCGCGTCAGCGATAACTTCGGAAAGCGCCGTGTTATCGTTCGGGTTCACCATGATCACGTTGATCGCCGGATCGTCCACGAACTGACGAAGAATCTGCGCCTGCTCGTTTGCGTCGCCGTTTGTCGTGTTGTTCACGATTTTATAGTCTTTGATTCTGCCTGCTTCTTTATACTCATCACCGACCGTTTTCATGTTGTCGATCATGATATCGCGCCAGGACGTACCGGAAGAACCGGTTGAGATACCGATCATGATGTCGCCTTCAGGAACGATCTTCATTACGCCGCCTGTTTGCGCATCAGCACCACTCTCGTCGGATTGAACCGGAGCTGCGCTTTCGGAAGCTGCCGCAGACTCAGACGGAGCTGCGCTTTCGCTTGCCGCAGGTGTTTCGGAAGCTGCCGGCGCTGCCGTACAACCAACGAACATTGCAGCTGCAAGTACTAAGCACATAACAACTACTAAGACTTTTTTCATTTTACTTTCCTCCATAAAATATTAGTTAATTATCCGCTTATGCGGATAAACTCAAAATCTTTTTATCCTATTTCTTTTTATTTTTTCAATTGTAAGCTATCTTTTGCAAACCAGTCAATAGCGATCAGTCAATACTCCGATTAAATGTATAAATATCCTGTTGCAGCGTAATGGATATCTTTGACCTGTCCCCTCTCATAAACGACTGCGTCAATTCGTACGCCTCGCCCGATTCCTGACGCGTGATGCGCTCTACATAAAACCCACAGGTAGGATGAGGACATTCCAACATCTTACAGATGCTCTCTTCAAACGCAATGCTTTCATACGTCTCCTCAGCGATAAACGGAACAATTTTAGCCTCATCGCGCAATGAATCGTACAGCGATCCGCTCGTAAGGATTTCCGCACGCAACGTCGGATGTACCTTCACGGGTAAGAATGTCGTTTCCAGAAGAAGCGGTTCTCCATTCGCCATCCTAAGCCGTACAATTTCATAAACCGGATCGTTTGCTTCCAAACCAAATAAATCAATTAATCCGTCGGAAGCCGCAATCGTTTTGAATTCCATAAGCTGTGAGGACGGAACAAGGTTTGCAGCATCCATTTGATGGGAAAAGCTGTATACCTGTTCCATTTTCCTCTTCAGCTTTGTCTTAGATATAAAGGTTCCTTTTCCACGAACCCTTGTCACCATGCCTTCTTCTTCCAGCTCGCCGATTGCGGCGCGTACCGTGGAACGGCTTACACCGAATGTATTGCAAAATTCTTCCTCTGTCGGCAGCTTATCGCCTGGTAAAATATTCTTTGACGCAATATTCCGCTTGATGATCATCATGATCTGGTAGTGCAGTGGCAACTTGCTCTCAAATTGAATCTCGCCGTCAAATAAAGGGCTCATATCTTCTTTACCTCTTACTCCTGTACCACGATTTCTATTGTATCACACAATTCATCATTTTGGTACACTTTTTATCATTTTTTTTCTTATTTCATCATTTTCGCAACATCCATCGGCAAATTGCTCGATAAAACGTTGTTCGCGTTCATGAACAATCCATCCCCGAGCATCAGCGCCGCGTCAGCGCCATCTGTCATTGCGCCGCGTACATTACGGATCTTTCTGGAATCACCGATGTTTGCTACCAATACACCCGCCGCAACAAGCTCATCATACAGCTTCGTATTGGATTCGTACTCTCCAAACACAACCGTGTCACACTCAACTTCATATTTATTGAACTTATTGTCCATCAGAATAACACTGCCGTCCTTCACTTCAAGAAGCGTTGTGGAAAGTTTTACATCGACCGGTATCTTGATCGGATGTTCTTCCGGAAGTCCACCGCCGTTTCCGCCGGCAAAACGCACCTTCAGCACTTCCTTATGCACGTTCTCGATGTGCGGGGCAAATTCTGAATCCTGCGTCACATAAACGATCTCCTTGCCGCGCAACGCAAGCGCTTCCGCAGTGTCTGTCGCTCCGTAGTGGTTACCGTAAATGACAACCTTCTGTCCGACCTTAGCAGGCTCGCGCTTACCGCATTCAGGCCAATATTCGCAATTTTTCTTTACGCATACCAACACGTCTTCAAATTTCACGCCCTTTTCCTTACCCGGAATATCCGGCGTAACAGGGTTGCTTCCCGTACCGCAAAGCACAACATCATAGCCCTTGAGCATATCTACGGTCGCTTCTGTGTTCATCTGGATCTTCACACCAAGTTCTTTCATCTGACGGCGCATCCAATCCATGTACCATTTCATTTTGCCCTTCGGAGGAACCATGCAGCATGTGCGGAGAATACCGCCAAGCTCGCTATCCCTTTCGTAAAGCGTCACATCATGCCCGCGCAGCGTAGCGATCCTTGCCGCTTCCATCCCTGCGATACCGCCGCCTACAATGCCTACCTTCAATTTCTTGTCAGCCGGTCCCATATCCAGGAAGCGTTCGTCACCGATCGCCGGATTGACAGCACAGCGCATTTCATGCTTGATCATTAGGGATTCCGACCAGCAGCCGACAAGACAGCTGATACACTTGCGAATGCTGTCCACATCTCCCGCTTTTGCTTTGTTCGCCCAATACGGGTCTGCAAGCAGCTGACGCGAGAAGCCAACCATATCTGTCTTACCCTCTGCGATGATCTGATCACAATATTCGGGGCTACGCAGTGTATGACTCGTGATAACCGGAATATTGACAGCCTTTTTGATCGCTTCTGCGGAATATGTATTCCATCCTTCCGTATAATACATCGGATCCATAACCGTTTCCGCGAGGTCGAAGATACCGGCCGAGATATCGAGCGCCGCAACACCCGCCTCTTCCAGCGTTTTTGCGATCTTTATAGATTCGTCCAGTTTTCTGCCGTCGAACTTCCATTCCTCACCGGAATATCTTACCAGAATCGGGAAGTCTTCGCCACACTTTTGTTTTATTCTGCTGATGATCTCCAGAATAAAACGCATACGATTTTCATATTTTCCGCCAAAGCGGTCGTTTCTCGTGTTTGTGGAAGGGCTCATGAACTGTGCGATCATGTAACCGTGCGCCGCATGCAGCTCTACGCAATCGAAACCGGCTTCCTTTACGCGCCATGCAGCTTCCGCAAAGCGTTCAGCAAGCTCATATATCTCTTCGACCGTCATTTCGCGAGCGATCTTCCCATGTGCTTGGTCCCCCGCATAAACGACCTCATGACCTGCGCTGCCCGGCAGATAGGATACCATATCAGAA
Source organism: uncultured Christensenella sp. (assembly GCA_964494645.1). GTDB lineage: Bacteria > Bacillota > Clostridia > Christensenellales > Christensenellaceae > Christensenella. The sequence goes on along the minus strand of CAZBSH010000017.1, from coordinate 38,268 downwards.
CAGGATATCTGACCTTTTCGCGGAAACGCTGCCTGACGCCCCGGGTGCTGGATCTGTACCGCACATTTTGCGCCGTGCTTTTGCATCGATTTTGCAAGATGGTGCAAACCGGGGATATAATAATCCTCGTCGATCGCAAGACATGTTACCGTTGGACGTCCCGTGTGCCTGTTCGGCGTGGAAGCGCCAACAATGATAAGCCCCGTGCCCCCCTTTGCAATCTCTTCATGATAACGAATCACGCGGTCATTCACACCGCCGTCCGGGTTTGCCGAACTGATATCCGTCGGAACATGCACCGTTCTGTTCGGCACGACCACGTTCTTGATTTTAATTGGTTGAAAAATGTGTTCAAAAGCCATCTTTTTTACCTCCGCTTAAAAATAATAAGACTTGATTAAATTTTACTTCTATAGAAATCGTTAAATAATTTACTGGAATTTACATAGTGGCGGGGACAAACATCATTGTTTTGTTGCGCGGCGCGCGCGCAAGGCGCGCACCATACAACATTATGAAAAAGTTATTTCTGTTTTCTTATCTCTTCGATCGTGATATCAAGAACATCGGGTGTAGAACGATACCCAACGCCCATACGGTCGATACCCATGTCGATCAGCTTCAGGAAATGTTCTCTGTCACGGATACCGCCGGAGCCTTTTACTTTGATCTTCCCTTCGCCCGCGTCCATCATTGCCTGAACGACCTCTATCGTAGCGCCTTCGCTTTTGCCACCCGTATAGAAGCCCGTGGAACTCTTAATAAAGTCTGCACCCGCGCGTACTGCCGCTTTTGTGCCTTCTTTGATCTGATCCATCGTCAGAGAATCTGTTTCGATGATCACTTTGACAGCCGTACCATATTTATGGCAAACATCGCATACCGCCTTGATGTCTTCTTCCACTTCTTTATACATGCCGCTGCGCAACCATCCATAGTTTGCAACGATATCCAACTCGAATACGTCGCCCCTCTTACAATATTCCTCTGCTTGCATCACTTTGGAAGCAGTGGTCGAAAGACCAAACGGGAAATCACACACTACGCATATCTTCGTGTTTGTTCCTTTTGTCATTTCCGCCGCAATATCGAGAGAGGACGGATTGATGCAAACGGTAATGCATCCAAAGTCAATGCCTTCCTGGATATATTTGCGAATCTCATCCTGTGTAAACTCCGGTTTCAAAACCGACTGGTCGATGTATGCCGCCAATTCAGCGACGGACATTTCACTTGCTTTTTTTGTAGGTTTCATGATTGTTCCTCCTGATAATATAAATTTTTAGCAATATATGAATGCTTATAATGAACCCTTCTGTATGATGATAGACCACCCTGCCGCGCTTGGCGGCTTCTGTTTTTTCATTGATTTTAAAGTTGTTGCAGAAATATTTCTTACGTATGTAATATTTGTAATTTATGTTTTATTTGTATCATTTGTATTATTTGTTCTATTTGTTTGTATTGTATCATCCCTATTTTTAAAATGCAAGTAAATTTTTTACTTTTTACGGAATTCATCTTATCTGCAATACCTCTTTCATTTTTTATCATCAATCCCTTTGTTTTTCTGTTTGATTTATATATAATAGTAGAATAGCGAAAATATTTCAGGTTTTTGTAAAAAACTATTGCTTTTGTGTCGAACATTTATTATGATACAAATAATACAAATCATATAAATCATACAAAGCGGCATAAATAATTGTATCATCGCAAAATCTTGGAATAGATTCATATTTTTAAGGAGGATCTAACTATGAAACTTGGATTTGTAAGCGCTATTTTACCTGATTACTCGTTCGAACAGCTCATTGATTATGCCGGTAAGATCGGCATGGATTGCGTGGAAGCGTGCGCATGGCCCGTCGGCAAGGCGGAAAGACGTTATGCAGGCGTTACACACATTGATGTTGCTTCCCTTACCACAGAAAAAGCAGACTATATCAATCATTATCTAAAGGAAAAAAATGTTGAGATTTCTGCGATCGGTTATTACCCCAATCCGCTTGATCCTGATCCGACGGTAGGAAAAGCGGCTGCAGAACACATCAAAAAATGCATCGAGGGCGCGCGTATCTTGGGCATTCATAATATGAATACCTTTATCGGCAAAAACCCGTCCTTGCCCATCTCCGAAAATATGAAAGCTTTCAAGGATATCTGGCCGGACATCATCAAATGCGCGGAAGACAATGACGTAAAAGTCGGTATCGAAAACTGTGCGATGTTCTATTCGATGGATGAATGGCCGGGCGGCAAAAACTTAGCCTCCACACCTGCCATCTGGACGGATATGTTTTCCATCATTGACAGCAAACATTTCGGGCTCAACTACGACCCGTCCCATCTGGTATGGCCGCAGATGGATTATATTAAACCTATCTACGACTTCGCGGACAAGATTTTCCATTTCCACATCAAAGATGTCAAATTCTATGCGGATCGTTATAATAATGTAGGCATGATGGCCACTCCTCTCGAGTACCACGCTCCCAAACTGCCGGGACTCGGTGACATCGACTGGGGCAAGACCATTTCCGCGCTATATGATATCCACTACAAAGGTTATGCTGTTATAGAAGTGGAAGACCGCGCATTTGAAGATACGCTTGAAGACAGACTATACTCCATTGAGCTGTCCAAGAGATATATGCGCAACTTTATCTAGGAGTCGGAGATGAACGAAGCAAAAAAAGAACTCTCTTTGAAACTTGCCGCAGGCATCACGCCGCAAAAAGCGCTCATCGGGTTTGACGGTTTTGTCGATGAAATCGTCCATGTAGTGGACAAGCGTATCGATCCCGCAAATTTTTCGCGCATCGATACCATACTCTCTTACTCCGAACGCTTAAAAAACGGCTGTGGTCTCTCAACCAACGTCGAGATCGTTACAGTGCAAAAAAAGCTGGGCGGCAATGGTCCAATCTTTGCCAACGCTCTCAAAAAGCATCATATTGCGCTTACATACATCGGCTGTGTGGGCGAAAACGGGCACGATCCTGTTTTTGACGAACTTGCGGAAGGCTCTGTGATGATAGGGCTTACCGAGCCCGGACATACCGATGCCTATGAGTTTCACGACGGTAAAATTATCGTTTCCAAGCTTGAGCATTTTAAAAACGTGTCGTGGGAAGCCATCAAAGAAAAGGTCGGACTCGACCATTTCGTCGATATCGTGGACGCAAGCGATTTGATTGGCATGGAGAACTGGACGATGCTTCCGCGCATGAGCGCTATCTGGCAGGGTTTTCTTGCCGAAGTGCTCCCGCGTATGAAAACACGTCCGCAGGATAAAAAATTATTTTTTGACCTTGCCGATCCGGAGAAACGAAGTACGGAAGATATCAAAGAAGCAATCGGATTGATCAATGATTTTGCAAAAGCGGGATTTCCCGTTACGCTTGGACTCAATAAAAAAGAAGCATGTGAGATCGCGGAACTGTACGGTGTAGAAATCAGCGACTATAAGGCTTATCCGCTCAAGGAATTGTGTGAGAGTCTCGCTGAAAATATTAAGATCAATTGTCTTGTCATCCATCCGGTCGACCGCGCCTGCTGTTATGCGGACGGCGTCTATTCCGAGGTTACAGGTCCGTTTTGTGAGCACCCTGTACTTACGACGGGCGCAGGTGATACATTCAACTCGGGCTTTGTACTTGGATGGATGAACGATTATCCGCATGAAGAATGTCTTTTATGTGGCGTGGGCGCGTCCGGCTATTATGTCCGCAACGCAAAAAGCCCCAACACAAAGGAACTCGCGGATTTTCTGAATACTTGGGAATCAATTTAGAAAGGAATCAATATCATGGAAAAAATCAGAACTGGTGTCATCGGAACAGGCTTTATCGGACCTACACATATTGAAGCGTTGCGCAGATTGGGCTTTGTGGATGTTGTTGCCCTCGCCGATATCGATGACGCAACGGCAAAAGCAAAGGCGGATCAGCTTTCCATCGGCAAAAGCTATGGAAACTATCAAGATTTGCTGGCCGACCCGGAGATCGACGTTGTGCATATCTGCTCGCCCAACAGCTTTCATTTCCAAATGGCAAAAGAAGCTCTTCTCGCAGGCAAGCACGTCGTATGCGAAAAACCCCTTACAATGAACAGCACAGAGGCAAAGGAACTGATTGCCCTTGCCAAAGAAAAGGGGCTTGCAAACGCGGTACATTTTAATATCCGCTTCTACCCCGTTATCCACGAAGCACGTGCCATGATACAAAATGGCGAGCTGGGAACGATCTTTGCGGTCAATGGTTCTTACCAACAGGACTGGCTGTTTAAGGAAACAGATTACAGTTGGCGCCTGGAGCCTAAATTCAGCGGCGATTCCCGCGCTGTTGCGGATATCGGTTCGCACTGGCTGGATTCCGTCGAATTTATGACCGGTATCAAAATCGACAAGGTCTGTGCAGATTTTGCGACCTTCTACCCTACCCGCAAAAAACCGTTAAAACCGGTAGAAACCTATTCAGGCAAAGTGCTCACGCCCGACGATTACGCAGATGTGCCGATCACCACAGAAGACTACGCGTCCGTTCTCTTAAAATTCAGCAACGGCGCGCACGGTTCTATGACGGTCAATCAGGTTGCCGCAGGACGTAAGAACCGTATCTGGTTTGAAATCTACGGCAGCAAAAAATCCATCGCCATAGATACAGAGCGCCCCAACGAAATGTGGATCGGCGAGCGTGATGAAGCAAACCGTATCCTGATGCGCGATCCGTCGCTGATGCATCAAGAGGCAGTACAGCTGATTTCTTATCCCGGTGGTCATAACGAAGGCTTCCCTGATACAATCAAGCAATTCGCTACCAAATTTTATAACTATATCCGTACCGAAGGCTATAAAAACGGTGCAACGCCCGAATTCCCCACCTTCGAAGCGGGTCTGCGCGAACTGCAACTTTGCGAGGCGATCGTTGATTCCGCCAAGCAGGAGAAGTGGCTGTCTCTATAGTCATTCAAAGAATAAAACAGGCATATGTCAAACATGCGTATGCCTGTTTTTTGTTTTGTGCTATAATACAGGTATCAAACCCCGGAGGAACCCCTCATGAGTATACAACAAGATTATGACGCACGGCTAAAAAGAGTACTGGACGCAGCGGCGGTAAAAGAGCCCGACCGCATCCCTATCGTTCCTGTTTTTCAAGCTTTCCCCGTTTACTATTCCGGTTATACCATACAGGATGTGATGGAGGACTGGAAAAAGGCGGGCGCTGCTTACGATATCTTTTATGAGGATTTCCAACCCGACCTCGGCTGGGATCCGATTCTTTTCAATCCGGCGGCCTACTTAGAACGCTCGGGAATCACATGGTATCGTTGGCCGGGGCATGATATTGACGATCCGAATGCCATGTATCAATATGCAGAGGGCGAATACATGACTGCCGACGAATATCCGGAGGCGATCCGTGATATGACAAAATTCATGATGAATAAGTGGATGCCGCGCAGTTTTGCAAACTTCCCCGGCCTTGCCAAACTCGATTTTCGCAACGCGATGTGGTTTGGACACATCGGTACATTGCTCAATTTTGCTGACCCCGAGGTTATCAGCACGCTTGAGGCAATGGTAGAAACGGGCAAGATACTCAATGAATGGTTTGCCTATCTTGGCGAATACGGTCAAAAACTCAAATCTCAATTTGGTATCCCTCTTATATACGCGGGCTTTGCCTACGCGCCGTTCGATATGATTGGCGATTCCATTCGCGGCACAGTCCCCATCCTTATGGATATGTTTGACCACCCGCAAGAACTGCTGGAGCTCATCGACGTAGTCACAGATTACGCGATTGAAGACACCATCAAAGGCTGCAGCGGCAAAGAAACGCCATTCGTATGGTACTGGCTGCATAAAGGTGTGGACGAATTTATGTCTGACGAACAATTCAAGACCTTTTATTGGCCCTCGCTGCGCAAATATATCAACGCCGTTGCCGACGCAGGGCTCACGCCTGTCGTTTATGTGGAAGGCGCCTATAATTCCCGTCTGGAATACTTAAAGGAGATCACGCCCGGCAAGGCGATCTTCTCATTCGAATATACAGATATGGCACAGGCAAAAAAAGTATTGGGCGACCACTCTTGCATCATGGGCAATGTTCCTGCTGTCACGCTTTCTTACGGCAGCAAACAAGAAGTCATAGATTACTGCAAATGGCTCATCGACACATGTGCGCCGGGCGGCGGTTATATCATGGACAGCGGCACGATGATTGATGACGCAAAAACCGAAAATATCGAGGCTATGTTCGAAACGACCCTCACCTACGGAAAACGATAAAAACGGCGGCTCATCCGAGCCGCCATTTTTTTTGTGTTTTCATATGTTGATTTAGGAGGTTTGAGCCATAATACCTACTGTCTGACAATGACAACAAACCACTTACAAAATTTAACGAAAAACATAATTTTTTCTATTGAAATCATGCTTAAGGCATGATAAAGTTTTTATGTATTAGCTCATTTTTTGTGTCTCATTCCCATCCATATCCGACAACTGCCATTTTGGCATATCCTTACATGTAAAACATCATATTGGCGAAACCGGCTATGTAAAAACTAATCCTACACGGAGTATAAGTATGATCGTAAAAACATCTAAAAAAAGCAAATCCATCGCATCAAAAACATCGGCAATGGCTCTGATTATGATTATCATCGGAATGACAATCGTAGGTCTTTTTGGTTTTTTCATGCATTACTATGAGGTAAGCATCGCAAAAGCGAATCAGGCGCTATCCATTGCCAAATCCGTGCAGCCTATGGTTGACGAACAGGAAGTGATTTCCATTATGGAGACGCTCACCGAAAACAGTTACCATAAAGAACTGATAAAGCAAATCAATCAAATCAAAGCCAGTACGAATGTAGCCTACCTCTATATTATGAACAAAGAACCAAACGGAGACTGGCGTTACTTCGCAGAGGCCAAGCTTCCGGAAGATCCTGCCGAAGACATTGGCACATTAGGAGACGTGGAGGCTGATGGGGTGCTCCCCACGGAAGCGGATATCGCATATAACAACAATGAATATACGACCTCAAATATCTATTATGCAGAAGGGTTTGGTTATCTGATTTCCGGATATGCGCCCATTACAGACGGAAACGGAGCTGTGATCGGCATAATCGGCGTCGACATATCCGCAAACGACGTGAATGAGACGGCTGCTTTCTTTGGGATTCTGATCGCGGCGATCATCCTTGTTTTTAGTATATTCTCACGCTTTTATGTCAGGCGTTACATCAACAGAAGTGTGGGCATTCCGGTCAATGAACTTGCTTCCGCCTCAACCAAAATAGCGAAGGGAGATATGGACATACAGATATCTTACGAATCTGAAGACGAAATCGGAACACTATCAAAGTCCTTTCAGTCCATGGTGGAAAGTACGCTGCAACAAATTCGTATTCTTGAAAACATTGCGGATGGCGATCTTACGATGATGCCCATAACCCGAAGTGAAAAGGACGCAATGAGTCTTGCAATGCAAAAAATGGTAACAAATCTGAGGAATATCGTAGGTCAAATCGGCACGAGCACACAACAAGTTATGACGGGCGCAAAGCAGGTTGCCGATGGAGCTACTGCATTGGCACAGGGAACAGCAGAGCAATCCTCTGTTGTAGAAGATCTTTCAGAGACCATTGTCAATGTTGCGGATAAAACCAAGAAAAATACTTTAAAGGCAGAAACAGCGGTAGATCTTGCGCAAAGGATCAGAAAAAATGCGGAAAAAGGATCAACGCAGATGGATGCATTGATCCATGCCGTAGGCGCAATTAATGAAGCAAGCGCCGCAATTAATAAAATAATGAAAGTGATTGATGATATTTCCTTCCAGACCAATCTATTGTCATTGAACGCAGCAGTGGAAGCAGCTCGTGCCGGTGAAAACGGAAAAGGGTTCGCCGTTGTTGCTGACGAAGTCCGCAATCTGGCCATCAAGAGCGCCGAAGCCGCAAAAGAGTCTAGCGAACTCATTACCAATTCTATCAGCAAAGCAGAAGAAGGCTTTAAAATCGCGCGGATCACTTCAGAATCTCTGGCTGATATTGTAAAGGGAATCAACGAAAGTACGGAACTCATTGATGAGATTGCAAATTCCTCAGTGGAGCAAAATGAAGAAATCGAACAGATCAATGCCAGAATCAACGATGTCAATCAGGTCGTGCAACAAAATTCGGAAACCGCCCAGCAAAGCGCCGCCGCAAGTCAAGAAATGAGTGGACAATCGCACATTTTAAATGATCTGATGTCTTTATTCAAGACGGACGATACGGAAGACATGAACTAAAAAACAGATTCAAAAGAGCCAATCCTTGACGGACTGGCTCTTTTCGTTCATATAATACATAAAATAGCTATTTATTCAAACAAATCCGTGGAAAGGTATCGTTCTCCGGTATCCGGTAAAACGACAACGATCTTTTTCCCATTGTTTTCAGGACGTTCCGCAATTTTTTTGGCAGCAAACAACGCTGCACCGGAGGATACGCCACACAACACCCCTTCTTTATGAGAAAGCAACCGCGCCGCTTCATACGCTTCATCCGTATAAACGCCAATGACCTCGTCAATAATATCCCTGTTCAAGATCTTGGGAACAAATCCCGCGCCGATTCCTTGAATCTTATGCGGAGACGGCTTTCCTCCCGAGAGGACGGGACTTTCCGCAGGCTCAACAGCAATAATCTGCGTTTCCTGTCTTTTTTCTTTGAACACCTCGCCGCAGCCCGTAATCGTTCCGCCGGTTCCCACACCCGCTACAAAGATATCAACATCGCCTACCAAGTCACGCAATATCTCCTGCGCCGTCGTTTCCCTGTGCGCCTGCACATTGGCAGGGCTTTCGAATTGGTTTGGCATATAACCATTTCTCTGCTCACAAATTTCCTTTGCACGTCCAATCGCGCCGCGCATTCCTTCTGCTGCCGGCGTCAGAATCAGTTCCGCACCAAGCGCGGACAACAGTCTTCTACGCTCGATACTCATGGATTCCGGCATCGTTAATACGAGCCTCAGCCCGAGGCATGTACAAATATAAGCAAGCGCTATGCCCGTGTTGCCGCTTGTCGATTCCACGATTACCGTGTTTTCCCCAATTAAGCCTTTTTTTATCCCATCCTTCATCATATAGTAAGCCGGACGGTCTTTCACGCTCCCCTGCGGGTTGAAATATTCCAACTTTGCCCAGATAGACGGATGGATGTTATTGAGTTGCAAAAGCGGCGTTTCGCCAATCAGGTCTGTCAGTTTCTCTGCTAATCTCATATCACTATTCCTCATTCTTAATAGATTTTACATCATAAGGCGTTTCTTGATATACATAGTAGTTGAGCCAATTATTAAAAAGCAGATTCGCGTGTCCCCTCCAGCGTACGACAGGCGGTTTGCCCGGATCGTTTCCGGGAAAATAGTGCGCCGGAACCGGAACATCCATTCCACGCGAAATATCGCGCACATATTCTGTTTTAAGCGTATTTGCGTCATATTCGGGGTGCCCCGTAACAAAAATCTGACGACCGCGCTTTGCCGAAACAAGATATACGCCATGCTCTTCAAATTCGCATAATATTTCAAGCGCCGGATTTTCTTGTATCTCTGCCTTACTCACATAAGTATGCCGAGAGTGCGGCGCCCAAAATTCGTCATCAAATCCGCGTAAAAGCGGCCAGTTATTTGGCGTCCTTTTGTGCAAATAAATACCCGACAGCTTTTGCTCGCACGGATATTTATTGATCCCATAATGATAATAAAGACCAGCCTGCGCCGCCCAGCAGATATACATGGTAGAATAAACGTTCTTTTTGCTCCACTCCATGATCTGCGTCATTTCCTGCCAATAGGTTACTTCCTCAAAAGGAATCTGTTCTACCGGCGCGCCTGTAATAATCAGCCCGTCGTATTTTTCATCCTTGATATCATCAAACGTCTTATAAAAAGCGTTCAGATGCTCGATGGACGTATTTTTGGAAATATGTGTTGCAGGGTGCAGCAACACTACTTCTACCTGCAAAGGCGAGTTCGCCAAAAGGCGCATCAACTGTGTCTCTGTTTGTTCTTTTGTGGGCATGATATTTAGAATAACAATCCGCAGAGGACGGATATCCTGCTGTGCCGCGCGTTCCAGGGGCATTGTAAATATGCCCTCCTGCGCCAGAGTTTTCGCTGCCGGTAATTTGCTGCTAATGTTAATAGGCATATTGCATTTCCCCTTTCTTTACGTATTCAAAACAACGTTTGACTATCATTATATAGTAACTTATAATTATTGTACACGTTTTTATACAAATTGAATCCCGTTTTTTTACTGCGGGAATACACTATAGGAGTATCTATGCTGCAGGAATGGAAAGACAACGGCGCCCCAAATCTCGCGCGCGAGATCATAGCGATCAATAAGCCAAACATCACAGGTGATACCATCAGCGGCTTCGGTATGAAACGCAAGGTAGCTGCCTTCATCGATCTTGTCAGAAGCGCGATGTACCCAAATATTTACGACAGTAATATCGCTAAGGAGTCTGAGCTTCGTGATACGGTCACGCGCAGGTTACGCGAAGCCGCTGTACTTTTAGATTGCATGGTAGCAGAGGTGCTGGTCAATCAGTGCCAACTAGAGCAGCGCCACCGCGCAGATTGCAATAAATGCAAAGAGACCGCGCAGAAAATGACCGTTCATTTTATGGATCAGCTTCCCGATGTCGCGCGTCTTTTGAATACAGATATCGAGGCTGCCTACTGCGGCGACCCTGCGGCGCGGTCGCACGAAGAAATACTGCTTGCCTATCCCGGTTTTGAGGCAGTAAGTATCTATCGGCTTGCACACATCTTTTATACAATGGATATCCCGTTGCTGCCACGCATCATGACGGAACAAGCGCATAACAAGACAGGGATCGACATTCATCCCGGCGCAACAATCGACGAACACTTTTTTATCGATCATGGCACAGGTGTCGTGATCGGCGAAACGTGCACTATCGGAAAGCATGTCAAGATTTATCAGGGCGTGACTCTGGGCGCGAAAAGCTTCGAACTTGATGATGAGGGGCATCCTGTCAAAGGGGTCAAGCGTCATCCGGATATTCGTGACAACGTCGTCATCTATTCAGGTGCCACGATCCTGGGTGGAGATACAGTCATCGGGGAAAGCTGCGTGATCGGCGGTAATGTATGGCTTACCCACTCAGTAGAGGCGTGTACGACTGTCTATAATACCTCTCCTTCGCCTACACTCATCACAAACGGTAAATAAAAACAAATATGAAACACGTCCAATACAGGGCGTGTTTTTTGTTGACAAATAAATTTCTTTCTGTTAATATGTACAATATTGTACTAATCGGTACTATATTGTACTAATTTTGGAGGTTATTATGTCAACGCCTAACGAGAAACAATTTTGGAAATATATTCTTCCTTCCATGCTCACCATGTTTTTGGTAGGCCTTTATTCTATTATTGATGGTTTTTTCGTCGGTCATGCGGTCGGCGATATCGGTCTTGCGGCAATCAACATCGCATTCCCGATCGCCGCCTTTTTACTGGCTGTCGGTACGGGGATCGGCGTAGGTGGTTCTGTCGTGATGTCCACGCGCTATGGGCAAAAAGATCTCTCGGGCGCGCAACAGGCATTCGGTAATACCTTTTTTGTGCTGCTTTTTTGTTCCGCCACTATGACTGTACTGTTTTCATTACTGTACCCACAAATCCTTGCCCTTTTAGGTGCCAAAGGAGAGCTTCTTGCAGCAGCGGAAGAATACGCCCAGATCATCTCGCTCGGGAGTGCTTTTCAAATCCTTGGAACAGGCATCGCGCCGCTCTTGCGCAACAAAGGAAAAACCATACAGGCAATGCTTGCTATGGTGGGCGGTCTTGTCACAAATATCCTTCTGGACGCATTGTTTGTCTTTGTATTCGGCTGGGGGCTTCGCGGCGCAGCGATCGCCACCGTTATTGCACAAGCGCTTGTCGCCGTTATCGCCTTCCTCTTCCTTTATTCCAAAAAAGAAAACCGCGTTCCTGCAAGTATGTTAAAACCGCACAAGATGACAATAGGGCGACTTGTAAAGGTTGGTCTATCCCCCTTTGGTATGGCATTCGCTCCTTCCATCGTATGTATCCTCGCCAACTTGCAATGCATCGCGTACGGCGGCACGGTCGCTGTTGCGGCCTATTCCGTATTGATGTACGTTGTGTCTTCTGTGCAATATCTATTACAAGGGATTGGCGACGGCGTTCAGCCATTATTGAGTTATTTCAACGGAGCGAGAAATACAAAGAGCGTACAAAATATTTTCAAAAAATCCCTCACAACCGTATTGCTGATCTCCTTGATACTTCTTGCTGCCGTACTTTTGCTGCGGACACGTATTCCCGTATTGTTTGGCGCATCGGTCGAAGCTGCCGTATTGATTGAAGCCGCATTCCTTTTTATGTCCTTTTCGTTTCCCTTCATCGCATTTTCAAAACTCTCGTCCTCTTATTTTTATGCGATTGGTGACGTCAAGACATCGGCTCTTATCATATATCTGGACCCGCTCCTCTTAACGCCGTTGTTTTTATTCATTCTGCCGTTATTGTTCGGACTCACAGGTATATGGCTCATGTTACCTTTTGTACAAGTATCGCTGAGCATCATCCTGCTGTTTATTTACAAGCGGCATAAAAGGATATCTGTGCCTTTCGCGCATAAAAATGACAGGTTGCCTGACGCATCATAATAGGATACTATAATAAAAAAAGAAGTGGGGTCAGAAACATGGAGAACATAGATCAGATCCGTCGCGAGATCGACGAGTATTATTTGAACTGGTTTCGGTTGAATCGTGCCTACGACAGGTGGGCACAACAGCATGGTACATCGGACAGCATGATGTTTACATTATATACGATCTCCTGTTGTGGTGAGAACGGCTGTACACAAAATCATATTTGCAGCGAACTTCTGTTGCCCAAACAAACCGTATCGTTTATCCTCTCCAAACTCGAAAAACAGGGAATGCTCTTGCGCAAAACAGATCCAAAAGACCGCCGCAACAATCTTGTGTTTTTAACGTCGGAGGGCAAAGCATATGCCCATCAATTGTTATCTAAACTGGAAGCGGCTGAAATCGCCGCATATCAAAGCATGAGCAGCGAACAGCGAACAGCGCTCATGGAGGGCCATGCCGCACTTACCGCAGCCATCGAACAAAGCTTCGGGCTCAAGGAATAAAAATCCCCCGTCTATTCAACAGGGCATTGTAGCATTCATGTTTCATTCTTCAAACAAATGTGCCGCGCGGTTTTTCTATCGCCTGCGTTACGAGGTTTACAAATTCCTGCGAGTCTATCGTCGTCGCAAGATGCACGTTTTCCTTTCGTCCCCATTCTCCGGAATAATCCACCACACTCTCTCCCGCCGTAATTCCCTCCGTGCTGATGTCCATACATACCCTTTCATACGTCAAAAGCTCCGGTCTAAGCATTGCGCCAATGCATACCGCGTCATGTACCGGACACGCGAATATCCCAAGCTCTTTTTCGTAATTTCCCGCATACAGCCACAGCAATCCGCCCACCAACCGCGAAAGCTTTCCACGATCGTGTTCTTCCAACCTCTCGATCTCCTCTTTGTTGAACAGCGCCTTCATTGTAACGTCTAACGTATGCAAATATATTTCACAGCCACTGTTGATCACAATCTTCGCCGCCTCCGGATCAACAAAAAAATTAAATTCCGCCGCAGAATTGACATTACCCGGCGCATAAACCGCCCCGCCCATGATTACGATTTTCGCTACCTTCTCCTTACAATCCGGCGCTTTTAAAAAAGCCTGCGCAATATTCGTCAACGGTCCTAAGCATACCAACGTAATTTTTTCTTCCGCCTTATAAAGCGTCTGCACAATAAAATCCGCCGCGTGCATGTGCTGTACTTCGCCTGTAGGCACATCAAGCTTCCGGTTCCCCAGTCCGTTTTGGCCATGTATCCTGATCCCTGAATTATTATAAAGCGGTCTCTTTAATGGACTGGAACAGCCCGCATAGACAGGGATATCCGCCGCGTCCGCAAATGCCAATATATCAAGCGCATTACGGGTCGTGTTTTTTATGACACTGTTCCCTGCCACCACCGTCACACCCAGAATATCAAGTTCCCTCGCCCGCGTCGCTAAAATCAACGCAACGGCGTCGTCGTGCCCCGGATCACAATCTATCAAAATTTTTTGCATATCCCACCGCTCCTTTTTCTTTATTATTATAGCAGAAGATATGCGTTTAAACAAAAAATGGATAATATTACCGGCAAAAGGGTATTAATGATACAAACCAGCTTTTCAGAAAGGAATCTGTTATGAAAAACCGAGCGATAAAAAAGACTGTGACAGGTCAAAAAACAATAGATGGCGCGGGGGTACATCTGGTACGTGTTATCGGGTATCACGACACGCAGGATTTTGATCCATTCCTCATGCTGGATGCCTTTGATTCAAAAAATCCGCAAGATTATACCAAAGGCTTTCCCTGGCATCCACATCGCGGTATCGAAACGCTTACTTACCTGATTCACGGAGATATCGAGCACGGCGACAGTATGGGCAATCAAGGAAGCATCTGCGACGGCGGCTGTCAATGGATGACTGCGGGCAGCGGCGTGTTGCATCAGGAAATGCCGCAAGCGTGCGACCATATGCTCGGTTTCCAATTGTGGCTCAATCTTCCTGCGGAACACAAAATGGCAGAACCAAGATACTTCGACATTACATCGGACATGGTCACCACCTTGCAGGATGAAACAAGCACCATCCGTATCATAGGCGGTAATTATAACGGTTACACCGGTCCCACGCAAGGCAAATATGTACAGCCGAATATCTATGATATTTCACTTGCACCAAACACGCAGATATGTTTGCCTACAAACGAGAGCCATAACGTATTCGTCTATATTTTTGAGGGAATCGCCTCTTTTGAGGATGGCGCCAAAGAAATTCCTTCCCATACAGCGGCATTATTTGGAGACGGAACCGATCTTTGTGTGCAGGCCGGCAAAGAAGGGATACGTTTCATATTCTTTTCCGCACCGCCACTGCATGAAGGAATTGCATGGGGCGGTCCCATCGTTATGAATACGCAGGAAGAGCTCAGTAATGCTTTCCATGAATTAGAGGCGGGGACTTTTATCAAGCATCAATAAATTTTCTTCTGTTCTTTCTATAAAAATAGTTGCGCGCGCAATCAATTTGTTGTATAATAACAACATAAGTTGCGCGCGCAACTATTTTTATGTTGTAAAAAGGAGTCCCTTGTGAAAGAAAAATATTCCCTCAATAAATATGCCTCGATCATCAACCGATTCAGTATGCAATTTTTTGATCAGGAATTAAACAATTCCCAGATTGGAGCGGGGCAATACTTTTTTCTCGCACGTATCTCCGAGCAACCCGGATTGACCGCTCAAGAACTCGCGGCCAAGGGACATTTTGATAAGGCAACCGCAACGCGTGCACTGCAAAGATTGGAAGAACTTTCCTATGTCCGTCGGGAGACAGACGTAGAAGACAAGCGGAAATGCCGTTTTTATACTACGCCCAAGGCAAGGTCGAGCATCAACAAAGTACATACGGCGGTAGACCGATGGAATCATATTTTGCAGCAGGGTTTGACAAAAGAAGAAATCGACCTGACACAAAAAATCATGGATCAGATGGCTAAAAATGCCTATGAATATATTTCAAGTTTGATTGAGGGGGACAAAAATGGAAGAAGCAACAATCTCTAAGCCGGTTACTGCAACAAAAAATCCGTTAGGCTATCAGCCTATCGGTAAACTTCTGCGAAGCTTCGCGCTTCCGGCGATCATTTCCTGTCTGGTGAATTCGGTCTACAACATTGTTGACCAGATATTTATCGGTCAGGGTGTCGGATATCTTGGAAATGCCGCCACAACCATCGCTTTTCCTATCATGACAGTGGTTGCAGGCTTCGCGACACTGATCGGCACGGGCGGTAGTGCGTACGCCGCACTGAAACTCGGTGAAAAAAAAGAAGAAGCCGCACAAAAAACGCTTAACAACGTGTTGGTGCTTAGCCTCATCTTAAGCGCGGCGATTATGGTAATATCGCTCATTGCCTTAGACCCGATGCTCCGTATGCTCGGGGCGACGGACGCAAGTCTTCCCTACGCGCACGACTACGCCTTCGTGATTTTGCTGGGCACACCCTTTTCCATCATCAGTATCGCGCTATCCAACATGGCACGTACAGACGGCAGTCCACGGCTTTCTATGTACAGCATATTGATTGGCGCAGTGTTAAATACAGTCCTTGACCCCATCTATATCTTTGTATTCCATTGGGGCGTTACAGGCGCGGCAATCGCTACCATCACCTCGCAGCTTATTTCAACGGTCGTACTGGTAGTATACTTTTCACGCCGCGGAAAAAGCATGCAATTTAACAAAAAACAAATGAAGCTGTCAGGACGTATATGCAAGATGACTTTTACACTGGGAATATCCTCTTTTGTGACGATGGTTGTCTCATGCGTCATGCAGGTCGTCATGAACAACACGCTCGTATACTACGGCGACCAGAGCCCTGTCGGCGGCGATGTAGCCCTGTCCGCCATGGGTATCGTAATGAAAGTCGCCATGATTTTAGCTTCCGCGTGCATTGGTATCGGCATCGGCGCACAGCCTATTTTGGGCTTTAATCGCGGTGCAAAACAGCCCAAGCGCATCAAACAAACATATGTAATGGCTGCCTGGATCTCTACCGCCGTCGTAACGATCGCGTGCATATTATGCCAGCTATTCCCCGAACAGATCCTCAGCCTTTTTGGCAGCGAAAACGCAAACTTTACAGCATTTGCCGTAAAAGCAATGCACATCGCGCTGATCGGAATATTCTGCTCGGGCTTCCAAATCGTTTCCACGAGTTATTTTCAGGCGACCGGCCAACCGCTCAAGGCAACCATCCTCTCTATGCTTCGCCAGTTGCTGTTGCTCATCCCGATGATGTTGATCATGCCGCTCTTCTTCGGTCTGGATGGTGTATTGTTTGCCTTCCCTATCGCAGATATCGGTTCTGCAATCATCGTCGCTTTGTTCATGGTCTATGAGATGAAAAAACTGAACGGATGGATCAAAGAAGCAGAACAGGGACAGCTTGTAATGGCAAGTTTGTAACACGATTCTCTTCTTATCAAAAAGACCGGCATACCGCCGGTCTTTTTGATTTATTTCTTTATGCGTCACATTTTACTGCTTCATCAAATTCCTTTTGTATCTCTTCCGAGGGCTCCTTCCCCGCAAGGCTGACAATGATACACGTCAGCAATGCAAGCCCGAACCCGGGAATCATCTCATATACACCTGTCGGCCCTGCCAACAATTGATTCCAGACGATCGAAACAACGAACCCGACGATCATTCCGGCAAGCGCGCCGTTTTTAGTCGCGCGCTTCCAGAACAGCGCCAGCAACACGATCGGTCCAAACGCACTGCCAAACCCTGCCCAAGCAAATGAAACGACTGACATGATCGACGTATTTGGATCCCGTGCCAAAAATGCCGCAAGTACAGCAATGCCAATAACGCCAATACGACCAATCCACATCAACTTCTTTTCCGATGGTTTCTTTCTGGCAATCTTACCATAAATATCTGCCGTGATCGCCGAAGAGGCAACCAGCAGTTGAGAATCCGCCGTACTCATAACCGCCGCAAGAATTGCGGAAAGTAAGATTCCTGCCACCACAGGCACAAACAGCTGTCCTGCAAGCACAAGGAATACCGTTTGCGCACCTGCCGCATCTGTAAACATATCTCCCAAGTACACACGTCCAAAAATACCAATCATGATCGCTCCCGCAAGCGCAAGTATGATCCATCCTGTAGCGATCCTGCGCGAAGCCTTGACCATACGCGGCTCTTTGATCGCCATATAACGAATGATGATATGCGGCATACCAAAATATCCAAGCCCCCAAGCAAGGCTTGAGATCAGCGACATAGGTGCAAGCGGTTCCCCGCTTGCCGTCGTAAACGGGTCAAGAAATCCCGGAGCCACCTGATTTGCGGCAGCAACCGCTTCCGCCGGTCCTCCCAGTTTCCCCATTACTGCGAGCGGCACCAAAAAGATCGCCACAAGCATCAGCATCCCTTGAAAAAAATCTGTCCAGCAAACGGCCTTAAACCCGCCCATAAACGTATAAGCAATGATGACTGCCGCGCATATGACCATCGCCACAGTATAATCCATCCCCGGAAACACCGCTCGAAAAACCGTGCCGCCCGATACAAATCCCGATACTACATAAAAGGTAAAAAAGACAAGAATGACCGCCGAGCTAATAAAGCGAAGAACCCCTTTTTCGTCCCTGAAACGATTTTCAAAAAACTGCGGGATGGTGATTGCGTCTCCCGCCACATACGAATACTGGCGCAGACGTTTTGCAACAACAAGCCACGAGCAATAAGCGCCCACAGCAAGTCCTACGCCTATCCACACTTCACTCATACCGGACAGATAAAGCGCGCCCGGCAGACCCATCAGCAGCCATCCGCTCATATCCGACGCCTGCGCGCTCAATGCCGCAACTGCCGGATGCAATCCTCGTCCTCCCAGCATATAATCCGAAATATTTGATGATCTCTTATAAAAATAGAAACCGATCAACAGCACAAAAATAAAATAGCCAATAAATGAAAGAATAACTCCCCAATTTAATTCCATACAGATACCCCTTTGAAATGATAATTACTAAGCCATTATATCGAAAAACAGCTGAAATCGCAACAATTCCGGCGTTTTAAAAAATAAAACCCGTAAACATATTGTGTTCACGGGTCAATTGATGCATTTCAAGCAGCAAACCGCTTACTTTCCGGCTATATCAACTCTGCATCGAACGTCTTAATTGCGATCGCTGTTTCGATGCGCTTTTTCTCCGTCTCACAGCCGATCTTATACGGTTTGCGGATATCACCGGTAGCATGATACGCGTTCGCCGCGCAGCCACCCGAGCAATAATACTTTGCCCAGCACTCGCTGCATCCCTGCTTTGTAAACACATGCGTATCCAAAAAGGTCTGCTTGATTGTTTGATCAACATCCTCTTCCCGCACGGTACCCATATAAAAATATTCCATGCCGGCAAACTGATGGCACGGATAAAGCTTCCCGTCAGCAGACACAGCAAGATATTCGCTGCCCGCCCCGCAACCCCGCAACCGCTTATTGAGACAAGGACCGGAATTGAGATCGACCATAAAATGAAAGAAATTGAAACCCTTCCCCGCTTTTTCGCGTTTGATATATTCACGCGCCAGCATCTCATATTCGTGCTTGATTTGCGGCAGATCTTCCTCGCGGATCGCGTAGCTTTCGCCTGTTACCACAGGCTCCACCGAAATCTGGTCGAATCCCGCATCAGCGATCGCGCATACATCGCTTGCAAAATCCAGATTCTCCGCCGTGTATGTACCGCGTACATAATATTCGCGTTCCTCACGCCCGTCAACGATCTTATGTGCATTTTTCAAAACCCGGTCATAACTTCCTTCGCCTGCAACATTCTTGCGCATAGTATCATGGATTTCCTTGCGTCCATCCATGCTGATGACTACATTCTTCATTTCTTTATTGATAAACGCCGCCATCTCGTCTGTTACATGATAGGCATTTGTCGTCAACGTAAAACGAATATTCTTATCATAAAGTTTTTCCTGCCGGCGACCATACTCCACCGCACCCTTCACCACCTCAAAGTTCATCAGCGGTTCGCCGCCAAAAAAGTCGATTTCAAGATTTTTGCGGTTGTCTGAATGCGCAATCAGAAAGTCAATCGCTGCTTTCGCAGTATCAAGACTCATCAACGCCCGCGCACCATGATATTCTCCTGTTTCCGCAAAGCAGTACGAGCACCGCAGATTACAGTCCTGTGCCACAAGCAGGCACAGCGCTTTGATCACAGGTGTATTAAATTGCACGTTCTCTTTTTCGATCTCACACTCGGAATACAGCAAACCCTGCTCTGTCAGTTCCTTGATCTCTCCCAATATTTCACGCGCTTCCTCACCCAAATCGTTTATGATCTGGGCGTCTGTCTTGCCCGCATTTTTAAACGTCAGTACACTCATCGCGTCCTTGTCGATCGCATGCACAGACCCGGACTCCACGTCAAGCGCCGCATAATGTCCGCAAAATTCTATTAAATGAACCACTTATTTACGCTCCCTTTGTTTAAAGTTGTTTTGCTACGCGTTCCCGCTCGCAAAACCGATTTGTTCCTGACGAACGTAATCGGTCAGCGCCGGCATTTCCGCTTCCTCACACATAGAAAAAATGACGGCATGTATATAATACACTGCCGTCATTCATTATGAACTGTTATCTATGCCTTCTTCTCACACTTCTGATTCGCAAGTGTGCAAGAGGTCTTGCAAGCAGACTGGCAAGAGGTCTGGCATTCACCACAACCGCCCGTCTTCAGCGTATCTTTCAAATTGCTCTTGGTTATCGTTTTAATATGTTTCATATGACAAACCTCCTCAAGGAAACTTTCCGTCAATAAGTGTATCACGATTACGAAACAATTTCAAGTGTTACGAAACCCTTACTTTTTCTTTTTGACATCCTCTTTTTTCGGCTCGTCTTTTTCTACCGCTTCTTCCTTCTTCGATTCCTCTACCTTTTCAGGAGCTTTTCCCTCTTCGAAGCTTTCTACCGAAGCGATCGCGCCTTTAGCAATCACCAATTTTGCCTTATCCGGACCGCATTCAAAGGTGATCAGGTCTTCCTTAATGGAGACAATCTTCCCATAAAAGCCGCCGATTGTTTTGATGTTGTCTCCAACACGCAGCGTCGAAAGCATATCTTTAAATTTCTTCTCTTTCCGCTTGTTCGGAACGATGATCAATACTACGAAAATAACGATCAGCAGAATCGGAAACAGCAGTGTCATCGCATTGCCGCCCGTGAGGCCGCTCAAAGCATTTGTGCTCATAAATTCATATACCGCCTTTCAAATTTACAAAAATTGTACTTTTATAATAATATCGTTTGTACACGCTTAAGTCAACCATTATTTGCGTACAATACGCCTTTTTTACCCCAAAACGCCTCATCCCAAATGTCGGCGCAAAGAACTTTATTCCTTGCACAGATCAAACAGCCGCTGGTGCGACAGCTCCTTTTGCTCCAGCTCTCCCACAAGCTTACCGTTACGGATCACCAGTACGCGATCGCACATGCCCGCCAACTCCGAAAAATCAGAAGAAACCAGTATGATCCCCGCACCCTTACGGATCAGCTCATTTATGATATTGTATATCTCGACCTTTCCGGCAATATCAACGCCTTTGGTCGGCTCATCAAAAATATAAACATTGCAGCGCGAAAACACATTACGCGCCACCAACGTTTTTTGCTTATTCCCTCCGCTTAAGTACCGTACCTTTTGCCGGGCATTTCTTGTCTTGATTCCCAACCGTTCAATATAATCCCAGCTTTTTCGCTCTTCGTCACGTGGTAGGATAAGCCGTCCCTTCGATACCCCGTTTAAACGCTTGATCGTGATATTCTGTGCCACAGACATCTCCATAAACAGCCCCTGCGTATCACGGTTTTCCGGTATAAAGCCAATATTCGCGCGAATCCCTTCCGCGTTTTTTCCATCGGACGCTACACTTACGCTCCCTTCGTCAAGCTTATCCAGCCCCACAATTGCCTTTAGCAGATTGGTACGTCCCGAGCCTACAAGACCGGCGATCCCCAACACCTCTCCGCTGTACAGCGAAAAACTGATATCGCTTACCAGCTTATTCCTCAACCCGTTTGCTTGCAGGATCACCTTTCCTCTGGGCACAGAAAGCTTGGGGTAATGATCCTTGATATCCTCGCCCAGCATCTTGTGTGCTATTTCTTCACGCTCCGCATCTTTCGGTACGATACAATCTGTGATCTCTCCATCTTTCATCACAGTAATACAATCAGATATTCTGCGCGCTTCCTCGATACGGTGTGTAATATACACGATTGCCACACCGCGCTCCTTTAACTCATTGAGCAACGCGTACAACCGATCCACCTCGGACATTGTAAGCGAGTCCGTAAGCTCATCTAAAACGATCACCTTATAGTCACGAATGAGCGTCCGCGCAAACTGCAGCAGATATTTTTCCGCCATTGAAAGACGAGCCGCCTTGCGCCTCGGTTCAATATCAATTCCCAACCGGCACAAAACCGCATGCGTTTCCCGCTCCATCGCAGACCAGTCCAGCACACCCTTATTCTTTAATTCGCTTCCCATAAATAAATTTTCCGTAACACTCAACTCACCAAAAATAGTTACCTCCTGCGGGCAGCTGATGATTCCCAGATTTTTTGCCGCGTGCGGAGAGCTGATATCCACCTCTTCGCCATCCATACAAATTTTGCCGCTTGTCATACGAACTTCTCCGGTCATGATCTTGGTCAGAGTGCTTTTCCCTGCGCCATTGCTCCCCAAAAGCGCACAAATTTGACCGGAATAAAGCTCTAAATTGATTCCGGAAAGTACGCGAATCTCATGATAGGATTTGCATATATCTACCATCTTGAGTACCGCTTGGCGCATATTCCACACTCCTTGTTATTTCTGCGTCATTCTGCCACGCCTTTGATTGAAGAAGGTTTGATCCGGTATGACGTAAATATCTTAATACCGTGTTGGAAAAAATACGATTTGTAGTCTTCTGGTATATCATCGTTGGTGATCACCGCGTCAACCGTCGTCAGCGGTCCGATACTCATCAAAGAAGTATGACCGAATTTCGTCCGATCTGCCACAATGATCAATTCTCTTGAAATTTTCTTGATTTTCTGGTATACATTCGATTCCAGCGTATTGGAAACAGTGAACCCGCTGTCAAAATCGATCCCATCTACGCCAATAAATGCCTTTGCGATAAAAATATTTTTTAGAAACTTGGAAAACAAATCACCCGTCAAAGACATTTGGCTGTGCACCAAAGTCCCGCCCGTCACCATCACATTCGATTTCGGATTTTGCGCAAGCACACCCGCGACATAAAGATTGTTGGTCACCACGTTCACGTTCTCACGGTTCAAGAGTGCTTTTGCCACATAATAGCACGTCGTTCCCGGGCCTAAGAATATCCATTCGTTGTCATGCACCATATCCGCCGCGATCTGCCCGACCATTTCCTTATTTTTGTCATAATCAAGCGATGAACCCGTCACATTATCCTGCAGGGATTGCTGCTTTAAATGATCCTCGTTCAAAACAGCGCCGCCGTATGTTCGGTACACAAACTTTTCCTTTTCCAGCTGCTCCAGGTCACTGCGAATGGTTACATCCGAAACATTGAGCAGCGTGCTGAGCGTACTGACATCCACCTGCCCCCTGTCAAGGATCACTTCTTTAATTTTTGCCAGACGCGCCGCTTTAAACATGCATCTATCTCCATACCTTGCTTTTTACCGTACAGTTCTTGTAAATTATACCATATTTTACAGAATTGCAAAATTTGTTTTTATTTCTTTTTATCTTTCGAAAACAAATCTACGAATCCGTTCCAATGTTCAGCGCCTATTTGATTGGATTTTTTTGTCTCTTGAACGGATATATCCGCAAACGCAAAACAGGAGACCGACCCCTGCCGGTTTCCTGTTTTGTCTTTCACCTTCGGAAGAAAGTATGGACAATATTACACGCTTACCATTTTGAAACGATCTCTTTCACATATGCAAGTTCTCTTTGCGAAAGCGCAAACGGGTCATCATCCATCTCATAAAACGCGGGACGCGTATAAATATTCTCAAGGATCATCCATCCGTCGAATTTGTTATCGCGCAGGATGTCCATCTGCGCCAAAAATTCTCCTGCGCCTTGCCCTAAGAGCATACCGCCATTCGTTCCACCATTCGCGCGTGTATCGCTCCCATCACACAAATGCAGCTGGTCACCCAAATAAGGATACAATTTTTCCAAGTTCTCCGTTTGAGAATACCCGTCATACCACATATAGTTTTGCGTATCAAAAAAACAATCCAGATTATCGGCATTTACCGCATCTTGCAACTTAATCTGTTCATCCCAATTAAGCGCCGTCTCCGCGCCGATCTTCATTCCATATTTTTTCGCTTTGCCGCAAATTTCTTTGATATATGTTGCGGCACGCTCAAAATCTTCATCCGTCTTGATCTCTGATTCAAAGAAGAAAGGCAGCATCACATAATCAAGCTCCATATCCTGCGCTGCTTCAAGAATCAAATCCTGCGCGCGCATACAGCTCTTAAAATCCTCGCCTTGCTTATCTCCCATCAGACCATGATACATCAAATCATTGAGTACAATCGATGGAAATTCGAGCCCATAGCGCTCCGCTTCCTCTCGATATACATCTCTTATCTTCCGCTCCGCCATATAGTAGCCGTTATCAAGACCTCCAAGCTCGATCTGCATCCCGTCATAGCCTGCTTCCGCCACATATTTCATAGCATAAGCGCCGTTTCCGGGATAGCTCCATTGTGTAATCCCATATTTCATGGCAATCCCTCCAATCAGTCTTTTTCAGGATAATAGCGGATATACTCTTCCGGAATGTCGATCGTTTCCGGACAGTTACCCAGCTCATAATTAAAACCCATCACCGGTTCCGTGTTGATGTACGCGTGGAAATCCGGACCGCACCAGCCGCTCTGAATCACGTCCATTCCCTTTTCTTTCAGCTCCGCAATATAGCCCGCCATATTCTCGTCAGTAATATGCTCTTTGAAATGATGCAGGCCCGTTCCCTTTGTCTCAAGGAATTTACCATAAATATTCGGTCCCTTCACCGGCATCATGATTTCAATATTCGTATCACCAATGTCTGAAAGCGCTACTTCAAATTCAAACGGCTCCGTTACCGGTTCTCCGTTCACATGGAAATCCTTCATCGTTTCGCTGGAAAATTTGTAGATCGTCCACGGTCCCACGTTCAGCTTATCCACCCATAGGCGCACAGCCTTGTCAATATCATCCGTCAAAAACGCCAGCTGCTTGACCGTCCTCTTTTTGTTATGCTCTAATAATTCCTGATATGTCATTGCTACGTTCCCCTTTCATATTGAACCTCTTCGCTTTTCGAAGGGCTCTTTTATTATACTATACCCTGTCATTATACGCTTGCCTGTTTTTTGCGGCGAATCGCGTCGATGGAAATCGCGATCAATACAACAAGCCCGGTTACTACCTGATCCCAATAGGATGAAATACCCAGCAAGCTGATGCTATAGGAAATCGTCGCCATCAAAAAACCACCGACGATCGTTCCGCCGATTCCACCGCTGCCGCCGTTCATAGACGTTCCGCCCAATACCGCCGCCGTGATGGAAGGCATAACCCAGTTCTCACCAATGTTCACCTGCGAAGAACCCATGCGCAGTACCATCAGTACGCCTGCGATTGCCGACAAAAATCCGGCGAGGCAGTAGACGCCCATCTTTGTTTTGTTTACACGGATACCAACGATCTTTGAAGCTTCTTCGTTTCCGCCTACCGCATAGATATGGCGTCCAAAGCTTGTCAGCTTCAATACAAAAATCAAGATCACAGCCAACACGATCATAATAATGACCGGGTAAGGCAATATGCCGCCCAGCGATCCCTGACCGATCGCCGTGACATATTCCGGAATCCCCGTCAGAGGGAAACCCTGCGTCGCCACATAGACGATTCCCTTAAACAGCGAACTTGTTGCCAGTGTTACAATAAACGGTGTAAGTCCAAGACCACAGATAAAAATACCGTTCAGCGCGCCCATACCGATCCCCGCTACCATCGCGATGGTAATGGCAACAAACGGATCTACGCCCATTACCAGAACCAACATAGCAAAAATCATACTTGCAAGTCCTGCGACGCTTGCGACCGAAAGGTCGATGCCGCCTAAGAGCAATACCAATGTCTGTGCAAAACCAACAATAATTGTAAAGCACGCCGTACGGGTAAACGTAGAAATATTATAGGCCGTATAAAAATTACCGTTGGTAGCGATATTTACAAACAATGTGATGAGTATTGTTACCACGAAAACCACGCCTGCCGTGGACGTGAAAATCGACTTCACCCCTTTTCCCAGCGTTTGGGAAAAACTCTTCTTACCTAAACTTTCCATTCCTTATTTGCGCTCCTTCCGTCGCTTCGCGGACCGGAAAACATATTTCCTCCCGCGCTCCCTCCCTGCTCACAGCTTTATTCCTGATGACATAGCAGGCAAGTGCATATTCTTTGATTTATTGCAATGCAATTTTCAGTATATCCTCACGTTCTACCGTATCATCAGGCGTAATCACGCCCTTTATCTTGCCGTTGAACATGATCATCATCCGGTCTGAAATCGTGAGCAGCTCTTCAATTTCCGAAGAGATAACGATTACCGTAATACCTGTATCTGCCATTTCCCGGATCAATTTGTAAATTTCGCCCTTAGCGCGAACGTCGATGCCGCGCGTCGGCTCGTCCAAAATAAGCAACTTAACCTTTTTCTCCATCCAGCGCGCGAGGATAACCTTCTGCTGGTTACCGCCCGACAAACTCTTGATGGGAACATTGCCCGACGGCGTTTTGATACGAAGCTTTTTGATGTATTCATCCGATTCCTTTTTAACCGTTGTAAAATCGATCACTACACCTTTTTTGGTTTTATCGTACGACGGCAGCATAATATTTTCATAAACAGGGATCACCGGAAACATCCCTTGCTTACGCCGTTCTTCAGGAACCAAACCGATCCCCAAAGAAATCGCTTCATAGGGAGAACGAATATCAATTTCCTTTCCATCCAGTCTAAGCGTTCCGCTATCGCGCTTTGTCAATCCATAAATGCAACTGAAAAGCTCTGTACGACCCGCTCCTACAAGTCCCGCCACACCGAATATCTCACCTTTGCGTACCGAAAAACTGATATCTTCAAATTCTCTTTTGCGCGAAAAATCAGACACCGCGAAAAATTCTTCTTCCGAATATTCACGTTCTTCTTTTGCCGTTTTCTCCACCTTTTCACCCGCCATATGAAAAATCATATCGTCAATGGGCATATCCGCCGTATTCCCGACCTTAACCAGTTTGCCGTCGCGCATGATGCTTACACGGTCGGAAAGCTCTTCAACCTCGTCCAAATGGTGGGTAATAATAATAATGGACTTTCCCGCCGCTTTTAATTTTCGTATATTATTAAATAAGTGCTGTGTTTCATTCAATGTTAATGATGCGGTCGGTTCGTCGAAAATAATAATGTTTGATCCCGCAATCAGTGTTCTGGCAATAGATACAAGCTGCTGGTAAGCCGCTGATATCTCGCTTACCTTCTTGCGCGGATCCATTTCCACATCAAGCTGCCTTAATGCTTCGTCCGCTTTTTCGTATGTTTTCTCCCAATCGATCACACCGTTCTTTTTTTGATGGCTTCCCAAAAAGATATTTTCCGCGATAGAAATATCGCTTACCAAATTAAGCTCCTGCGGAACCATACCGATTCCTCTGTCAAGCGCTTCTCTCGGCGTTTTGTTTTCAACCGTCTTTCCTTCCAGTATGATCTCGCCTTCATTTGGCTGATGCATTCCCATCAGCACGTTCATCAGCGTACTCTTTCCTGCGCCATTTTCACCAATAAGCGCCATAATCTCACCCGGTCTCACGCTGAAATCAACATGATCTAAGGCAAGCGTTCCCGGAAATTCCTTGACGATCCCTTTCATTTCTAAGATAAATTCAGACATAAGCGTCCTCCAACACGGCTCCTAAATCATTTCTTTCAGGCTAGCGCCCCGCTCCCGCAAATCGCGGCGCGGGGCGCTGCCCAAAAATCATTGTTGTATTTTTCGTCACTCGACCATCATTAAGCTTCAGGATACAGCATATCCAAGAGATGCTGTGCGCCTTCCGGATAGATGATCGTCGTCTTCTCTTGTGTCTGCTCCGGATATGTCGTGTCGCTCGGTTGTACACCGTCTGCGATCTGGATCGCTACCTGGATCGTATCAAAGCCCATCTTAAAGCAGTCCTGTACCCCTAACGCGGAGATCACGCCATCTCTCAAATATTCAAGAGCTCGTTTGTCATGATCCATGCCGACGATAACGATGTCATCTTTCTTTCCCGCGTCTAAAACTGCCTGTGCCGCGCCAATCGGATTGCCCATGTTGTTACAGAAAATCCCCTTCAGGTCAGGATATTTCTGCAAGAAACCTTCGGCGTAGGTGAGGGCCTGTTCTACCTGATCATTATCATACTGGATCTCTACCACTTCGATATCAGGATACTTCGCCATTACTTCTTTGAAGCCTGCGATACGGTCCTCGTGGCAGGGAGCGCCGATTGTGCCGCCCAAAGCCGCGACCTGTCCTTTGTAATCGATCTTCTCAGCAAGAATTTCCGCAAGGTCTGCGCCATCCTGCTTGTTGTGTGTGTTGCCTACATAAGCGATACGTTTGCAGCCATCTTCCTTCGTTGCATCCGAACTCGAGAATGTCATAACCTTAACACCCTGATCAATCAGGTTATTAATGGTGGGCGTAACGATTTTGATGTCGTTTACGTCAACGCCAATCACGTCAAAATTTCTGCCGGCAGCCTGTTCCAGTCTGCTTACCTGATCCGTTGCGTCCGGCGTAACGGGAGCGGTGTACTCATAGTTGATCGTAATTCCCTGCTCAGCATACTGTTTTTTTGCTTCTTCCAGTCCAAGACCTACAGCATCCCACCACGGATGTACGAGTTTGTACGTAAGGTAGAAGTTGTATT
The DNA here is from genome assembly GCA_964494645.1 of uncultured Christensenella sp. Taxonomy (GTDB): domain Bacteria; phylum Bacillota; class Clostridia; order Christensenellales; family Christensenellaceae; genus Christensenella. Next base: position 9,460 of record CAZBSH010000017.1, on the reverse strand, counting down.
CCTTCTTTGCCGGCGTATAATCGTCCAGCTTCACATTACTGCTATCGCTTACGATTGCGCCATTGTCTGATGCCGCAGCAGATTCAGACGGAGCCGCGGATGTTTCCGCCGGAGTCTCCGATGGGGCTTCCGATGTCTGTGCCGGTTCTTGCGAAGCGGGCGCAGAAGACGCGACCGGTGCAGCCGTACACCCTGCCAGCATTGCTACAGCCAGTAATAAACATACCGCCGTAACCACAAATCTCTTTTTCATCTTTTCTTTTCCTCCTCGTATTATAAGGTTCTTATTTTATTTGCCCCGTAAGGAGCAACGTGCGCATAATATCGCAAGGGATCTCCCTTGTTTTAGGCAAAGGAAATATGACGGCAAAACTACGTCTTACCTCGCATCGTTTCTTTACATTGAATTTCATTCAGAGCTTTTTTTCCACAAATGTTACGTTCTATTGATATTTGTTTTTTCTTGTAAAATGAATATATCATTTTTGCTTTTGAATGTCAATATAATTATTTGTTTGTTTTTTATATTTTTTATTTGTTTTTTCGTTTCGAAAGTTGTGCTTCTAAAAAATACTATTATTTATTTTTATTGAATTCCTTTTATACGCTGGTATTTTGCCGGTTTGCACAAAAAAAACAGCGGAGCCGGCACTTTTGCATTCTCCACTGTTTTCGCTGTTTTATTACATCAATATTTCCGCGATGCTTTTTACCATATTTCTTTTCCTAAATCCGGTACGCGGCCATAAATTCTCTTCGAAATTCGTCAAATGTGCCCTCCGCAATATGCGTACGTATTTCCTCCATCAGACGTATTGTAAACCTTGTATTATGAATAGAAAGAAGCGTCGCCCCCAATATCTCATTTGTTTTCACCAAATGACGAATGTATGCACGCGTATGGTTCTTGCACGCATAGCAATCGCATCCTTCCTCGATCGGACGAAAATCTTTTGCATATTCCTGATTGCGGATCACCAGTTTTCCGTCTCTTACCAGCGCCGTACCATTACGCGCCACGCGCGTTTGCAACACGCAGTCGAACATATCCACTCCGCGCGCGACACCCTCCACCAGACAATCGGCAGAGCCAACGCCCATCAGGTAACGCGGCTTTTCCTCCGGTAATATCCCGTTTACCACATCAAGCATCTCATACATCATTGGTTTGGGTTCCCCCACCGAAAGCCCGCCGATCGCATTGCCGATAAAATCCATGTTCGCAACCGCCTCCGCGCTTCTTGCGCGCAGTTCCGGGTACATCCCTCCTTGCACAATGCCAAATAGCGCCATATCGTCACGCGTTTGCGCGTCCTTGCATCGCTGTGCCCAGCGATGCGTACGCTCCATCGAATGCTTTGTATATTCAAAGTCTGCCGGATATGGCGTACATTCATCCAGCACCATCATAATATCCGGTCCAAGCGCTTCCTCGATCTCTACAACCTTCTCCGGCGTAAACATATGCTTCGATCCGTCAAGGTGCGACTGAAACGCCGCCCCCTCTTCCGTCAGCTTACGCAAATCACCCAAACTAAACACCTGAAATCCGCCGCTGTCCGTCAAGATAGGTTTTTTCCAGTTCATGAATTTGTGCAATCCACCCGCCTCGGCAATCAAAGCGTGTCCCGGTCGCATATATAAATGATAGGTATTCCCCAAGATGATCTGCGCGCCCGCCTCCAAAACCTGATCGTTTGTCATTGCCTTGACTGTAGCCTGCGTTCCTACCGGCATAAATACAGGCGTTTTGATCTCTCCATGCGGTGTTTTCAATACGCCTGTACGCGCCTTGCTTTCACCATCCCTTTTTTCGACTGTAAACTCAAAATTCATTCCTTACCTCATTTGCATTTCATTCGTTTCATTCTACCAGATGGATGATCAAAAGTAAATTTACTTACAACCATATCTGCCTTGTCGCCACATTTTGCACAAACGCTGCATCATGCTCCACAAAAATCATGGATACATTGCATTCACACAACAGTTTCTCGATCTGTATACGCGAAATCACATCAATAAAATTCAACGGTTCATCCCAGATATAAAGATGCGCGCTTTCAGCCAGGCTTTTTGCCAGCAATACCTTTTTCTTTTGTCCCGCGCTTAGGTCCTCCATCTGCCTCTCGAACTGTTCGCGCGCAAAGCCAAGCTTTCTGAGTAACGTACGCAGCAATGTTCCGTCGAGGTCATGCTGCGTCACAAACGCGTTAAGACTGCCGCATAAAAATGACGTATCTTGCGGGATATACGATATCTTTACATTCTTTCCAACCGTGCATATCCCTGTATGCGGAATGTCTTCCCCCACCAGAAGCTTGAGTATACTCGACTTTCCGCTTCCGTTTTTTCCCAGCAAGGCAATACGCTCTCCCCTCCCGACCGAAAACCCAAACGGTCCGCACACCTCTTTTTGTCCATAGCGGATTGCTACGCGATCCAGTTCCGCAAGCTGTACCGCATGATAAAAGAGTGGTTTTAATAAAATCTCATCCATACTCTCGATATTCTTCAGTAATCCCTGTTTTTCCTCCACCGCCTTTTGTGTACGTGCTTCTACCGCCTTGGCGCGTCTCATCATCTTTGCGGCCTTGTGACCGATTGCTCCCCGATCAGGTCTTAACCCGGCGACTTTCGTTCCCTTTTTGGTCTTTTCGACCTTATCCGACCAATCTGCTTTTTGACGCGCCGTCTCCTTTAGACGCCTAATCTCTTTTTTCAGTTCGCTGTTGCGCGCCAGCTCGTTTTGATCCTGCTTTTCACGGTTTTGTCTCCACGTAGAATAATTTCCTCCCTGTATCTCAATGTCTGCACGATTGATAGCCATAATATGATCGATACATCCGTCCAAAAACCTTCTGTCATGCGACACAAGAATAAACCCTTTTTTCGCGTTCAGATATCGTGCCACAACCTCCCGCGCACGAGCATCCAAATGATTTGTCGGCTCATCGATGAGCAAAAAATTGTCTGATTTTAAGAACAACGCGCATAACAGCGCTTTGGTCCTCTCTCCGTTGCTCAACGTTTCAAACGGTCGCCACAGCGCATCTTCCGTAATCTCCAAAAGCGACGCTTCCTTTGTCGCCTCCCATTGCTCACACCCCGCTATTTGGGTAATCACATCAATGGTCATCGCAAACGGATCATCACACGCAAACGGGAAATAGTCAAACGTCACATCCGTCTGTATTCTCCCCTTATACGCCATCTCCCCTCGCAGCAGCCTTAAAAGAGTCGTTTTTCCACAACCGTTTCTCCCCGCCAGCCCCAACTTCCAGTCATTATCCAATACCGCGCTCACATCATCAAAAACCGTATCAAAGCTCCCATCATATGCAAAAGTGAGATGGGAAATATTAATCTGCGACATATTCTTTTCCTTTCCACAAAAAAACCTGCAAGAAAATTACTTTTCCGCAGGCTGTCATGCCGCAAACGGGTATATCCCCACTTAATGCAGGAGAACACAAACGTCAGTTTTCGTAACTTTCTTGCATAGGCACAGCCAATCAAACGAAATCGCTTTCGTCCGCTCCGCCCTTCATAAAATCATTATCTGCAAGAAATTTTACGCACCGCACTATCTCCTTCTTTTTGATATTGCTTACTATATCATCTGCTGATTACTTCGTCAAGCATTGTTCACAGAACTTCAACGCACCGCTTTATCAATTGCATATACTCTGCCTGAAGCTTTTCATACGTTTCCAGCACGGGCTTACACCGCTCTCTGACCGTTTCCATGATCTCATCAAAGTTTGCCGCTACAACATCCACGACCCGCGGATCAAGCTTCCCATTTTGTCTCATTTCGCCAATGATCGCCAGCGACTTTTCCTTGGAAAACGCTTCCTTATAACTGCGCACCCCGTTGAGCGCGCTCACAATATCCGCCACAGCCACGATTCTCTCGCTTAGGCTAAGCTCTTGCGCAGCAAGCCCTTCGGGATATCCCGATCCGTCTAATTTTTCATGATGCCGTACCGCGATACTTGTGACCTCCGGATCAAAGCTGTCGCCCAAAATCTCTGCTGTGATATCCACGTGCGTATACATCACACGCATCGCCTGTGCGCTCAGCTTTCCCGGAAACTCAAGGATCTCAACAGGAATACCGACCTTGCCAAGGTCGTGCAGAAGCGCCCCATAATATATTTTATGCACAAACTTATCATCCAACCCCATCATACGGGCTGTTTCAGTGGCGATCTGTGTTGTCGTAATCGTATGCGTGACCGTATACTCACTGCGAAAATCGATTGTAAATACGATCATATCAATATACGTCCGTACTTCTTCACGCGTAAAATTTATTTCCCCGATCATTTCCTTAAAATCAACAGGCGCGTCAAGCGCGTCCATCATCGGATACTCTTCTTGCGTACGCAAAAACAGCTCCACCATTTCAGAAGAAAAGCGCGCTCCCTCCGCTTGCTTCAGATGATGTATTAGCTCATCTGTTTTATTCCCCAATGTTTCGCGAAAAATATCCACGCGGTCAGCTAAGAAAATCATCTGCGCAATTTCCTTATGTGTTTGCGAAACGTCCGGCGATTGTATTAGATCCATCTTATCATAAGTCAGGTGATGCAGTAATACCGCCGGTGCGTATGCGCTAAGCGGCGAAAGGTGGCGGATAAACAGATATCCATACACAGCATGATTCCAAATGTTCTCCGTCTCGAATTGCACCATTTGGTCAATTTCATCCGTTTTATAGGCACCGATATCGTGCAACAACGCCAAAAAACAAATTTGCTGCCTCTCTTTTACCGTATATTTATTTTGCGTTTTCAGCATATTTGACACGATAAACGCAACACGCTTACCATGATCTACCAAACGCCGATCCACACAGTTAAGTGTTCTTTGCAGTAAATCGCTGATATTATTTTCATTAATGATCGGCATAATCCATACCTTTTCCCTCTCATATTTTATCATATCCTTCCCCTTGCCCCGTCGTCAAGAAAAAGAACACGCCTTTAACCATTCAATTCATCATATATGGCACGATAATCACTTGCAAAAACGCTGCCCGAGCGCCATATAAACGTCAGATCATGCGCTATATTAAAATCTTTTAATTCAATTTTTTGCAACGTACCTTCCAGAAGCTCTGTTTGTACTGCCGCCTCATATAAAAACGCAATACCGCAATTTTCCTTCACCAGCATTTTGATCGCACTGAGGTTGCTGATCTGTACACGGTTAACGAAATCTTCTATCTGCAAATTTTTTTCCTCAAGATGCTTTTCTAAAACATCCCGCGTACCACTTCCCGCCTCGCGGATAATCAGCCGTTCACCGAGCAGGTCTTCTATGGTTTTGGGCGGCTTCTTAAAGGTATATCCCGCGCCGCACACAGCAATATACGGTTCTGTCCGAAAAACGAGATGGTCATATTCGTTTTTTGCAAAATATCCTTCCACCAACGCAAAATCAATTTGTCCTTCATCCAATTGTTTTAGCAGCTGGCGCGTATTCGCCACTTCCATACGAAGCGCCGTATCAGGATTCTTTTTTAAACAATGCGCAAGGGCATGCGGGATCACAAACTCCCCCACGGTCAACGTCACGCCAAAATTGAGTTCGCTTTTTCGCGGACTGTCCGATAGCTTTTTCTGCAAAAAAAGCTCGTCGTGCTTCATGGCGATCATCGCGCTGCGCAGCTGCGCGCCTGCCTCTGTCAATTCAATCCGCTTCCCGTTTTTTGAAAACAATTTAACCCGGTAATACTCTTCCAAATACTTGATGTGCTGCGATACAGCGGGCTGCGTGATATTCAGCTCCTGCGCCGCTCTCGTGTAATTCAAAGATGCACATACTGTAAGAAACGTTTCGATCCTGAAATCCAGCAAAACAATCCCTCCCATTGCACTTTTTGATATCATAACATATTTTTATACAAATATAAATATATATAATTTCATTTTATTAATCGTACATGCTATACTAAAAACAATTCGGAATCATAAAGAGGTTTTTTACATGGAATTTTTAAAAAAGCACTGGAAAGGTTTGCTATTGTGCCTTGCAATCTCGATCCCTGCGTATTTTTTGGGCAAACTGCTTCCTGTTGTAGGCGGACCGGTATTTGCAATCTTGATCGGTATGGTTCTTGCGTTGCTGATCAAAAACAGGGGCGAACTCAACGCAGGCATTCATTTCACATCAAAAAAGATACTGCAATGGGCGGTCGTCCTTCTCGGATTCGGCATGAATCTGTCGGAGATCCTGCGCGTGGGCGCGCAATCGTTTCCGATTATCATATCTACGATCGCCACATCTCTCATTCTTGCATACATCATGTATCGCGCAATAAAAATGCCATCACGTATTTCTATGCTCGTCGGCGTTGGATCGTCCATTTGCGGCGGCAGCGCGATTGCCGCTACCGCACCTGTGATTGGCGCGAATGACGAAGAGATCGCGCAATCCATTTCCGTCATCTTTCTCTTTAATGTTATCGCAGCGCTCATTTTCCCTACCCTCGGGGGCGCGCTCGGCTTGTCAAACGAAGGTTTTGGGCTGTTCGCCGGAACCGCCATCAACGATACCTCCTCCGTTACTGCCGCGGCAACCGCATGGGACGGTATACACGGCAGCAATACGCTCGACTCAGCAACCATCGTCAAGCTGACACGCACACTGGCGATCATCCCCATTACGCTTGTCCTTGCATTCATCCGTACCCGTAAAGAAAGGAAGTTGGAAGCAAGCGAAGGCATTCATGTAAGCTTCAAAAAAATATTTCCGTGGTTCGTCTTGTTTTTTGTACTCGCGTCGGTTATCACGACTGTTTTCAACCTGCCCGCGTTTGTGACCGGACCTCTCAAAGAATTGAGCAAATTCTTTATCATTATGGCAATGGCTGCCATCGGGCTCAATACCAACATCATCAAACTCATAAGAACCGGCGGCAAACCGATCTTTATGGGACTAATCTGCTGGATCGGCATTGCGGCAGTGAGCCTTGGAATGCAGCATCTGCTCGGCATCTGGTAATTTGATATTCAATCGCAATAAAAAAAGCAGGACAGTCGCCCTGCTTTTTATTTACGATTCACATGATCCCAAACCTTTTTGCATGATACCAATGAATCCCGATATGTCCGATACCCAAAATCGCCGCAAACAAGATCATCCAAACAACCCTGCCGTAAACGCCCAGAAGCAGGAATGCCGCAACGGGAAAAACGGCAAGCGGAATAGGTATCCCGCAAAAAGCACGGTACAAATTCTGCGCTCTTTGTTTTCCCTTAAAATAACGAAACCAGCAAAATTCATACAACCCCATCAGCACAAAACCAATCATGAGCCACGCGCTCCACGACGTAAATTCCCCAAAATTAAAATCCCGGAACATCAACGCGCAAACCATACATCCGACTTGCCCCATGCGCTCCAAAAGAAGCAATGCGCCGTTCTCTCCTTCGTCGCTGTAATCCGATGGAACATTTTTCATAAAAAGAATATTGGGTACAAGCAGCAAAAGCACAAAAATCAATCCGACATATGAAAAACCCAAATGCCCAAACATACGACCTCTCCCTTATAAGAACGTCTTTGACTCTGCTCTCAACACAAGCGTTTCTTCCAGTTCTTGTTTATGGTTCAGATACCCTTCATCATCGTAATACTTTGCTTTTCGCGGACATCTCTTAACGCACGCGCCGCACTTGATGCATATACCAGTATATGCCCGCACATCTTCATCGTCAATAGCGCCCATCGGACATATATCCGCGCACAGCTTGCAGTCGTCACACGCTTCCCTTGTCCGCGGAAAGACTTTGCGGATATCGATGGGATTGCCCGCATGATCGCGCGGCTTAAAATAACCGCGGTAAGGATATGGCGTCCCGTCCACCATAACGTCTATTTCCGCTGCGCTCCGCAGCCCCATGATTTTACCTGCCGCCGCGTGAGCAAAATTCGCCACATCTTCCATATCCCGATCATCCGGTCTGCCTTTTGCCAGAATGTTCGAAAACGCATGTTCCCCCACAAACGCAGCCGCCGCAACAGGCAAAAATCCATTGCCCCGCAAAATATCTTTCAGCTCGAGAAGCGCATCATCAAAGTCCCTGTTGCCATACAATACTATCGGTATGCACAACGCACCATTGCCCTTTACACCGGTAAGATAGTTCAGCATTAGGTTGGGGACACGCCCCGCGTAGACAGGCATCCCAAACACGACCACATCCTTTGCTGCAACAGAAGGCATATTTTCACGCGCTGTCGGCAGCGTAAAATCGAACGTCTCCCACGCAAGCCGCATTTCACAAGCTATTTGTTCAGCAAGTGCCTGCACTACCTTTTTTGTAGTGCCTGTCGCACTAAAATATACCGCCCAAACCTTTTTCATTTCCATCACAATATCAGCATCGCGTCGCCAAAACTAAAGAACCGATATCTTTCCTCCACCGCCTGTTTGTATAAGCACAAGGTTTCTTCGCGTCCGCAAAACGCGCTCACCAGCATCACAAGCGTGGACTTCGGCAGATGGAAGTTGGTAATGAGTGCGTCCACAATCTGCCATGTATATCCCGGATAAATAAAAATATCCGTATCCGCGCTGCCCGCTACCACAACGCCATCCCTCGCCGCGCTTTCCAACGTGCGCACAGATGTCGTACCCACGGCAATCACCCGCCGTCCTTCGCGTTTGGCGGCATTTATCGCGCTTGCCGCCTGCTCGCTCACGCTATAATATTCCGAATGCATAACGTGATTTTCTACGGTCTCTTCTTTCATCGGGCGAAAAGTTCCGAGCCCTACATGCAGTAATATCTTTACAAGGATAACACCCTGATCCGTCAACCTTTCTAAAAGCCCGGGCGTAAAATGCAGCCCTGCCGTCGGCGCAGCCGCGCTGCCGTCAGCTTTTGCGTAAACGGTTTGGTAGCGCTCCTTTTTTTCGAGCCGCTCCGTGATGTAAGGCGGCAGGGGCATGTTGCCATACTTCTCAAGAAGTTCTTCAAATACACCGTCAAACTCAAACCGAACCTCGCACACCCCATCTTCTTTTTTTTGTAGCAACGCTGCGCACAAATCATCGCCAAAATCGACATATCCGCCCACCTTAAGCTTTTTGCCCGGACGCATGATCACATCCCATGTATCAATAGCCAGCCGCCGCAACAACAAGAATTCAAAATCAGTATCCGTCCCGCGCTTCTTTCCATACAGACGTGCGGGAATGACCTTTGTCTCGTTTACAACAAGTACATCTCCCGCGCGAAAGTAGTCCGCCACATCATAAAAATGCTTGTGCTCTGTTTTTTTCATCGCCCGGTCATATACGAGGAGCCGCGAATGATCCCGCGGCTCGATTGGCGTTTGTGCAATCAATTTTTCCGGTAAATCATAGTCAAAATCCGATGTTTTCATAGTGTACCACATAAGCTAGAACAGCTTTGTTTGCCCCTTGTTAACGTTGTTTTGC
>CAZBSH010000016.1:0-45352 GCA_964494645.1 uncultured Christensenella sp. | reverse complement strand
GACCATCCTAATTCAAAAAACATTAAAATTTTACCACAATCTGACCAAATAATCAAGATTGATTTTTCAATTTTTCAAGCCATTTCTTATCCGCATCGCTTAACTCGACATTTTCAAGCAGATCCGGTCGTTCGCACAACGTCTTTCGCCATGCCTGCTCTTTTTGCCAAGCCGCAATGTTTTTATGATGTCCCGAAAGCAGTACGTCCGGCACATCCATCCCTCGAAAAGAAGAGGGGCGTGTATATTGCGGATATTCCAGCAAATGTCCGCTAAAGCTTTCCTCATTGACTGATTCGTCATTGGAAAGAACGCCCGGCACATACCGCATCACACAATCCATCAGAACCATAGCCGGCAACTCTCCGCCTGTCAGCACATAATCTCCAATGGAGACCTCTTCGTCAATACAATGGTCGAGCACACGTTGATCAACACCCTCATAATGTCCGCACAAAATGTTCAACACTTCGTAGTCTGCAAGTCGCTGCGCCATTTGCTGTGTGAGTTTTTTGCCCGCAGGCGACATATAGATGTTCAAACACTTTTTTCCGTCATACTTTTCCGCCAATATATCGAAACTGTCAAAGAGCGGTTGTGGCATAAGCAGCATTCCTGCTCCTCCGCCAAACGGATAATCGTCCACACGGTTATGTTTATCTTCTGTATAATCACGGAAGTTGATTGTATTTATTTCAAGCAGTCGCTTGGCAATCGCTTTTTCACACAAGCTCGTTCCCGTAAAACCGAAGAACATCTCCGGAAAGATCGTGAGGCAGTTAAATATCATCATAGACAGAGACCTCACTTAAACGCTGCGCATCCACAACGATCCTTTTTTCAGAAATATCCTTTGAAAGAACCACATCCGGAATCGCCGGGAACATACAATTTTTCTGCGTCGGTGTTTTGACCACATATACATCAGCCGCACCGTTTTGCACGATGTCAACAAGCTGACCGATCTCTTCACCCGTTTGCGTCATTATCGTAAGACCGATCAAGTCGCGCACATAATATGCTCCTTCCGGAAGCTGTGCCGCATGTTCCCTGTCGATGTACAACGTGACGCCACGCAAAACTTCTGTCGCATCACGGTCTTCATACCCTTCCAGCTTTAAGTAGGCATAACGCGCATCCACCCTCGCGGACCGCACACGAACCCCCTCATAGCTCCCGTCTTTTCGCAGAAAAAACACTTGCTTAAGATACGAGAAACGCGAAAGGTCGTCCGTATAGGCGTCAAATTTGATCTCACCCTTTAACCCTTGCGGTTTTAAAACACGCCCCAGTTCAAAAAAATCCGTCATATGATCTCAACGATATATTTTTTTGATGCTTTGGACGTCGCTGCCTTCACAACAGTACGGATCGCCTTTGCGATTCTGCCTTGCTTACCAATGACCTTGCCCATATCATCCGGCGCAACGCTCAGCTCCAAAACATAAGCACTCTCTTCCTCTCGCTCTATAACTTTAACGGAGTCCGGATCATCCACAAGATTTTTGGCGATGTATTCTACCAATTCACGCATATATATTTGCGCTCCTTTCGTTGCTTCGCTCTCTTAGTTGATCGCGCCGCTCTTTTTCAGCAATGCGCGTGCCGTATCCGTAGGTTGCGCACCGTTACCGAGCCATCCCTGCGCCTTTTCGTTGTCCAGTTTCAAATCTTTTGTGAGCGGATTATAATATCCAAGCTCTTCAATATAACGTCCGTCACGGGGCGCTCTCTCGTCTGCTACTACCATCCTGTAAAAAGGATTTTTCTTGGAACCCATTCTTTTCAATCTGATTTTTACTGCCATACTAACCTCCAAAAATACCATTCATAAAATAATTATTATCTACCGCTATGCGGTTATAATCTATTCACATGCCAAAAGGCATCCTGCCCATCATACCGCGTTTCTTTCCGCCCTTGCCGGAAAACTGCTTGAGCATCTTTTTCATCTGATCAAACTGATTCAGCAGCCTGTTGACCTCCTGGACCGTTGTCCCGCTTCCCGCGCTGATCCTTCTTCTTCTTGACGCATTGATCACCTGAGGATTGCGCCGCTCTTCAATCGTCATAGATCGAACGATCGCTTTCGTTCTCTCCAATTGCTTCTCATCGAGCGTCATCCCTTTTAGCTTGTTTCCGCCCGGCATCATCGCCATGATGTCGCTCAAAGAACCCATATCCTGCAGCTGCTCCATCTGGTCGAGAAAGTCCTCCAGCGTCAGCTGGTCTTTTGATATCTTCTTTTGCAGTTCCAACGCGCTTTTTTCTTCAAACGCTGTCTCCGCCTTTTCGATGAGCGTCAGTACGTCGCCCATACCAAGTATTCTTGACGCCATACGATCCGGGTAAAACGGTTCGATATCCGTCAGCTTTTCGCCAACGCCCACAAACTTTATCGGCTTGCCCGTTACAGCACGTACCGACATTGCCGCACCTCCGCGCGTATCGCCATCTATCTTGGTCAGTATCACACCGTCAATACCGACGTTGTCGTTGAATGTCGTTGCCGCGTTGACTGCGTCTTGTCCTGTCATCGCATCCAGCACGAGCAACGTTTCCGTCGGGCTTGCCGTCTGCTTCAAATCTTTTAATTCGGTCATCATCTCGTCGTCGATATGCAACCGCCCCGCCGTGTCTACAATGATGATATCGCATCCCAGCTTGTTGGCCTGCTTCGTCGCTTCCTTATATATCTTGGTGGCATTGTCCTGCCCCATATCGAAGACGTCCACGCCGACCTGTTCGCCTACCACGTGCAATTGCTTGATCGCAGCAGGCCTGTAAATGTCGCACGCAACCAATAACGGCTTTTTACCTTGCTTTTTATAATATCCTGCCAGCTTCGCGCAAAACGTCGTCTTGCCCGCGCCCTGCAAACCCATCATCAATATCACAGTAGGCGGAGACCCTGCCAGTTTGATCTCGGATTGCCTGCCGCCCAAAAGTTCTGTCAGCTCATCACGTACCAGTTTTATGACTTGCTGTCCCGGGGTGAGACTATCCAATATACCTGAACCTACCGCTTTTTCGGAAAGCTCCTTGATAAACTTCTTAACCACAAGAAAGTTGACGTCCGCTTCTAAAAGCACGAGTTTTACCTCGCGCATCGCCGCCTTGATATCGCTCTCCGAAAGCTTGCCGCGCGCGGTCAATTTCCGAAATACATTTTGCAGTTTTTCCGCAATACCTTCAAATGCCATTTAGTTCTCCTCGTCAAGCTGTCTTTTCACAAGACCGAGCTTACGCTCCATGTCCTCTAGCTTTAATTGCGCCCGCTTTATGGTATCCAACACACCCTGCCGCGAAATCCCGCATTCCTGCGCGATCTCTGCAAGCGAATAGTCGTCATTATAGTATAGTGAAAATACATTTGCCTGTTTTGGTGTCAGAAATTCACCGTAAAAATCATAATACAGGCTCAATTTCAAATCCTTTTCGCGCTTCATCGCTTACCGCCTATCATAAAAACAGGTGTAAGGCATACTACCTCAACACCTGTTTGATTATACTTATTTTTTACATGCATGTCAAGCATAAAACCTTTACACCTATAACCTGCTGAGTTGCCGTGCCGATACAGGCTTCCCATGCCCCGGATAATACCACTCCGCGCCTAATCCCTTGAGCTTATCCAAGCAACTATCCACCCCGGCAAAATCTTCGGCAATACGCGCGCGGCTTACACCACCCATATTCATGATCGTATCCCCCACGATACATCCGTCGTCCGCCATAATTCCTGCAGACCCCGCCGTATGCCCGGGCAGACCAATCACTTGTGCGTCTATACCGAACATATCCAGCTTCTGTCCATCATACAAATATAAATCGGGCGTAAATCCTTCAAACCGCATCTTTTGAATTGTCGCCATAGACACCTTTCTGATCAAAGCGCCAATCAGTCCGCGTGAGCCGAATGTACGCGTCCTATTGTCTTTTGCCAAGTCTTCGTCTTCTTTGGCAATTGCGATCTTTGCGCCATATTTTTGTGCGATGTATACCGCATTTCCAATATGATCGAAATGTCCATGCGTCAATAAAACGCATTGTATATTCCATGGCACAAGCGCGCGCATCAACTGATCGCGCATCGCAGGGCGACCGGTATCTACCAATACAGCATTTTCGCCATTTTCTATGATATAACAATTGTCGCCGCCAAAACGCAACGGAACGATTTTTGTCATTATCCTAAAATCGCTTTCGCAAATTCCCGCGCGTCAAACGGTTGCAGATCGTCAACACCCTCGCCCACACCGATAAAACGGACCGGAACGCCCGTCATATCCTTCACCGCGCACACCACGCCGCCCTTTGCCGTTCCATCTAGCTTTGTCAATATAATGCCCGTCAGCTTGACGCTCTCATTGAATACTTCGGTCTGGGAGATCGCGTTTTGCCCTGTCGTCGCATCCACCACCAAAAAAGTTTCGCGCGTTGCCTCCGGGTAAGACTTATCTACCACACGATTGATCTTTTCAAGTTCGCTCATTAGATTTTTCTTGTTATGCAGTCTTCCCGCCGTATCAATGATCAGCAAATCAATATCCGCATGTTTGCCGGCATCGATTGCGTCATACACAACAGCCGCCGGATCCGCGCCTTCTGCATACTTGATCACACGCGTGTTTGTCCGTTCTCCCCAAATTCCCAGCTGCTCCGCTGCCGCCGCACGGAATGTATCCGCTGCCGCAAGCATCACTTTTTTCCCCGTCTGTCCATAATAATTAGATAACTTCCCGATCGCCGTTGTCTTACCAACACCGTTCACTCCCACAATAAGCATGACCGTAGGTTTTTTGATATCGAGCGGCGGCGCATTCATATACTCCGCTAAAATATCGACCAATATTTCTTTGATCTCAGAAGAATCTGAAATCTTATTCTCCTTCACCGTATCCCGAAGAGAACCGATGATCTTTTCCGTCGTCGCATAACCAATATCCGAAAGGATCAACGCTTCTTCCAATTCCTCAAAAAACTCCTCGTCTACCTTTCGGAAATTCTTTATAACATTATTCACTTTCGCCGAAATATTATCTCGCGTCTTGTTAACGCGTTCCTTCAACTTGTCAAAAAATCCCATTGTTTATCCTCGCTTTCTCTTTGTCAAAACTGTACGGATACGATGTCCGATACGCCCTTTTCCTGCATCGCTACACCGTAAAGCGTGTCGCATATTGCCATAGACGGCTTTCTGTGCGTGATCACAATAAATTGCAATTCACTGGATAATTTTTTCAGATATTCTGAAAAACGGATGACGTTTGCGTCGTCAAGCGGCGCGTCTATCTCGTCTAACAGGCAAATGGGCGATGGATTGATATTCAACATGGCAAACAGCAACGCAATGGCGGTCAGCGCTTTTTCTCCGCCAGACAATAGCTGAATGTTCTGCAGCTTCTTTCCCGGTGGCTCTGCGATGATCTCTACCCCGCATTCCATGATATCGTCCTCGTCCAAAAGCTCGAGCTGCGCATATCCGCCGCCAAACAATTCCTGAAATACCTGCTTGAAATTTTCGTTGATCTGCGTGAATTTTGCGCGAAAACTTTCTTTCATACCCGAAAGCAGGTCGTTGATCACTACTTGCAGGTCATCCCCCGCATGTATCAAGTCTTCCCGCTGCAACATCAGACCGTCATATCTCTCCCTTACCCGGGTATAATCTTCGATTGCGTTTGGGTTCACCGCACCCATATCGCGAATGCGGCTTCTGATATCGTCAATCTCCTTTGACGCCGACTGAAACGCGAAATCCGCTTTAAAAGCCACCGCGTTTGCATAAGTCAAACCATAGTCGTCCCAAAGCTTATTCTGGTACGTTTCCTTTGAAACCTCCATCTTTTCCTTGCCGGCGATCAACTTGTACTTAGTTTCGATCAATCCATCTTTTTGCGCCGCAAGCGTTTGCGTACTCTCTTCTGTTTCCTCTAACTGCTTGTTCAAATTATCCCGCAGCTCCAGCTTCTCCTGCGACACTTCGCCCGCCTGTCTTACATGATCCAATATCTCATCTAGTTTTGCCCGCAGCTCCGCTTTATCGTGTGTGATTCCTTTTAATTCCGCTGTGAGCAATTCATTTTGACGCAGCATATTGTTCATATCCTGCTTTGCCTGAGATACCGCATTCCTCACATGTTCCGCCTCGTTGACAAGCATATTTTTTTGGTTGTTGAATTCAGTCTGCATAAGCTCCTGCGCAGACAGGCTGTCCTTGATCTCCGATGTCTCTTGCGCATTTTTCGCCGCGCCCGCTTCCATGTCCGCAAGCGTTTGTGTCAACATTTCAAATTCTTCTCGCGCTTTTATGATATTCTTTTGCAGCTCGTCGATCTCTTTTCTCGCAGACAAAAGCTCTCCTGTTAGATTCTGCGTATTGTCGCTCAACTCTGCCGCAATCTTATCGCGGTCGCCAAGCTGCTGCTTTGCTGACTGCAATGCCTGCTGTGCCGCCGCCGCGCGTACCTCCAATGCACGCAAATCATCAAGCGCCTGCTTTTGTGAAGCGATTGCCGCTTCAATGCGCGGATCGAATTCCGCAAGCTTCTTATTGTGCTGCTCAAACTGTGTTTTATTTGCAACGATATTCTTTTCAAGTTCCTGTGCCATACGCTTGCGCGACAAAAGTCCTGTTTTTGTGTTTTTCAAGCTTCCGCCCGTGATGACGCCGCCCGGCTTTATAAAATCGCCGTCCATCGTCACCGCACGAAACGCATAATCACTCGCGCGCATCAAGGCAATTGCACTGTCCATATCACGCACGATCACCGTACGCCCCAAAAGAAAATCGACCGCCGGTCTGATTTCGTCACTGCATTCGATTGCCTCACTGGCAATGCACTCTACGCCATCCATACCAAGATGTCTCTTTTCTTCCTGCTGTAAATGGCGCACCTTAAGCGCTTCCGTAGGCAAAAACGTCACACGTCCAAGATTATTTTTTCGCAAATGAGCAATCAACTCCTTTGCGTCTGTATCACTCTTTACAACGACGTTTTGCAGTGCGTTACCCAATATCACTTCTATAGGTGTCTCGTATTTTTTGGGCACCTCGATCACTTCCGCCAATACACCTTTTATTTTATTTTTGACGTGCGGCGCATCCTTTGCACTCTTCAGAAGCGAACGTACACTGTCAAAATACCCTTCATATTCCTCGCGCATATCGTTTAGAAGCTTCATGCGCGACTCATCCTCGCTCAGTTTTCTTGCGACGCTTGTAAGCAGCTCAGATTGTTTCTGCTTTTCCGTTTGCAAATGAGCAGCCGTCTGTGCACTTTCATTCATCAACACACGCAGTTTTGCGCCTTGCTCGTCATATTCCCTGACTTCCGTTTCGAGCGCTTGCGTCGTATCCTTTATTTCACTGATATATTGCGCATGCTTGTCGCGCTGTATTTCTGCTTCTTCAAGCTTTTGTACCAGTACTTCTTCCTTGACCTGCTTTTCGCTCAAACCGATCGTCATCGTCTGCAATTCCGTTCGCGAAGTCTCTACCTTGCGCTTTGTATCCTCAATGCCACTTTGCACGTCGCCCGAACGCCCTGTAATCGCCTCAACCGACTGACGCAATTCCAAAATTTGCGCATATTTTTCATCGATCACCGTATTCAACTCGTCAATTTTAACATTGATCTCTTCGATTTTCCGGTTGCCGTCCTCAATAGAGACCTGTAGCGCATCGCGCTTCTCTGCGTTCTGATCCAGCGTGGCAATATGCGTTTGTTCCTTTTCCTCCATCAGGTTAAGCTGCCCGCGCAATCGCTCTTGCTCGCTCATTTGTTCCCCCAGCGCCGCGTTTTGCTGCTCAATCTCTTCCTGTATCTTTTGTAATTGCTTTTTGATATCCGAAACAAGCGCCACTTTTGCCGCAATCTGTTCCGTCATATCCTTAAATTCCTGCTCATTCTCCGCGATCTGCTGATCAAGCTTTAGCATGCGCTCATCTGTCCTGTCACACTGGTAAAGGTACAGGTTGATCTCCAGCTCCTTTAAGCGGTCGCGCAACGAGAGATAGTCCTTCGCTTCGTTCATCTGCTTTTCCAACGGTTCGATCTGCGCGGAAAGCTCGGATAAAATATCGTCGATACGCGTAACATTTTCCTTCGTTTTTTGCAGATTGCGTTCCGCCTCTTCTTTGCGCACGCGGTACTTCATAATACCTGCAGCTTCTTCAAACACCTTTCGCCGCTGCGTTGCCTTGCTGGTCAGCAATTCATCGATCTTGCCCTGTCCAATGATCGAATACCCTTCCTTGCCAATACCGGTATCGCGAAACAACTCGAGGATATCCTTTAGACGACATCCGCAATTGTTGATATAATATTCGCTCTCCCCCGAACGGTACATCTTTCGACGGACGGAGATTTCCGTGTAATCTGTCTTGATACGCATATCAGAATTATCGAAAATCAAACAAACCTCACAGTAATTCTTTTTACTGCGGCTTTGCGTTCCGTTAAAAATCACATCCTGCATACTTGATCCACGCAGATTTTTGGAGCTTTGTTCTCCCAAAACCCAACGCAAAGCATCGGCAATATTACTTTTGCCGCTGCCGTTAGGACCAACTACCCCTGTGATCCCTTTATTGATAATGATGTCCTTTTTATTACAAAAGGATTTGAAGCCGTTTACTTCGATTCTTTTTAAGAACACTCTCGTGGCCCACTTTCATCCAAGATTCTCACCATGGTATATACTTTCGCGAATTTCTTTTTAAAATACGGATTGAGCAACTTTAACACAACAAAGCCTGCCGCCGCGAAAACAATGCCCAATATCGCCGCCAACGCGTCCTTTACAGGAAATGCATCCTGCGGAATCACATATCCCAGCCATACGCCGACAAACAGCATCACCAACGGAAAAACATATGCTATCGCTGAAGACATCAGTGCGTTTTTTGTAGTAAATTCTACCTCTACTCTGTCGTCGAGGCATGCATGCAGCGTATTTTCCACCGTCACGGTGATATCGCTCTGCCCTGCAATCATGCCGCACGCGCCGCATTTAGAACAAGCCGATGTGCGGTTGAACCTTAAGTATGCCGTCTTTCCGTCAATTTTTGTTACCAGTCCCGCTTCCTTCATTCTTCAACTCCCGCGCATGAGCGCACGACAACCCCTGCCATCAAAAGCCCGCACACAGACGGCACAAACGATATACTCGCCGGTACACGCTTTCCATCTTCCTCCGCTGCGGACTTTAGCGGTAATTCGTCTGAACATACGACCGTAAGAGCTTTAATCCCGCAATTTTTAAGCTGTTTGCGCAAAATTTTGGCAATCGGGTCACACTTCGTCTTATAAATGTCTGTCACACAAAACCGTTCCGGGTACAGCTTGTTTCCCGCTCCCATAGAAGAAACGATGTTGATCCCCTTACTCTTGCATTCACAAATCAAACATACTTTAGAAGGAATACTGTCGATCGCGTCTACTACATAATCGATATGTTGTCCTCCCAATATCGTTTCCGAGGTGCTTTCATCATAAAACACCTCATGTGTGATCACGTGCGTCTGCGGGTTGATGTCAAAGATCCTGTCCCGCATCACATGCGTTTTATATTGCCCTATTGTTGAGCAAAGCGCCACAAGCTGGCGATTGCAGTTAGAAGGCTTGACAACATCGTTATCCACCAGTATCAGCGTACCTGCTCCCGCACGCGCGATTGCTTCCGCCGCAAACGAGCCAACACCACCCACGCCAAAAACCGCTACCGTACAGCCTTTCAGCATATCGACCGCGTCTTGTCCGAGCAGCGCGACCGTCCTTGTATCATCCATCTCAGTCTTCTTCTACGCGGATATGCAATTCGCGCAGCTGTTTTTTATCAACCGTATCCGGCGCCTTAGACATCAGATCAGACGCATTCTGCACCTTAGGAAAGGCGATCACGTCACGGATCGAATCCACGCCTGCCATCAGCATTGCAAGACGATCCAGCCCATAAGCCAATCCGCCATGCGGCGGCGTTCCATATTTCAGCGCTTCCAGTAAGAATCCAAAGCGGCTCCACGCCTCCTCGTTGGTAAATCCAAGCGCTTCAAACATCTTTTCCTGCAGCTCTGTACTGTGTATCCTGATGCTGCCGCCACCAATCTCATTTCCGTTTAAAACGATGTCATATGCCTTTGCGCGCGCATTTGCCGGATCAGAAGCAACCTTATCCACATCCTCGTCCATCGGCGACGTAAACGGATGGTGTTTTGCCACATATCGTTTTTCGTCCTCACTGTATTCAAACAGCGGAAATTCAGTGACCCACAAAAGATCCCATGTGTTTGGTTCGATCAGCGCAAGCTTTTCCGCCAGCTTCAATCGCAAT
This sequence comes from uncultured Christensenella sp., assembly GCA_964494645.1. GTDB lineage: Bacteria > Bacillota > Clostridia > Christensenellales > Christensenellaceae > Christensenella. The sequence continues at coordinate 35,014 of CAZBSH010000016.1, read as the reverse complement.
GCACCCAAGGAATCATATACTACAGAATTCTTATCACCCACAAAGAACAGGATATCGCCCACCTGACCGTTAAGGCGCTGCATGATCGCGTCGATTTCTTCTTGCGTCATAAACTTGGTGATCGGCGAATTGAGACCATCCTCACGGATGGATATCCACGCCATGCCCTTTGCGCCATAAATCTTCACAAAATCCACCAGAGCGTCGATCTCGCGGCGCGCAAGCGTATTCGCACAACCCTTTGCGTTGATTGCGCGCACACTACCGCCGTTTTTTACGACCGAGCTGAATACCTTAAAGTCGCTGCCCGCAACGATATCACTGACATCTTTTAGTTCCAATCCAAAACGCGTATCCGGCTTATCGCTGCCAAACCGATCCATCGCCTCTTGATACGTAAGGCGCTTTAAGGGGAGCTTGATATCAATATCCATAACATCCTTAAATACGCGTTGCATTAACCCTTCGTGCATTCCCATTACGTCGTCCGCTTCCACAAACGACATCTCCGTATCGATCTGCGTAAATTCCGGTTGGCGGTCTGCACGCAGATCCTCGTCACGGAAACACTTTGTGATCTGGAAATACCGATCATAACCGGAAATCATCAATATCTGCTTAAAAAGCTGAGGAGACTGTGGCAGCGCGTAAAAACAACCTGCATGGATGCGCGACGGAACCAGATAATCACGCGCGCCCTCCGGCGTACTCTTTTGCAACATTGGCGTTTCGATATCCAAAAATCCATTGTCCGCCAGATAATTGCGCGCCACATTCGCGATCTTATTCCTGAGCATCAGGTTTTTCTGCATCTCAGGTCTGCGCAAGTCAAGATAACGGTATTTCAGGCGTAATTCTTCACGCACCTTGCTGCCGTCTTCAATTTCAAACGGCGGTGTCTCCGCTTTGCTCAAGATTTTTAATTCACGCACCTTCACTTCGATCAATCCTGTCGGCAACTTCGGATTTACAGTATCTTCTGATCGCTCGACAATTTCGCCTTTCACAGCCAGCACAAACTCGCTGCGGATGCTGCTTACTTTTTCGAAATCACCCTCAAATGCAGATTCGTTGAATACAACCTGCATGATTCCGGAACGGTCACGCAAATCCACAAATACAAGTCCGCCAAGATCACGGCGCGTATCTGCCCACCCCATCAGAGTGACTTGCTTTCCAATATCATCCTTCGTAAATTCCGCACAAAGCGCGCTTCTTTTCCAGTCGTTTAAAAACTCTCCCATTGCTTATTCTCCTATCAATCTAAAAATCATATTAAAAACAGTTGGATTTCGTCTTGTTTCACGATCCGTTCTTCCCCTGTTTCCATTGTCTTAAGAATTGCCGTTCCCTTTTCAACTTCCTCTTCGCCTATCACAATCACGGTTTTTGCACCGATCTTGTCTGCGTACTTAAACTGTGCCTTGATGCTGCGCGCGCAATGATCCATGTCCGCTTTGATTCCCTTTTCACGCAGCCCTCTCGTCAGACAAATCGCACACATCCGCGCCGCTTGTCCATGTGTACACACAAATACATCCGTAACAGAAGGTCGCGGTATTTCTATTCCCTCACTTTCCATCACTAACAACAAACGCTCAATACCCATACCAAATCCGATCCCCGGCATATCAGGTCCGCCGATCTGCTTTAACAGCTTATCATAGCGTCCGCCGCCGCATACCGTACCCTGTGACCCAATATTGTCTGAAATGATTTCAAATACTGTTTTCGTGTAATAATCCAGACCTCGCACAATAAGCGGATTGATCGCATATTCAATGCCCAACACTCCCAGATATTTTTTCAACGCCTCAAAGTGCGAAGAACACTCTTCGCACAAATGATCGAGCATTTTAGGCGCTTTCTCTACGATCGTTTGACAACTTGGCACTTTGCAGTCCAGCACGCGCAAAGGATTGCGCTCCATGCGTTCCCTGCATGTCTCACACAATTCCTCCTCGTGCTCCCTCAAATAATCCTTTAAGGTTTCATTGTACTGTGGTCTGCACTTGTCACAGCCAATGCTGTTTATATTTAGTTTCAGCTGTCTTAATCCCGCCGTCCGAAACAATGTCAACGCAAGATTAATAACCTCCGCGTCTACGCTTGCGTCCGCCGCGCCAAACACTTCTACACCGAACTGGTGATGTTCACGCAAACGCCCCGATTGCGGTTTTTCATAACGAAACACGGGGGTAGAAAGATAATACATCTTTGTAGGCTGCGCATTGCTTGGCAAGCCACCTTCGATAAATGCGCGAACCACCCCTGCCGTTCCTTCCGGCTTTAGCGTAATAGAGCGGTCTCCCTTGTCTATAAACGTATACATTTCTTTTTGTACAATGTCTGTCGTATCTCCCACGCCGCGTAAAAAGAGCTCCGTATGCTCAAATACAGGGGTACGAATTTCTCTATATCCCGCAAGCGCGGTCAGCTTACGCGCGATCTCTTCGACAAAATGCCACTTATAGCTGTCCTGCGGCAAAACATCTTTTGTGCCCTTAGGTGCTTTTACTGCCAACTTAACGTCCTCCAAATTTATCCTGAAAACTAAAAAAACTCCGCCCACAAAAGGGACGAAGTTACAAAAACCCGCGGTACCACCCACATTGAAAGCGCTCCTCGCTTTCCGCTCTCGCCCATAACGCAGACCTGCGCCCACAGCTACTCACTCGTGCTTTCGCCATAGAAACTCTCCGGTGTTCTTCCCCATATCTTAAACGCGCGACCGCTTTCAGCCACGTCAGCCGCTCTCTTATGCGCAAGGCATATGGATACTCTCCGTGTCATCGCCTTTTCCAATAGCTATATTATATCCGCAAAACAAAAGCGTGTCAACAAATCAACATCCCTATTTCATCCGCTAAAACAGCTCTTTTTTCCTGTCAGCCATCTCTTGCGTCCGTTCGATATAATTGGAGATGTCCTTAACATTTGCCGCTCGCTTCAAAAGATTTTTTTCGGGATACAGTTTTTTTGATATCCCCCCTGCGCCAAATGCCATAACGCTAACGGTTTCTTCCATGATATCGATGTTATAAACAGATTCTTTTCCATGGAAGGCAAATCCAACATTTTCCATATTTCCGCTCATATATTTCTGACGGTACAAATAATACGGAAGATATCCCGCCCTGCTCAAAAAATGCTGTGACTGTTCCACCATTTCAGCAACCATCCGGCTATTGAGTAAATCCTGATTTTCCAACGCAAAATCCGAAGCGTTTTTTAGCGCCAGCGTGTGTACCGTGACATTTTCCGGCGCAAACCGCGTCACATCTTCTAATGTACGCCGCGTGTCCTCCGGCGTTTCTAAGGGCAGACCAAGTATGATGTCTGTATTGATGCTATCAAATCCGTACGTCTTTGCCAGATCGAACGCGCGGAAAAAGTCTCCTGCGTCGTGTTTCCTCCCAATCCGCCTTAACGTCTCGTCATTCGTTGTTTGGGCATTGATGCTGATACGCCCCGCTCCCGCTTCCTTGATCCTGTCAAGCTTTTCATGCGTGATCGTATCCGGTCTTCCCGCTTCCACGGTGAACTCATCCGGATTTGGGAAATACTCATTTATCGCGCAAAGCAGTTGCGCAAATTCCTCGTCTCCCAGTGCGGTAGGCGTTCCGCCGCCCACATACACCGCGCGTACGTGATACTTTTCAAGCGTACCGCGCATCATGGCAAATTCTTTTAACAAACATGCCAGATATTGATCTTTGAGCTTAGTACTGAATTTAATGTCCCGCGATACAAACGAACAATATTTGCACCGTGAGATACAAAACGGAATGCCAATATAAATATCGATATCATTTTCCATGATATTGCTGCGGTAGCGCTTCTGCTGAGCGACGATCGTTTGCGCAAGCGCAACTTTGGATTCCATCACAAAGTACGTTTCGCGAAATATACGTTTTGCCTCATCCATCCCATGTTTTTTTGCAAGCTCATGCATCAGCTTAGTCGGTCGTATTCCCGTAAGCGATCCCCACGGTTTGTCTTCCCCATAATATGCGCGAAGAACCGCATATATCATCCCTTTGACATGATGCTTCCTTAATTTTTTCGCAAGCAGCGTATCCTGCGTCACATCGACCGATTTTCCATCGTTTGAAAAATCCGGCGTTGTTTCCTCCTGCTGCACAAGGTTCCCGTCAATATAGTATTCCGCCTTTGCGTTCCAACCATCATTATCACGCCAAAAAAAATGCCGCAGCATATGTCCGGCACTCATTTCATCTTTTTCAACCAATGCTATCTTCTTTTCATTTACAAAAAGACGGATCTCGTCACAAATATCATTGAAAAATTCCGGTGTATCAGTATATAACGAAAACATGGATCACCCCTGCATAAACGGATTGCTCCGTTTTTCGCGTTCCAAACTCGTAGCTTCTCCATGCCCCGGATAAACAGTATAGTTTTTCTCCATCCCTTTCAACAAAGCAAGAGAACTCCTCATTTCCTCCCCGTCGCTGCCCGGGAAATCCGTTCGTCCGATCGAACCCGCGAATAAGGTGTCGCCTGAAAACATTACGTCATCCACAACATAACATACCCCGCCGCGCGTATGTCCCGGCGTATGTATCGCACGAAAACAAAGCCCTGCTGCGTCAATTGTATCGTCGCCTGAAAGTAATATATCCGCCGGTTCAAGCGCAAGTTCCTTTCCTAAAAAGGCGGACAGGTTACGCGACGGATGCTCCAGCATGTCCGCATCCTTTTCGTGAATCACGACTTTTGCGCCGTACCTGTTCCGCAGCGCATCCGTTGCCGCAATATGATCGGCATGACCATGCGTCAAAAGGATATACGAAACGCCAAGCTCTTGTTTTTCAAGCTGCCTTACAATATCCTGCGCACCTTCACCCGGATCAATAACAACCGCGTCACTCGCATTGTTCTCACGCACAATATAACAATTTTCAAACAGTCCGCTTTCCCGTCCTGTTACTACCGTATCAATCAGCATTATTTAAAATTCCTTTTTACTGTCAAGCAGGATTGTCACCGGTCCGTCATTGATGAGCGCTACATCCATCATTGCCTGAAACTGTCCTGTTTGTATTTTTTCCCATCTCTGCCGAAATACCTCCACGCACTCCGCAAACATATCCCGCGCAACATCCGGCGGCGCCGCATGCATATAGCTTGGTCTTCTTCCCTTGCGCGCATCTCCATACAGCGTAAATTGCGAAACGAGCAGCAGCTCTCCGCCAATATCCTCAAGTGACAGATTCATCACATCTTCCGCGTCTTCAAATACTCTGAGATTTAAACATTTATCCGCAATATATTCCATATCCCTGCGCGTATCGTCTTTGCTTAAGCCGATAAGTACCAGCAGCCCAACGCCGATACTACTGATTATATTCCCTTCTACTGTGACGGAAGCATTTTTTACACGTTGTACAACCGCTCTCATAATACTAATAATTGACGCGGAACACGTCTTTTACGCCTTTCAAATTTCTAAGTTTGTTAATGAGATCGTTGAGGTCATCCACTGATGTAATATTCGAACGCAACGAAATATTCGCCATTCCGTTTCTTGCGGAATGTGCGTTGATCGCGGTAATATCCTTATTGGCGTTATACATCGCCTGCGATATCTCCACCATAAGCCCCGGTCTGTCGTTTGCCACGATCTGTACTTCTACATTGTAGCTTGCGGTCTGATCCGCTACCCACGCAACATCGATCAACCGATCCTTATCCACACTCATTTCCTTTAGATTCTTACAGTCCTTCGTATGCACACAAACACCGCGTCCGCGTGTGATGTAACCGATGATATCGTCGCCCGGCACCGGGTTACAGCATTTTGCAAAGCGCACCGCAAGCCCTGTACTGCCTTTAACAGTAATATCTCCCTCCGAGCCCTTGCCCGTACGCTTAACGATCTTTAATTCATCCGAACCGGTGTCGATATTATGGGCAATCTTATATTGCTCGATCAACTTCAAAAGTATCTGGTTTACTGTGATCGATCCATATCCGATCGCGGCAAACATATCGTCTTGAGAATTAAGCGTAAATCGCTTATACAGAACGCTCAGCCAATCATTATTCAGAAGCTCGTGCAGCTGATATCCCTGCCGTTTCGCTTCTTTCTCCAGCATTTCGCGACCTTTGACAATGTTTTCTTCCTTCAGCTGTTTTTTGAACCACTGCTTAATTTTACTACGCGCCTGCGTTGTCTTGACATATTTCAACCAATCTCTGCTGGGCGTTGCCGTATTGGATGTCACGATTTCAATAATATCTCCGGTGCGCATCTTGTAGTCGAGCGGAACAAGCTTACCGTTTGCCTTTGCACCCACGCACTTGTTGCCGATCGCGCTATGAATACTGTATGCAAAATCAAGCGGTGTCGAACCATTTACAAAATCTTTGACATCGCCTTTGGGTGTAAACACAAATACATTATCCGCAAAAATATCAACTTTTAAGGTCTCCATAAACTCCTTGGAGTCCTTCATATCGTTTTGCCACTCCATCAACTCTCGAAGCCATGAAAGCTTTGCGTCAATACCATCGCCGCCCTTTGCGCCTTCTTTGTATTTCCAATGCGCGGCAATGCCATATTCCGCCGTGCGATGCATATCATACGTTCTGATCTGCACCTCAAACGGCTTACCGTCGTCTCCCAGCAGCGTCGTGTGCAGTGACTGGTACATGTTTTGCTTGGGAACCGCAATATAATCTTTGAAACGCAGAGGGATCGGCTTCCACATTGTGTGCACAAGTCCAAGGACGCCGTAACAGTCCTTCACACTTGAAACAATGATACGGATTGCAATCAGGTCGTAAACCTCTTCAAACACTTTATTTTTATTTTTCATCTTTTTATAGATGCTATAAATATGCTTCGGTCGACCTTCGATCTCCGCCTTGATCTTCATTTCCACAATCTTATCTTCCAGCTTTGCAATAACGGAATTGATTTGCTTTTCTCGCTCTACACGCGTAGAAGCAATCTTATTAGCGATCTCAAAATAGTCGTCAGGATGCAAAAACTTAAGCGACAGATCTTCCAGCTCCCATTTGATCGCGCTGATACCAAGCCGATGCGCCAACGGTGCATATATCTCCAGCGTTTCCGTGGCTTTTTCGATCTGCTTATTTTCCGACTGGTATTTTAATGTCCGCATATTGTGCAAACGGTCTGCAAGCTTAATAATAACTACGCGTATGTCCGAAGCCATCGCAAGAAACATCTTACGCAGGCTCTCCCATTGCTGCTCTTCGCGTGTTTTAAAATCGTAATTTTTCAATTTCGTGACGCCGTCCACAAGCTTAGCGATCTCCGGATTAAAAGCCTTCTCAATTTCGTCGATCGTCAGCAGCGTGTCTTCTGCCGCGTCATGCAAAATTCCGGCGATAATCGTTGTATGATCAAGCCCCAGATCGGCGATAATATCAGCAACAGCAAGGGGATGCGTAAAAAAGGGCTCGCCGGAATGGCGGAGCTGACCTTCGTGCGCCTTCTCCGCCATTGCGAACGCCTTTTCAACGTCCGCATTATATTCCAACTTATGCCGTCTTATAAAATCCTGATAATAGTCCGACACCCAGATATCCCCTTCTTGGTTTCTCAGTACTGTACCTGAGAAAATATATGATAACCTTCCAGTACCTCTCGTCCGCCAAGGTCGGTCAGCTCGATCACAAAATTGAGCGACGTCACCTCCGCGCCTGCCATCTCCACCAAATCGCACGCCGCTTTCGCGGTACCGCCCGTTGCGAGCAAGTCGTCAAAAATCGCTATACGCATACCCGGTCGGATCGCGTCCGTGTGCATCTCGAATTTATCTGTACCGTACTCCAGATGATATTCTACATGAAAAGCATCCGAGGGCAACTTCCCTGCCTTCCTAACAGGCACAATGCCCTTTCTGAGCTTGTACGCGACAGGGGATCCGAACAAAAAACCACGCGCATCCAGCACAACGATCATATCAATATGTTCGTCCTTCACGTGGTCGGCAAATGTGTCCGTCACATATGCGAACGCATCAGGGTCCTTGACCAGCGTTGTAATATCCCTAAAAACAACCCCCGGCTCCGGGAAATCCATAATATCTCTTATTTTTGTCTTCAGATCCATTGGTTTTTCTCCCTTTTACAAAAATTTCTGATAGATCGCGCTTTCCATAAGATCACGCTTTCCGCTTTTTATCACAATGTGTATTCTATCACTTTTTTGTATTTCTAGCAATCCAATTTGGCGAAGCACCAACGTTGAAAAGACCGCCTTATCGGCATCGATCCCTTCCACATACTTTTTCAGAAAAGTCACCATTGCGCCTTCATCCGCAAAAGAAATTTTCTGGTCGCTTGCGCCCTTTAATATCACATATACCTGCAAAAGCGTTTCACGTTCGCAAAAATATGTTTCTTTATCTGCGGCAGTCGGCTGCTCACACCTATCAATATAACGCTCCGCCTTATTAAATTGCCGCTTCAGTGTTTCCTCAAAAGAAAAAGTATTCACTATCATTTGAGGTTTATTGTCAAATGCATTCACATTAAGTACGCCGACAACATCCGCCGACGACGGAACATCCGCCGCCTGTATGCCAAAAGCCACACCGTTTACGGCGCGTTTGTTTTCCTCAATACGGAATTTTGCGTGCTTATCTTCGCCAATCGGGCGTATCTCTCTGAGATATGCTTTTGGGATCAACACTTCAACCTGCTCGTTTTTGTGCCCAAACGGACGCAAGCGGTCAAATTCTTCGATCAGTTGATTGCTGACATCTTCCGTTTTGACCTTCATATCGTAATATTTTACCGGTCGAAATACCTCGTCTTGGTAATGTTCATTCATATAAGCATTGAGGCGAGACGCCAGTTGCTCTAAATGTTCTTCCTTAATTGTCAGTCCTGCCGCACCGGCATGTCCGCCGAATTTTTCATAGAACTGTGACTGCGATTTCAGTGCCTCGTAAATATTGACACCGTCTATGCTGCGGGCAGATCCTGTAAACACCCCGTCGGTTTCCGTACCGCCTAACAACACCGTAGGTCGCACAAATGCTTCTGCAATCTTGGATGCCGCAAGCCCTACAATTCCAATATCCCAATCTTTTTGATACAGTAAAATGATCTTTTTGTCCTTGACCCCCTGCACCATTTCCATGGCTTCCTGAACGACCTTCTCCTGCCGTTTCTGGCGATCCATATTAAGCTCGCACAACTGTTTCGCAAGTTGCTCCAACTTGCTCTCATTAGAATCGCTCAATAATTCAAACGCAACGCGCGCGGTCGATATTCTGCCCGCCGCATTGATTCGCGGCGCCAAAACAAAGGAAACGGTTTGCGCATCTATCTCACTGCGTTTCGGGCATGCCTGTGCCGCAAGCGCGGCAATACCCGGATTAGGATCGCTGTTGATCTTCTTTAAACCCAACGCGGCAATCGCGCGGTTTTCCCCGTGCAACGGCACAATATCCGCAATCGTTGCGAGCGCCGCCAAATCGATATAAGCAAGCGCATCCTTGCCAAGCAGCGCCTGTGCGACTTTAAACGCTACTCCCGCGCCGCACAAATCGTGATACGGGTATGCTTCGCCCTGACACTTAGGGTTGATGATGAAATCAGCCTTAGGCAAAACAGGCGGACACTCATGATGGTCTGTCACGATCGTTTTCATGCCCAGTTCCTTTGCTCGCGCGATCTCCGCGAGATTTGTGATCCCGCAATCCACTGTCAGCAGAAGGTCCGTCCCTTTTAATTTTTCTATACTGCCTAAGGAGAGCCCATAACCGTGCTCCATCCGGTCAGGCAAAAAGCATTCGACCTTCGCCCGCATCTTTTGCAATGTCCGGTATAGTATGGCACACGCCGAAGTTCCGTCCGCGTCATAGTCGCCATAGACACATATCTTGCCCTCCACGGCAATGATATGCTTTATCATACTGACTACGTCATTCATATCCCGAAACAGGAAAGGATCATTGAGCTGTGTTTCATCCGGGTTTAAAAACGAACGCGCCGCATCAACGCTCACAATTCCGCGCGCACACAAAAGCCGCGCTGTCATTTGCGAAATGCCGAGTTCTTTGCTCAGCTCTGCGACCAACGTACGGTCGCTGCTTATTTGCGGTTTTTGCTTTAAAACGTACTTCATTTCATAAACCCTTGTTTTTAAAAAAGACCTCCTTGCTCGAAGAAGGTCTTTTCTTTATTACGCTTTTACTGTCTTTTTCTTTGTTTTTTGTTGTGACTTTTTCTTGTTTCCCGTCTGACCTTGTTTCCTCTTGCTCTTATCAAATTTATCTGCCATAAACGCCCAAAGCGGAGCAGATATTAATATCGATGAATATACACCCGCAAGCAATCCAACGATGATCGGCAGTGCAAATTCTTTGATTGCCGCCACGCCGAAAATATAAAGCGCAAGGATCATGATCAATGTTGTTATTGATGTATTGATCGTTCTGGTCAAGGTTTCCTTGATACTGGTATTGGCGATCTCTGAACGTGTATGCTGCTTTAAGCCCATCACTTTCAGATTATCCCTGACACGGTCAAACACAACGATTGTGTTATTAATGGCGTAACCTATGATCGTCAGACATGCCGCAATAAACGCGCTGTTGATCTGTATCCGCAAGATACAGACGACAGCGATCATGATCGCAACATCATGAACAAGCGTGATAACCGCGCTGATACCGTTGAACAATTCAAACCGTATCCAAATATATATCAGCATCAATACGCACGCGACCGTAACCGCTAAAAACGCGTTACGGATCAATTCCGAGCTTGTAACACCGCCAACCCTGTCCACAGAGGCGATCACCGCGTCAGGATATGTCTCTTGTACCTGCGAGATAATAGCCGTATTTACATTCGCCTGTTCTTCCTCATCCGGCAGCAGTCTCATACGAATCTGCGCCTGCGAAAAATTATCGCCCGTCTGAACAATGGGAGAGTCCCCCATGCCGTTGTCCTCAAGCGCTTGTTTTACAACATTCGTGTCAAAATCCCCATTGAATTCAATCGTCGTTATATTTCCGCCCGTGAAGTCTATTCCAAGATTGAGACCGCCATTCACTGCGCCAAAAATCACACCAATAACAATAATAATAATCGGAACCAGCACAAACCACTTAAAGTTCTTTGTAAACATTACGCAGCCCCCCCTTCTTTTTTCGCCTTAGCCGCGGCGCGAATCTCCCTCGCCTTAGCCATAAAGACATTGGGGTTTTTGATGTTGAGATTGACATACATTTTCAAGATCCCCCTCGTAATAACGAGTGCGGAAATCATCGACACAATGATACTAATGATCAATGTGTAAGCAAAACTTTTCAGTGTACCTGCGCCAAAAATCGCAAGCACGATCGCGCAAATCAGCGTTGTTACATTCGAATCGAGGATCGTTACAAATGCTTTTTTAAAGCCGGCGTCTACCGAGGTCCGCAACGTTTTTCCCGTTCGGAATTCCTCCTTAAACCGCTCAAAAATAATAACATTTGCGTCTACCGCCATGCCGATACCCAGAATAATACCGGCGATACCCGGCAAGGTGAGCTGTACCCCCGGCACACTTCCCAAAAGCAACATAACAAAGCATACATAAACAGCCAACGCCATACACGCAACAAGACCGGGTATACGGTATATGATCAGCATGAACAAGAACAGGATTGCAAGCCCGATCAGCCCCGCTTGGATGCTGTTTTGCAATGCGCCCACACCAAGCGTTGCGCTCATAGAGCGTACCTCTACCTCTTTTAAATCCAGAGGTAACGCACCACTTTCGATCTGTAACGCAAGGTTTTCCGCTTCTTCATAGCTAAAGCCGGCTCCTGTGCCGCCGTTGATCACGCCTTCGCCCCCTGCAATGACTGACTGCACTGTCGGCGAAGAAATCGTCTCTCCATCAATCGTAATGGAGATCGCTTGCCCCAAATATTTCTTTGTAGCTTCTGCAAACGCCTGTGCGCCTTCCCCATTGAGTTTAAAAGAGACCGCATATTGTTTGTCTCTATCCTGCGTTACACCCGCACGTTCGATCTGCTCTCCTTCGAGGATCGTGTTCCCGTCCGGATCGACAAACGCAAGCTTTGCCGGCGTACCGATAAACTTTGATACCTCATCCGGATTTTTCACTTCACTGCTCTCATTGATCGGGATCTCCACCCTGATCTTATCAGAATCCTGCTTTGTAATGGTCGCCTCCGTATATCCTTTGGCGTCAAGACGCTGCCGCAAAACAAGCATTGCCCCATCCATCTTCTGGTCAAAATTTTCAATTGATGTATCGTCCGCCTGATAAACGACATATACGCCGCCGGTCAAATCCAGCCCCTGCTGGATTCCGTTCAAAGGTTTGATATCATACACCCCCGCAGAAAAACCGTTTACCACAAAAACGCACAGCAAAGCAATTAAAATAAATGTTACAACAATACCGATTACGCTTCGCTTTTTCATTTTCTGTTCCTCCCATTCAATTATTGTCATTTGCGCACAAGACTGTCAGTGCGCCTATGATGAAAAACGGAACTGCCTGTGCCGGAACGTTTGCACAACGCAATTCCATAAGAAAACTCACTCATATATTATATAGCCGCAGATAACAATAGTCAATTGAAAATCAAACGCATCATAAATCAAACAAACTCAACTGATTTGTCTCGGTAAGTCCTGTCAGCGTCCCCATCTTCTGCATCTCCTCGATTACAGAAGCAGATACTTTAGCGCGTTTGCGCAAGTCTTCAATGGAAAGAAAGTCTGCTTTTTCCCGCTCCTGCGCGATATTGACCGCTACACTCATTCCCAGCTTGGGCACGGAAAGGAACGGAAGCCTGATTCCTTCTTCCTCGATCCTAAACTTATCAATATCTGATTTTTTGAGATCTACAGGCAGAAAGTGAATATCGCGCAAATACATCTCGCACGCCACCTCAAGCATTGTCGCCATGTTTTTTTCGTTTGCAGTCGCGCTTTTACCCTTGTTCTCCAGCATCTGCCAGTTCTTTTTGATGTCGTCCAGCCCGCCCGTAACATATGACGCGTCGAACTCGCCCGCACGCACCGTAAAATATGACGCGTAAAACGCATGCGGATGATGAACTTTACAATATGCGATGCGGTAGGCCATAATGACATACGCAACAGCATGTGCCTTTGGAAACATATACTTGATTTTTTTACAAGATTCCACAAACCACTCAATGATATGCGCGTCATCCAAAGCCTTTTGCATATCCTCGGTAAAACCGTTTTTGGCAATCTTCCCTTTTCTGGTCGCTTCCATGATAAAAAACGCCGTACGCTTTTCCACACCCTGATCTACCAGATAGTTCATGATATCGTCACGCGTACAAATCGCTTCTCGTAACGTACACGTCCCCGCCTTGATCAATTCCTGCGCATTGCCAATCCATACATCTGTCCCATGAGAAAGTCCGCTGATACGAATAATCTCAGCCATACTCGTCGGCTTAGTATCCATCAGCATCTGGCGCACAAATTTTGTCCCAAATTCCGGTATTCCCAGCGTCCCCGTTTGTATTCCTAAGAGGTCCGCAGGTTTTAGTTTCAGCGGCTTTAAGCCGGAAAACAAATCCATTGTCGGCTTATCATCCAGAGGTATCGTCAAAGGATCGATCCCCGTCATATCCTGCAACAACCTTATAATAGTCGGAACATCATGTCCCAGAATATCAAGCTTGATTAAGATATCATGCATCGAGTTGAAATCAAAATGCGTCGTTACCCACTCCGCGTCTGCCTTGTCCGCAGGACGCTGCACGGGTGTAAATTCGTATATCTCGCGGTCGTGCGGTACGATAACAATTCCGCCCGGATGCTGCCCCGTTGTTTTCTTTACGCCAGATACGCCCTGCACCAACCTGTTGATTTCCGCCTCATTGGCGTATGTTCCCGTCTGTTCCAAAAACTTCTTGACATAGCCATACGCAATCTTATCCTGCACCGCGCTGATCGTTCCCGCACGGAACACATGCCCCTCGCCAAACAATACTTCCGTATACTTGTGCGCCACCGGCTGATATTCGCCTGAGAAATTAAGATCAATATCAGGAACCTTGTCCGCATCAATCCCCAAAAAGACCTCGAACGGAATATCATATCCGTCCTTCAAATATTTTGCGCCGCACTCCGGGCAATTTTTGTCCGGTAAATCTACGCCTACCGCATAGCTCCCCTTATCCACATCAAAATCTGAATGCTTACAGTTTGGACAGACATAATGCGGCGGCAGAGGATTGACCTCCGTGATTCCCGTCATCGTCGCCGCAAGGCTGGAACCTACAGACCCTCTCGATCCGACAAGATATCCATCCTCGTTTGACTTTTTAACCAAACGGTGGGCGCTGTAATACAGCACCGAAAACCCATGACCGACAATGGAATCCAGCTCGCGCTTTAACCGTGCTTCAATCAGCTCCGGCAACGGATCGCCATACTTTTCCTTTGCCGTCTGAAAAGCAAGCTCTGTAATTTTCTCCGATGCCCCCTCAATCGTAGGCATTGCTGTATCCGACTGAAAAAGCTCGATCTCTTCCGTCATATCGGCTATTTTGTTCGAATTTTCAACAACCACCTCGTATGCCGTCTGCTCTCCAAGATATGCAAACTCATTGAGCATCTCGTCTGTGGTTCGCAAATAAAGAGGCGCTTGCTCCGTATCATCATATCCCTGCACCTGAAAAATGATACGGCGAAAATATTCATCCTGCGGATCGAGAAAATGCACATCACACGTCGCGACCACCGGCTTATTGAGCCTTTTTCCCAGCTCAACGATTCTGCGGTTACATGTCTTGATCTCCTCTTCACTTGCCAAAATCCCCTGCTTCACCATAAAAGCATTGTTACCAACAGGCTGTATCTCAAGGTAATCATAAAAACCCGCGATTTTTTCCAGCTTCTTATCCGACGCACCCATCAACAGCGCCTGATACAACTCTCCCGCCTCGCAAGCAGAACCGACGATGAGTCCCTCGCGGTGCTCTTCAATCAAGCTTTTCGGCATACGCGGTTTTCTGTAAAAATGATCCAAATGCGCATGCGAAATCAGTTTATACAAATTACGCAGTCCACGCTTGCTTTTACACAGGATGATCGTGTGATACGCCTTTGCATTTTTACCACCCGCCTGTCCCGAATACAATGCGTTTACGCCTTGCATATCGTTTGCGTCCTTTTTACGAAATTCCTCAAAACAGCGAAGCATTACCTCTGCAGTACAGATCGCGTCATTCACCGCCCGATGATGCTCCAAAGGAATACGCAAATGAGCCGCCACTGTATTCAGCTTATGATTTTTAAGCCCGGGAAAAGCAAGGCGACACAGCGCGAGCGAATCAACTACCTTGTTTTTATAAACCATTCCAAATCCCTTGGATTTATAAAAAACAAACTTTGTATCAAAATCTGAATTGTGAGCCACCAACACAGCGTCCTCACCGCAAAATTCCTTGAAAGCACGCAACGCTTCCTCAGGCAGCGGCGCATCCTTTACCATATCGTCCGTTATGCCTGTAAGCGAAACAATTCTTGGCGGAATCGGCTTTGACGGCTTCACAAAAGTCTGAAAACGGTCTGTTACTTCTCCATTTTTCACACGTACCGCACCGATTTCCGTAATATCGCAATTAATATGTGAAAGACCTGTCGTTTCAATATCAAAAACCACGTACTCGTCATCAAAGCTTTTCGCTTCACCGGAATCATAAACACGTTTTGAATCATCAACCATATATGCTTCCACGCCATAAATAACGCGTATCCCGTTTTGCTTGGCCGCATTTGCCGCATCAGGGAACGCCTGCACAACCCCATGATCTGTAATCGCAATCGCTTTGTGCCCCCACTGTGCCGCACGCTTGATGATCTTTTTTACGTCCGATACACCGTCCTGCGCCGACATCTGCGTATGCGTATGCAGCTCCACGCGCTTTTCTTTTGCCGTATCTTCACGATCTTTATGATTGGACCGCTCGATTTTTTGCGCCTTAATCGTCTTTTCATGCTCGTAAGGGTCGTCTGCGCACATTCCCGATACAACGATCCATTGCCCCACCTTGGGCGCGGTCAGTTTGGTTTTATATTTACTGCTCTCCAAAAAAAAGCAGCTAATACTGGCGCTATAATCGCATACAACAAATTTATGCTTGATCAGCTCACCATCTTTTAGCTCCCTATCCTCGGTAAAAACGACCTCCCCCTCGATCGTACATTTTTCATCAGCGCGAAGATTACATATTTGTGTGGTAAACGCCGGTGCAACAGCACGCTCTGCACGCGTGGAGGTTGCAGGTTTCTCTTCCCACGGCGGTCTGTCCGCAGCGCTTTCTTTTTGTTGCACAGGTTGCTGTCTTCTGGGTTTTTCTGCTTTTTTATTTTCCGCCACCAGCAGCTTTTCTATTTCCTCGCCCGGCTCATACTCCGATGTCACTTGATCCGATACACCGGTGCGAACCGCGATGTGTACCCCATAGGTACCACTCAGATAAGCCTCAATTTTTTCCTTGATCCCCATAGACAAAAAAACACCTTCGCTCATATCGCTGTCAAAATCGATATGCAAAAGGTTGTCCTTCAGCCCAATATCCGCGCAACGAATAAACGGGATCAGGGTTGGCTGTGTCAATGCCACAAAATCCTTTATATGTTTTTCAAGCATCGTTTTGTCGTCATAAAGCTCCTGCCGGAAATCCGACTGATCAAGCAAAATGCGCAACCCCGCATTGCACGACTCCATAAGTGCATTTCTCAGCTTCAAAAAGCGAACCGGCTCTAGGTGTAGCGCAGTCTCAAAATAGACGTCCAGTGTTTCTTCTTCTTCAGAGTATTCCACCCGATCAAAGCGGATCATCTCTTCAAAGCGCGCATCATTTTTTATTTTATCCAAAATTTGTGCAAGGTCTTTGATCTGCGCGTTCAACTGTTTTTCTCTCTTTCTTCCGCCAACTCGAGGATCATGCGCCGCAGCTCCGGCAAAATATCAAATTCGTCCACCTTCCTCAGAACCTTCCCGTGCGCAAACAAAAGCCCCTCACCATTTCCTCCGGCAATCCCCAAATCTGCTTCCCTTGCTTCTCCCGGTCCGTTGACCGCGCAACCCATGACCGCGATCTTCATAGGCACTTTGATGTCCTTCGTAAATTTCTCGATACTCGTCGCAATTTTTTCAATATCAATAGTACACCTGCCACACGTAGGACAGGAAATGATCTCTACCGTATCTTTAATCAGTCCGCAGCTCTTCAAAATATCGCGTGCCGCATGCACTTCCTGCACCGGATCTCCCGTGATCGAGACACGTATCGTATCGCCAATCCCGTCAATAAGCAACGCTCCAAGTCCTATTGCTGATTTGATCACTGCACTATTATATGTTCCCGCTTCTGTTACACCCAAATGCAGCGGATACGGAACACGCTTTGCGATCCCGCGGTATGCGTTCACACATATCGCCGCGCTCGATGATTTGATAGAGACAACAATGTTATCGAATTTCACTTTTTCCAAAATACGGATATTCGAAAGCGCGCTTTCAATAAGCGCCTCCGGTGTCGGACCGCCAAACCTGTTCAGCACTTCCTTTGAAAGCGATCCTGCGTTCGCGCCTACGCGTATGGGGATTTGCGCCGCCTTTGCCGCATCCACAACGCGCATTATCTTTTGTTCATTTCCAATATTTCCCGGGTTGATACGTATTTTATCCACGCCATTCTCAATGGCAGCCACTGCAACGTTTGCGTCAAAATGCACATCCGCCACAAGCGGAATATGGATCTGCTCTTTGATCTTAGGAATACACTGCGCGCACTCTTCATCGTAAATCGCACTCCGAACGATCTCGCATCCTGCCTGCTCAAGCACAAGAATCTGCTGCACCGTCTCCCGTACTTTTTTGGTATCGGTATTTGTCATAGACTGGATCGCAACCTTGTTGCCGCCGCCAATATTTAGCTCTCCGATTTTTACCACTTTGGTTTTCATCCCGCTCATCCTCACGCGACCAATCTAAATACATCCTGAAAGATCAGGAATATCGCCAGTCCAAACACTAACACCATACCAATCAAATTTAAAATTCCTTCTACCTTTATGGGCGCAGGCTTTTTACGTATCGCTTCCACCGCATAAAGCACGATCTTCCCACCATCAAGCGCCGGAATAGGCAATAAGTTGATGATCGCCAGATTCACGCTCAAAAGCGCGGATAACGTCAATATACTCACCAGCCCATACGGGATCACCTGTCCGACGATCTGTACCACACCAACGATTCCCGCCATGTTTTCCAGCCCTTGTCCCATAAAAAACAACTGTCCAAGCGCGCTGAGCATTTGCCCCATCATTAGAAAAAGCCATTGAAAGCTCATTCCGACCGCTTCAAAAAAATTATATTTTACCGGCTCGGCAACCACGTTCATGCCAATCAGCTTGCTTCCATCCTCGTTCGTACCTGAAAAAGGCACTTCAAGGCTGATTTCCTGCCCATCACGCAACAGTATAATGCTTCGCGTATCTCCACGGTCCGCACGGATGGCGTCATTCCAGCTTGCGTTGTCATGTATTTCCACACCATTCATGCTCTTGATTACATCACCGGGCAATATTCCGCTTGTTTCCGCAGGTGAACTTTGCTCCGTCCCCTGTACCTGTACGTTGAACTGCGGATTGGGATTGATTTGGAAATCGCCTGCCGTCATCAAAATGACAGTAGAAAGGACAATTGCCACCAAGATATTCATCGCCGGTCCGGCAATGATCGTTAAAAACCTACTTTTAAGCGAAGCCGCACGAAAGTCCCCCGGCTCCGGGTCTTTTTCTTCATCATCGGCAAATTTATTAAATCCACCTATAAAAAACGGTCGGATCGAAAATTCCGTCCCGTTCCTATACCACTTAATAATCTTGGGTCCAAAGCCAATCGCAAATTCCGTCACCTTGATCCCATTTTTCTTTGCTACGATATAGTGTCCAAACTCGTGCGCTACCACAAGCCCTGTCAATACCAGCAGCGTAACAATAATACTAAGAAATATCTGCAATTATTTTCCTCCAAAACCGCGCATCATTCCGGCATGCCTGCCACATGCTTTCTGATCTCGGTATCCATCGACAGTATCTCCTCAATACTTTGCGGATTCCTGCCGCAAAATTTTTGCATGCTGTCTTCTATGATTTCCGGTATTCTGCCAAAACATATCCGGTCATTCAGATATAAATCGACCGCAGCCTCATTTGCCGTGTTGAACACCGCTGTTGTTTTCGTTTGCATCGCATCATAAGCAAGACGCAAGCAAGGGAAGCGCTCCATATCCGGCTCAATAAAATCAAGCCTGCTTATTTCATAAAAGTTAAGCGCTTTTGTCAGTCTGCTCTCCTTCATGTGCGGATGGAGCAGTGCCTTTTGTATGGGCATACGCATATCAACCGGTCCCAGTTGCGCAAGCAGCGAACAATCATCAAACTCCACCATAGAATGCACCATGCTTTGCGGATGCACCAGAACTTTAATGTCTTGCGGTTCCATGTGATACATATAATGCGCTTCTATCACTTCCAGTCCTTTGTTTGCAAGAGATGCTGAATCAATGGTGATCTTTTGACCCATATCCCATCTCGGATGCTTGAGCGCACTTTCTTTCGGCGCATTATATATCTTCTCTTTTTCCCAATGCAAGAACGGTCCGCCGGAGGCTGTGATCCACAACTTGCGGACGTTGCGCACATCATATGTCTGTCCCAAACACTGAAACAGAGCGGAATGTTCACTGTCTACAGGCAAAATCAACGTTCCCGTTTCGTCTATCATCTTTTTCGTAACTTCACCGCCACAAACCAGCGACTCTTTATTCGCCAGCGCCACCGTTGTATGGTTCTTTAAGCATTCCTCAAACGCCGGAAGCCCTGCAATCCCCAGAACAGAAAGCGCCACCAAATCAGGATTTCCCGCACTGCACGCAAACCTCAATGCGTCTTTTCCGCTGATGACCTGCGCATCGTATGAAAGTGCCGCCTTGAGCTTTGATACATCTCCCCCGCCTGTCAACACAACATATTCCGGCTTTGCTATATTCGCAAGCTCCGCGAGGTCCTCCGCATGCGTGTGCGCCGAGATGCAAACTACCTTTATTTCTTCGGGATACGCAAGCGCAACATCCAGCGTCTGCCGTCCAACCGATCCCGTAACTCCCAATATCGCAATTTTTTTCAAATATATTTCTCCTGTTAAATAATCCCCATCATGGACAATAAAAACACGACGGGTATGCAGAATATAATACTATCCATTCTGTCTACCACTCCACCATGCCCCGGAAGCAACTTTCCAAAATCCTTGATGTTGAGTGCACGTTTTAAATATGATGCCGAGAGGTCCCCCAACTGGGATACCCCTGCCAAAACAGCACCCGCTATCATATAACTGGCCAAAGGTGCCATAGCGCTCAAGTAATGCCCATTGATATAGATCATATTATCAAACACCAGCCAAATAATAAGCGCCGCGACGACGCCTCCCGCAATTCCCGCCACACATCCTACCACCGTCTTTTTGGGGCTGATGGCAGGGCACAGCTTCCGTTTTCCAAGTGCCATTCCAAAAAAGTACGCAAATGTGTCCGAAAACATAGCGGGTAAAAAAATCAACAGTAACAAGATGAGCATTCCATAGTACGGTTCTATTGCAAGCGAAGCCGAAACCCAATCCGTTACAAACCGTGGATATGTTGCCGTCAAAATCAACGCATAGAACAAAACAAAAAACATTTGCGGATAGACCATGGTCAATACCGTATCCCCTACGCTTTGCGCCGTATGCTTTTTCGAGAACATCGCAATAACAAACGCAGCCATCGTACAGATAACAAACAGTACCAGAACCGTAGCCGGCGTGAAGCCAGATGGCATAAAGCCCATAAACACCGGTCTTATCGCAAACTCGAACAAAAACAGAATCGCCATCATCCCCGCGAACAGGAAACTGATTGACTTAACAACGGGTTTTTTATTTTCGTCCAGCGCGCGAACCACTTCAAATTGGCTCATCAGCGCCACAATCACCGCAAAAACAGCAAGTACCCAACTTTGTATCAAGAATGCCAGCGCCACGATCACAATAATCGGTATCGCAACCAATATCCGTTTTAACATATCCTACCCCTTTAGTCCGCCGTATCTTCTCTGTCGCCCTTGATATTCAATCAACGCTTTTTCATATTCCGCTTCGTCGAAATCAGGCCAATAGACCGGCGTGAAATAAAACTCCGCATACGCCAACTGATAAAGAAGGTAATTGGATAACCGTTCTTCCCCACTTGTACGGATCATCAAATCAGGATCAGGTTGCCCCGCTGTCTCAAGATGATCAGAAATCATTTGCGCGTCAATATCGCCAACCGCAATACTGCCGTCTTTCATATCCTGCGCAATCTTTTTCACCGCATCCACGATCTCAGCACGCGAACCATAGTTGAGAGCTATATTAAGGGTCATTCCTGTGTTGTTCTTCGTCTTTTCTTTTGCATTCTCAAGAACCTCAATGACTTCCTTCGGAAGCTTTGTAATATCCCCTATGGTATTGAATATTACATTTTTCTCATGCATTTCGTCAAGTTCTTTCTGTAAAAATTCTATTAACAATCCCATCAGCGCTCCGACTTCTTCTTTCGGGCGCTTCCAGTTTTCCGTCGAAAACGCATAAAGAGTCAGATGCTTAATACCTATATCGCTGCTCATGCGTATAATTGTCTTTACCTTGATCGTACCCGCACGGTGTCCCGCGACACGCGGCAGCATACGCTTTTTTGCCCATCTTCCATTGCCATCCATAATAATGGCTACATGCACGGGCAAATTCTCCATATCCAAATGTGTTAGTTCCGCTTTTCTCTTTTTTGAAAAAAGACCCAAATCCTTCACTCCTCTGTATGATTGAAAATGAAATCCCAAAGCCGGTCAGCTTTGGGATCTCTCATCAATTTCTGTTTTAAATTCACCGACAATAAGCTCATATACCCCATCCATCTCGCGCACACATATCACACGAACGGAATCAGCGTTTTCATATGGTTTATATGACCGATAATAGATCACCTTATAAGGAATCGCTTCCTCTTCCAGCATCTTAGAAACTTGATCAAGAGGCATCCCCAAAAGCTGCGTCATATCTCAAGGATTTCCTTTTCCTTTGCCTGCAATACTTCCTCAACTTTTTTGATCTTTTTGTCCGTCAGATCCTGTATTTCTTTTTCCAACAGCTCGTAATCATCCTCTGTAAGCGTGCTTGCTTTCTTTTCTTTTTTAAACACTTCGTTTGCGTCCCTACGGATCGCGCGAATCGCAATTTTAGAATCCTCTGCCTTTTTCTTGGCGAGCTTCACAAGTTCCTGACGCTTCTCGCCCGTTACTTCGGGGAACGCCAGTCGAATCACCTTGCCGTCATTCGCCGGATTGATGCCAAGATCAGAAGTCTGGATCGCTTTTTTTACCTCGTGTAAAATGCTCGTATCCCAAAGAGATATCACAAGCAACCGCGGCTCAGGTGCAGAAATATTTCCTACCTGGCTAATAGGCGTAGGCGTACCGTAGTAATCTACCATAATACCATCGAGAAGCTGCGCATTCGCCCTCCCCGCACGGATACTGATCAATTCCTTACGCAAGACATTTAATGTCTTCTCCATCTTTTCATCCGCTGTCTTTAGTGCCTCATGTTCCATTTGCATATCAAAACCCATTCCTTTCATCGTTTTCAGATTGCATAAAATGGTCTTTATTTTCTACGTAATATTGTACCGCAAACCGCCATAAAACACAATGCCAATTCGCCTAATTTTACCGGATCGTCGTCCCGATCTGCTCACCGCTCACCACACGCTGGATGCTGTCCTTCTCATTTACGCCAAACACAATGATCGGAATGTGGTTATCCATACAGAGCGTAATTGCCGTATTGTCCATCACAGCAAGCCCCTTGTTGATGACATCCATATAGGAAATATATTCAAAGCGCTGGGCATCAGGGTTTGTTTTCGGATCACTGTCATATACCGCATCCACATTTTTCGCCAGCATAATAAGATCCACTTCCATTTCAGCCGCACGCAGCGCAGCCGCCGTATCCGTAGAAAAATATGGGTTGCCCGTGCCACATGCAAAGATCACTACCCTTCCTTTTTCCAGATGCTTCATTGCTTTTCTGCGAATATATGGCTCTGCGATCTGACGCATTTCGATAGCAGTCTGCACACGCGTCTGCAAGCCCTTTTCTTCCAGTGCATCTTGCAGCGCAAGCGCATTAATGACGGTCGCCAGCATTCCCATATAATCTGCGGTTGTACGATCCATATGCGCTCCCACACGTGCGCCGCGCCAAATGTTGCCGCCGCCCACAATGATCCCGACCTCTACCCCCTGCTGCGCGATCTCAATGATCTGATCCGCAACATTGCTGACAATATCAAAATCAAGCGGATGATTTTTCTCCGAACAAAGCGCCTCACCGCTGATTTTCATGATTACTCTTTTATATTTCGGTTCCATCACATTTCCTCCTTATATTTTTCTAAAAAAAAGAGAACACGAATGTGTTCTCTTTTTGAACGTCTTACAGCCCGGCTTGTTCCATAACTTCCTTCTGGAAGTCGTCTTCTCTCTTCTCAAGACCTTCACCCATCTCATATCTTGCAAAACGACGGATAGAAATCTTTTCTCCGATCGTTGCGACCTGTTCATTCAAAAGGTCCTGGATCGTCTTGTCCGGATCTTTGACAAACGGCTGATCGAGTAGACAAATCTCTTTTTTATACTTTTTGATTCTGCCTTCCACCATTTTTTCGACAACATTTGCGGGTTTGCCTTCATTAAGCGCTTGCGCTGTCAGAATCTCTTTCTCTTTTTCCAAAACCGCAGGATCTACTTCCTCTTCAGAAACATAAAGCGGGTTTGCCGCTGCGATATGCATCGCAATATCCTTCACAAGAGCCTGAAAATTGTCCGTCTTCGCAACGAAATCCGTTTCACAATTTACTTCTACCAATACGCCGATCTTACCGCCCATGTGGATATACGAACCCACAACGCCCTCTGCTGCGATTCTGCCTGCCTTTTTCACAGCAGCAGCAAGACCTTTTTCGCGTAATATCTCGCTTGCTTTTTCAAGATCACCATTCGCTTCGGTAAGCGCATTCTTGCAATCCATCATACCTGCGCCCGATCTTTCGCGCAGTGTTTTTACATCACTTGCTGAAATCATGGATATTCCCTCCAAATATTATAAAACTATTATTTTTCTTCCTCTGTTGGCGTTGCGGTCTCTTGTGCAGCAACCTCTTCTTCAGGAAGAATTTCCTTCGCGATTTCTTCAGCGATCTCTTCTGCTGCTGCAACTTCGATCTCCTCTTCTGTTGCCGCGACCGCCTCTTCTGCCACGTCTTCCATCTGTTCGCCCTGTTTGCCTTCCAGCACAGCGTCAGCCATCTTAGAAGCAATCAGCTTGACCGCACGAATCGCATCATCATTGCCCGGAATCGGGTAGTCCACTTCATCAGGATCACAATTCGTATCCACGATCGCAACTACCGGGATGCCAAGGTTTCTTGCTTCCGCGATCGCAATTCTTTCTTTTCTCGGATCAACGATGAAAAGCGCGCCCGGCAGATCCTTCATATCACGGATACCACCAAGGTTTTTCAGCAGTTTTTCTTTTTCATGCATGAGCTGGATGACTTCTTTTTTGGGAAGAAGCTCCATATCTCCGTTTGTTTCCATGTCCTCGATCTTGTTGAGTCTCGCAACGCGGCTTCTCATTGTTTTGAAGTTCGTCAGCATGCCGCCCAACCATCTGTTCGCAACATAAAACTGACCACAGCGTTTTGCTTCAGACTCAATAGAATCCTGCGCCTGCTTTTTTGTACCTACAAAAAGCACCGACTTATTGTCCATAGCAATGTCGCGCACAAAATAGTATGCTTTTTCTACTTCTTTGACTGTTTTCTGAAGATCGATAATGTAGATACCGTTTCTTTCCGTAAAGATGAACCGTTTCATCTTCGGATTCCAACGGCGGGTCTGGTGTCCAAAATGCACACCTGCTTCTAAAAGTTGTTTCATTGAAATAACTGACATATTAAATAAACCTCCTCGTTTATGCCTCCTCGGGCTTTACCTCCAGCGTCACCGTTTCCGGCACGAGTGCTGAAATCCGCTCCGAGTGCGTTATCGTTTGATATTATACCACAAAGAAAATACGGAATGCAAGGATATTATTCCTCGCCCTCCTCTTCTTCATCACCTTCATAGTAAAGCTGCTGGAAAATGCCCCAGAGCTCGTCTAATTCCTGCTCCGTCTCGATCGGCACATAAACATCCCCGTCGTCGCCTTCTTCAATGCGCATGATCAGCACTTCCCCTACGTCAAACTCTTCCATTTTTTCGACGGGCGTAAACGCAACATAAAAGCTATCATCCACCTCAAACGTCAACAGATGTTCAAATTGCAATACATTGCCATCCTCATCCTGCATTTCAATCAAATTCAATTCTTCGCTCATTATCTTGTTTCCTTTCCTGATTTCATTTCATATCGATATGCTGTCCATATATCCCTGAAGGATATAAACGGCAGCAACTTTATCCACAACCTGTTTGCGCTTTTTGCGGCTCATATCCGCCTCGATCAGTGTCCTGTGCGCACTTTTTGTCGTCAAACGTTCGTCCCAGTATATCAGCTGTTTTCCACTTGCTGTTTTCAGCTTTTCCGCGAAATCCTGCACCTTTTGCGCCTGCTCTCCCAATGTTCCATTCATGTTCTTGGGCAAACCGCATACAATCTTATCGACGTCATTTTTTTCGATCAGCTCCGCAAGGTACTGAATATCTTTCTGCTCTTCCGTCCTTGTATATGTCTCCAACCCTTGCGCAGTAATCATCAATAAATCAGAAAGCGCGATCCCAATCCTTTTATCACCTACATCGAGGCCTACGATCCTTGCCAAATTTTCTCTCCCATTCAAAAAATCACGCCCAAACACCGGAGGGCGTGATCAAATCCCGCTATATTTGCTTGATATAGAAACTGACCAGTTCTTCCAAAAGTTCATCCCGGTCAACGCTCGCAATCAGCGAACGGGCATTTTTATATCCTGTAATGTATGTCGGATCTCCGGAAACAATATATCCAATCAACTGGTTTACCGGATCATACCCCTTTTCGCGCATCGCCTCGCTTACAATACGAATGATTCCACGAACAGGATTTTCCAATTCCTTATCAAAATTAAATTGCATTGTTTTATCAAAATCAGACATTTTTCGCCTCCACGCTATTCTGCCATGCCTATACGATTCTTATTTCATTATAGCTTACTTCCCGTGATCTGTAAATCAATATATTCCCACACTTTGCCCTTTTTCAGCTTTTTTCAAGCCGGTCTGCTCGACGCTGCAGCTCTTCTAACTGCGCGATCACAATATCTATCTGCTCTTTTGTCGTTGTTTTTCCCATTGTAAAACGCAGCGCACACCTTATTTCGTCCGGGGATTTTCCCATGGCAAGCAATACATGTGAAGGTTCCAGCGATCCACTCGTACAAGCAGATCCACTTGAGCACTCTATCCCTGCCATATCCAAACTCAAAAGTGCTGCTTCCGATTCAATTCCTTTCAAGGAAATATTTACATTGTTTGGCAGCCGCTCAGTGACATGCCCATTCAAAACAGCCCTTGGGAGTCGTTCTTTTGCTCGACCAATCATATAATCCCGCAAAGCCGCAAGCCGCTTCCCTTCACGGTCCATTTCCCGTACGCAGAGCGAAAGCGCTTCCGCCATGCCCATAATCTCCGGAACATTTTCTGTTCCCGCGCGCCTTTTTCTCTCCTGTGCGCCTCCATATAACAAAGGCGATAGTTTCACGCCCTCGCGTACATAAAGCGCGCCAACACCCTTAGGTCCGTAAAACTTATGTGCCGACAGTGACAATAGATCAATATTTTCTTTTTGCACATCAATCGGTATGCTTCCCACCGCCTGCACCGCATCCGTATGAAAAAGCACCCCCGCTTTTCGCGTCATCTCGCCAATCTCACCGATGGGGTTTATCGTCCCTACCTCATTGTTCGCATAGATAACGGACACCAGCACAGTATCTTCGCGCAATGCTTCTTTCACCTGTTTTGCACTCACCGCGCCGAATTTGTCCACCGGCAATATCGTCACTTCATATCCGCGCTCTTCAAGATTTCTTGCGGCATACAACACGGCATGGTGCTCTGCCGCCGTCGTGATCATGTGCTTACCTTTCTCTTCGTTAGCCTCCATGACCCCTGTCAAGCTCCAATTATCGCTCTCTGTCCCGCATGCCGTAAAATATATTTCATTTCTATGCGCCGCCCCCAGGCTTTGCGCAATCCTTTCACGCGCCTTTAAAAGTGCTGTCGCCGCTTGTCTTCCACTTGCATATAAGCTCGATGGATTCCCAAAAAAATTCAGGAAATAAGGCTTCATTGCTTCAAAGACTTCATCCCTTACATACGTCGTTGCCGCATAATCCAAATATATCTTTTCCATGTCCTGTTTCCTGCTCAATCAAATGCGATAAACGAGCCCATCGCACCCGTTTTTCCGCAATCCCTTCTGTGAGAATAAAACAAATCTTCACGACAACAAGTACACATATCAGCACATGTGATACGCTCCGCCAGCAAGCCGCACCGTTCCATTTGACTCAGCAACGCCAGCTGTAAATCAACATAGATCCTCTCCTGCCGCTTGTGCGTCACCTCCGCGCCAAACTTCTCAACAAACGGTTTGGCTACATCCTCTTGCACTTCAAAACAACAATGCATGATATGAGGGCCGATCCCCACCAGAATATCCTCCGGCTTGCAGCCGCATTCCTCAAATATTTTGATAATATTACCGACAATCCCGTAATACACGCCTCTCCACCCCGCATGACTGACGCAGGCAACATGTTTTACAGGATCCACAAAAAAAAGCGGTACGCAATCTGCGTGTAATGTATGCGCCGTAATACCGCTTTCGCGTATCACCAAAGCATCACACGGCGGTAAATCCGTCTCTTTCGTGATCCCCTTGCCAACATCGCTTTTATCAACCGGATAAACCCCGTCGCCGTGAGCATAATTAACAAGCGTTACGCTCTCATATGTTACGCCCATAGCGTTACACACACGCTCTAAATTTTCTTTTTTGTTTTCCGGGCTCTGTTCGCGCGTCCTGCTCAGGTTAAGCGTAGCGTAAACACCTTCGCTCACACCGCCGTTACGCGTCGTAAAACAATGCTTTTTTATTCCTGCATCAATAAAAGACGGAATCACAAAATATTGGACGCCGTCCTTTTCGCGCTGTTCAAACCCATGCTGTACGTGTTTTGTAAAACCTGTCATTTATTTCTCCGTTATTTCTCCGTCAAAAGCTTGTTCAGCTCTTCCTTAAACGTATTGATATCCTTAAACTGCCGGTAAACGGACGCAAACCGCACATAAGCTACTTCATCCAGCTTACGCAATCCATCCATGACAACCTCACCTACTTCATGAGAGCTGATTTCCTGCTTAGGAGAATTATATACCGCACGCTCGATCTCATTGATCAATGCCTCGATCTCTTCATATGATACCTCACGCTTTTCGCACGCCTTCACAACGCCCTTTTTGATTTTCTCAATATCGAAGGCTTCTCGTTTCCCATCCTTTTTTACAACAAACACAGGAAGGCTTTCCACCTTTTCATATGTGGTAAAACGCTTTCCGCAGCTCAAGCATTCGCGGCGACGGCGAATGGAAGTCCCATCATCAACAGGTCTCGAATCTACAACTTTACTTTCCGCAAAATCACAATAAATACACTTCACCTTTTTTTCCTCCATACATATTGAGAAGAATCCAGTTACAAACATGCACATTATACCATATTTAGTTGAAAAAAGCATCTTTTTCAGATGCTTTAACGAGCGTTTATTTTCTTTCTCATCGTGGTCAGGATTCGTTTTTCAACTTTGGAAATATAAGATTGTGAAAGTCCCATCAGATGTGCCAACTCTTTTTGTGTTTTTTCAGGATATCCCTTTAGCCCAAAACGATAGTTAACGATTTCCTGTTCTTGCTTCGGCAAATGTGTGAGCATTTCTTCCAGCAGCTTTCTGTTTTCTTGCTTTTCGACAATGTCCCACACTACATCTGCGTCTGTCCCCAGCAAATCTTCCAGCTTTAAGTTATCGCCTCCTGCTATCGTTTCATCCAAAGAAACTTCTTTTACGGCACGTAAGCTGCTGCGCAAAAACATAAGCATTTCATTTTTGATACATGTTGAAGCATATGTACTGAATTTAACATTTTTGTTTGTGTCAAAGCTCTCAGCCGCTTTAATAAGCCCAATGCTCCCCACGGATATCAATTCTTCTTTTTTTACATGAGAATTCGCATATTTACATGCAAGAATAGACACAACATCCAAATGTTCCTCAATCAGTTCCGCTTTCGTTTTTCTCCGGCAAATCGCGTTTTTATCCTGTTCAGCAATGACCGGTATTCCTTTCATTCCGAGTATACTCCTCATGTTTGTCTTATCTGTTATCATCATATCATGCGATATTTCAATTATTTTGTCGTTTTATGTCGTACGTTTTAATGATTATCTATTTATTTTTCATTAAAACATCATATCCCTTTTTTTACATTATTTTACAAGCTTTTTTAACTTGCAAACACTAAAAAAACTCCCTGCCAAAAGCAAGGAGTTTTTGTTTTCTGATTAATAATCGCTGCGGTTTCTTCTCGGCTTCTTCTTCAAGAATGAAGGAATTTCCAGATCCTCATCTCCAAACATATCAAGCCCACTTTCCGCATTACCGCTTCCGCCGCCAATGCTTGGCGCATCCGGAACATCAAGCGATGGCTTTTGTCTGCTTGCCGGGGACGAAAACGTCTCCACATCCAGTGGCTCTTCATCTGTAAAACTGATGGTTTCTTTCAGCTTAGGCTTACCGGAGGCATCAATCGTGTTCCCCGCAGCGCCATCTGCGGATTCCTGTGCATCAAACCCCGTCGCAATCACCGTAATACGAACCTCATCATCCAACGAAGGATCAATACATACACCAAAGAATACATCAGCCTCAGGATCTGCGCCTTCCTGGATAATTTTTGCAGCTTCCTGTATTTCATACATACCCAATGAAGGATCACCTGTTACATTGAAAATAATACCACGGGCGCCTTCAATCGTCGTATCAAGCAACGGGCTGTTGATCGCCTGCTTCGCGGCTTCCACGGTTTTATTTTCTCCATAGCCGATGCCAATGCCCATATGCGCAACACCACGCAGCGTCATAACCTTTTTCACATCCGCAAAATCAAGGTTGATAAGCGCGGGTTTGCCGATCAAATCGATAATACCCTGTATCCCTTGGCGAAGCACATCATCCGCCACACGGAACGCATCCACAAGCGGAGTATCCTTTCCTACAGTGTTAAGCAGCTTATCATTCGGAATTGTGACAATCGTATCAACGACAGATTTTAACGTTTCAAATCCCGCGTCTGCCGCCTTTGCCCTCGGATGTCCTTCAAACCAGAAAGGTTTGGTTACAAACCCGATCGTCAGGGCATTGCTTTCTTTGGCGATATCCGCAACAACGGGCGCCGCGCCCGTTCCCGTACCGCCACCAAGACCGCACGCCACAAACACCAGATCAGAACCCTTCACAGCCTGCTCCAGCTCTTCACGGCTTTCTTCTGCCGCCTTTCTTCCCGTATCCGGATCCGCGCCCGAACCAAGACCCTTGGTCAGCTTCTCACCAATTTGTATTTTCTGATCTGCTTTTGACAAGAAAAGCGCTTGCTTGTCCGTGTTGACAGCAATCAATTCTGCACCTTTCACACCAAATTCTATCATTCGGTTCACAGCATTGTTTCCTGCTCCACCTACTCCGAAAACTCTGATCTTTGCAAAGTTTTCACTGTTATTATCAAATTCGAGCGACATAATTCTCCTCCTTGAGTATGAATAAATTTATTCAAACAGCACATCCCGCCCCTTACTAAAAAGACCTTTCTTTCTCGTCGGGGGTTTGCTCTGGATATACCCATCGTACGCATACTGCAGCAAAGCATAGGCCGCATGCATATCAGGCGGCATAAGTTTTGTGTTTGGTACTTTTATTAAATTAGGGGTTCTTCCTGAAATAGCACGATAAAAACTGTCAAACCCCTTCATGAAGGACAGCCCGCCGCCCGTCATAAATACCTCGATCCTTCTGCCGATACTTCCTTCCATCCTGGATGTCATTTTGTTGATAATCAACAGCAGATGCTCCACTCTGGAATCAATGATCTCTTTCAATAAGTCATACGGATACTTTTTTAGCTTTCCGCCTGAATCTTTTGCAAACAGCTGCGAAATACTGTTATTGTCAGACAGACCAAACGTATACCGTCTTTTTAACTGTTCCGCCGTTTCTTTTTCAACCTTCATCACATATGAAATATCATTTGTGATATGTCCTCCGCCCATTGGGATCGTAGTAAAGAACAATATCGAATCCCCATAAACAAGCGATACATCTGTACTATAATAACCGATATCGACCAAAACTGCAAGCGAATCACGCTTGTCCTCAGGCAAGAGATACAACGCTTCTGCAAGTGGTTCAGGGATAAAATAGTCCACGCGCACACCAAGATGGTTCAGCAGATCCATTGCGTCGTTTAAAAAGAACTTATTGGCAAGCGTAAAAGCCGCACAACCCCTTAAACGCTTTGTAGGAATATCATACGGTTCTAAATAGACATTATTATCATCAAGCAAAAACCAAGCAGGCCATTCATGAACCAGCGTCAAATCAGACATAATATCAAATCTTCTTGCGCGTTCGATCAGCAAATCAATATCCCGCTCCGACACACGTCCCTTAACCGGCACTTGCGCCTTGCGGTTCAATACTTTGATAAAAGACCCCGGAATCCCGACATCTGCATTTCTGATACGAAATCCGGCCTGTCGCTCACAGGATTCCAGCGCCTGTTCCACTGCACCTATTACTTCCTTAGAATCTACCCAGTTCGTTTTCTTGATACCGGCATAGGGGACTTGAGAATAGCCTAAAACTTCCAGCCCCATACGCTGTTTACGTTCTGCAACCGCACATGCTATTTTAGAAGTTCCAAACTCAATAATTGTTTTGAAATCTTTCATTCAAAAACCAACCTTCAGGCATTCTTTCCGTTATATTAGACAACTATTTTTATTATCATATCACAATTGAAAAAAAAACAAAACACTTTTATATAATATGTGTCATATTTCCGTTGCACTTTTGCAATCTATGCGCAAATATTATCAAAAGTGTTGCTCTGGCTCAATTATCTTTTCTACTCCTGCGTCGCAGGCTCAGTTGACTCAGTCGGCTCTCCCGTTGCCGCCGGCGTTTGCTGCGCCGCTGCGTCATCCGTCATACGATAGGTACCGCTCGTACCGCTTGTTACATCATATACACCGCTTGTATTTCCATCTGCCGCCAGCTTAGGCAGCATTTTCTTTATCCACTTCATTTTGTCGGCAATCTTATCCGATTGACCGAATTTTATCATCATCCCATCGTAAGATTGCATCCTGATATTGTTGATATCCGAAAGATCAATGGTAGAAATCGTAGCGTATAACTCTTTCGCCCCCATTTCTTTCAAAATGTCTGATAATACCGAAACTTTAAACGTATCCTCCGTACCGATCGCTTTCCCCAAATTGACCGAATCAATGGTAATCCCACTGACTACCGGATACTGCTGCTCCGGCGGCGCGTCAAGTATTTCCAGTACGTTAGCACTGCCATCCACAAGCAAATATTTATCCGCATACAAAATCAGTGCCTTTGGCTCTCTTTCACTCACGGTAATGACCAAGGTTTTTGGATAGCTTTTTGCGATGCCATCCACCTGCAAATAAGGTTGCGTTTCAATATTTTCCTTTATTTTATCGCTATCCACCATAAACATATGCGTTTTTGGCGGCACGTCCGCCAGCTTTACAACATAACTCGTATCATATTTTGCAGTTCCCTTTACCGTTACATCCTCCACCTGAAAATATACATAAACAAAATATCCCGCTCCCGCGAGTAATAATATAATTAAAACAACCGCTAAAATTATTTTCCCTACGTTGCTCTTGCGTTGCTTTTTCATTCTTCCTCCCTACTCCTCCGCTCTCTTTGCCATCATAATCCTTCTGGATTGTTTTGATATATTGAGCATAATCCCTATCATGCTCATGAATATGACAAGAGACGAACTGCCATAACTGATAAACGGCAGCGAAACGCCCGTAGGCGGCAGCGAAGCCGTTACAACTCCTACATTAATAATAACTTGCAATGCGATCACTGTGGTAACACCCGTAGCAAGCATCGTTCCAAAAAGATCAGGCGCCTGTGCCGCAATCTTGATCCCTCTGTAAACCAAAAAGATAAATAACGCCAGCAATACGATCGCGCCAATCAAACCCAGTTCCTCTGCAATAATCGCAAAAATAAAATCCGATTCCCCATAAGGGAGCCATGAAAGCTTTTGTGTGCCGTTTCCGATCCCCTGCCCAAACAGACCACCCGATCCAATTCCATAAAGCGACTGCACCACTTGATAACCGCCATCTGAAGCATTTTGCCACGGATCAAGAAATGTCGTGATTCGGTCCACGCGATAATCCTTCATCATCATCAGCGCAAAACCGCCTGCAACGCCCACACCGCCAATCGCCGCCAGATGCCACGCCTTCGCTCCTCCGACGAATATCATGATAAATGTAAGCGCGCACAGCACAATGATCGCTGAGAAATTCGGTTGTTGCCACAGCAGAATACAAATGGGGATCAGTGCCAAAAGCGCAGGAACCACGCCGTAACGGAACGTGTTCATCCTGTTTCTATTCACGTAAATTGCCGAGGCGACAAACACAATGAGCGCAACTTTTGCTACTTCCGCCGGTTGCAACTGCGGAAGCGGTCCCAACTGTATCCAACGGGAGGAGCCGTTGACATTAATACCAACACCGGGAATAAACACTGCAATCAGGCATACCCCCGCCGCAATCAGCAGAACATATTTCAGTTTTATCAGCTTTTTATAATCAAAAAACATCAAAAATATCATGCATACTAAGCCAAGCGCCGCCCCAACAAGCTGTTTTTTGAACAATGCCAACCCATCATAATCATATAGTTTAGACGACTGCGCCATATAATAACTTGCGCTGAATACCATCAATAAGCCATACGCAATCAATATCAATGTCACGATCAATAACGAATAATCAATCGACCCCTTCTGCAGGAGATTCGTTTTCCGCATCCTATAAGCCTTTCACGATTTCCTTGAACACACATCCGCGCTGCTCAAAATTCTCAAACATATCCCAGCTCGCACACGCCGGAGAAAGCAATACGTTGTTGCCCGGTTCAGCAATACTATACGCTTTCAACACCGCATCTTCAAATCCATTTGCCTTGATATAATTCTCATATCCACAAGCCTGTGCCGCATCTATGATTTTTTGCGCAGTATCTCCTAAAACGAGCACCGCTTTGATCATAGGCGTAAACTCCCTGAAAAGCTGTTCAAAATCGCTCTTTTTGTCATAACCGCCTAAAATCAGCACCGTCGGCTCACTCATCGCGTGGATTGCGTTAATGGTTGCGTCAGGATTCGTTCCCTTGGAATCATTGATGAATGAAACCCCATTGATTTCGCGAACAAACTCAATCCTGTGTTCGACGCCGGGAAATATGCGAAGTGTGTCCGCCACTACCTCCACCGATATACCATAAAGACATGCAAGCGCGGTCGCAGCCAAAGCATTTTCTAAATTGTGCTTTCCCGGGATGTGTAGCTCTTTTGCCGACATAATCTGCTGTTCTTTTCCATCAACAGCAAAACAAATATTCCCCTCACGCACATACGCCCCGTTTTGCAGGATATGCTCCGTGCT
>CAZBSH010000015.1:0-46563 GCA_964494645.1 uncultured Christensenella sp. | reverse complement strand
CAGCTTCAAAAATTCGGCGGTGTCCGGCGTATTGAAATTCGGCGTACAACCGGCGATCAATAATTCAAACATCACAGGGCTGGTATTGGATCCGGCAATCACACCTGTTATGCCGGTGGAGGCGCTGCCGCCCGCCGATGTTCCTGCGAGCAGCATTACGGAAATAAAAAAACTCGATATTTTGTATGATGAAATGCCGATGGTAGACCTTAAGCTGCAGGAAAAATATGCAAATCCGGTGGAATGGAAGATACCGGCGGCAATCGAAGCGCAACTAAAGAAAAACAATGTATACTTTGCGTTTAACGAAGACGATCCGATCGGGTATGAGGTGATCACTGAGGATGTAGACGGCAAGCCCATCCCTACAGAATTTGTGTTTAAGCAGAACTGTAATTTGACGATGGATTTCCAAAAGGCACAGGGGCAGCAGCAAAATAAGCGTATCGTATTTGACGCGACGGAGGCTGACCTGTATATCCGCCTGATCGTTCCGGAGGAACGGGGAACGACGATGGAGGTAAGCTCCACGGTGCAAATACTATCCAAAGGCGATCATAATGTCTACCTGTTTCTTGATGAAGGGACAAACGCAAGTAACTTTGCAAACTGGAAGCTGTTGGGCAATACATACATGGGCTATTACGATTACATGATTTCCGGTGTGCCGGAGGTGAACGCGCGTATCCCCAATTTATTTTTGATTTCCAATGCCAAAGGCGTGAGTATGGATATCTCACAGCATAATACGGCGCACGCGTTTTTTTACGCGCCATATGGCAGTGTAAAAATGACGGGAAGTTCTGTTTTTAGCGGCGGCGCAAAGCTTTATGGCAGCGCGATCGCCTCGCACATTGAAATGGGTGACGATTTGAAATATATCCAGTATACGCCAACGGGAACGATTGGCGGTGCGGGTGGCGCAATCAGCGGGTGGACAGTCGTTGGCACATACCCGGGAACGGGCGAATAAGGACAGTGTGTATATGAAGAAAAGAAATACAAAAAAAGGAATCACATTGATTGAAGTGATCATCAGCCTCGGGCTGCTTGGCATCGTTTCCATTGCGTTGCTCGGTTTGCTTGCGCCCACAGTCAATATGGAAAAAAACACGCGCGCGACGAACATTGCGACGTTTGATGTGGCAGGAGAGTTGGAGCGCGGACTATACAGCCTGCGCAGCGGGCTTGATATCACAGATATCAATTACCTGACGTACTGGCCGCATACGCTTGCTTTTGAGCTTAACGGCGCCGCGTTTTCGATTGATGGGAATCTGATCAAATCGCAAGACCCGAACAGCAATGTAAAGCTGCAGGCGTTCACGCCGGACGTGGGGGACTGATATGGCGGGGAACAATAAAAAAAGAGGGTTTACCTTAGTAGAGCTCATCGTTGTAATGGGGCTGGTCGGCGTTCTTGGGCTGGGGATCATTGTGATCTTCACTTCGGCAAACGATTCACTCGTTACATTGGGACAGCAAACGGACGTGACCACCAAAACAAATTTTGCGATGGACACGGTGCAAACGTATTTGAAGTACGCCAAGGGTCTGACCATCCATGAAAACACAGACGATGTAAAAGAGCCCCAAAAGACGTACCTTTACAGCAAGGATGGCAGGATCTATATACAAAAAGGCGTGGATGCCGCACAAGATATGTTCAGTGTGGAATTTTATGAGGGGTATTACGCCGAGTTGATGGTGAGCGCCATCCAGCAAAACATCGTGAAGGTCACCGTTGCGCTGACCAATAAAAACGATTTGTCCGTTGCGTATTCGCTGGAAACGGACGTGATCGCGCTCAATACGGAAACTGTACAGGGCGCGCCGTGGGGAA
This sequence comes from uncultured Christensenella sp., assembly GCA_964494645.1. GTDB lineage: Bacteria > Bacillota > Clostridia > Christensenellales > Christensenellaceae > Christensenella. The sequence goes on along the minus strand of CAZBSH010000015.1, from coordinate 44,720 downwards.
TGATGGTTTCTTACGAGCGCGATACGCCCTAGAAGCCGAGCAGAGAAACATACCACGACAGGATGGCGTTGCCCCAGAAAAGAGCGACGATCAGCCCTGCGGAAAGCATAGGAACAAACGGGATCGCATCCTTACGTCCCTTCTTTTTGGCGGCGATGAGGATAACACCCGCGATAGCACCGATAATCACGGCGGCAAGCAGTGAAAAAAGTGACAGTTTCCATCCGAGGATGAGCCCTGCGGCAGCCATCAGCTTGACGTCGCCTAAGCCCATCGCATTGCCGCGTGACGCTAAGACGATCAGCAAAAGAGGACCTGCCGCGCATGCCGCGCCCAGCAGGCGATCCCACCACGCAAGCGTATCGGGCAGAAAGAAGCAGGCAACACCGATGATCAATACGGCAATGCTTGCGCCGTCAGGGATCTCTAAGGTATGGATGTCGATCATGGAAGCGACGATAAGTACACTAACAAAAGCCCACGCGATCAACGTCATCCATGAAAGACCGAAGAGATAAAAGCTCAGCACGAAAAGCCCTGCGCACAGAAGCTCGATCAGCGGGTATTGGGCGCTGATCTTCTCACCGCAATAGCGGCATTTGCCCCGAAGGAACACATAGCTCAAAACGGGGACAAGGTCAAGAGGCTTTAGCGCTTTGCCGCAATTCGGGCAATAAGACCCGCCCGCAGCGACAGATTGTTTTAACGGAACGCGGCAAATGCACACGTTGAGGAAACTGCCGATCACCAGCCCGAAAATAAGGGCGAACGGCCAAAAATAAGTAAATATCAGCATGGTTTCGAAATACTCCTTTGTCTGTATTATATGGGAAAGTACCGTGCATTACAATAAGAAAGGACATTCAAAATGGCGGAACAGAAGAATATCCAGATAGGTCAGCTTCTATTAAATGAAAACCTGATCACAGCGGAGCAGCTGAATGCTGCGCTCGCCATTCAAAAGAAGACAGGCAAGCTACTGGGGGATATCCTGATCGAGGAAGCGTTCGTTACGGAGATCGCCTTTACGCAAGCGCTTGCAAGGCGGTTAAAAACGACGTTTGTCGACCTTTCGCAGGCGCGTATTGACCCTGCGGCGGTACACATGATCGACGAGGATTTCGCGCGCAAAAACGAAGTGATCCCCATTGACCGTAAAAACAATTCGCTGATCGTTGCCATGAGCAACCCAATGAACTTTCATGTCATTGAGGAGGTTCGCCTTGAGGCGGGGTTGGACGTCGTTCCTGTTATCGCTACGCCCAGCGGCATCCGCGACGCGATCGGTAAGCACTATGTGGATAAGGTGACACATGAGGCGGCAGAGGACGTAAACAAGGAATTTCGCGCGTCGGTCATGCCGCAGGATATCTCCGCTATCGACGCGACCATTGACGAACGCGTGGACAGCGCGCCTGTCGTGCGTCTTGTTAATTCCATCATTGAGCAGGCGGTCAAGCTGCAGGCAAGCGATATCCACATTGAGCCGGGCAGGACGGAAACGCATGTGCGCATGAGGGTCGATGGAAATTTGCAGGATATCCTTACGCTGAGCGCGGGGGCGCACGCCTCCATTGTGACGCGCATCAAGATCATGTCTTCCATGGATATTGCCGAGCGCAGGCTGCCGCTTGACGGCAGATGCGAGACGGAGGTAAACGGCGAGAAGATAGATATGCGTATCTCCACGCTGCCCACGGTGTATGGCGAAAAAGCGGTTATCCGCCTTTTGACCAATAATTTTTTGAAAACGCAAACGGGAACGTACGCGCTTGGTTTAAGCGAAGAAAATGCGCGTCTGTTTGATAGGCTGATACGCGTGCCGCATGGTGTTATCGTGGTTACCGGTCCTACGGGAAGCGGTAAGACGACGACCCTGTATACGATGATCAATGAGGTCATGTCGCCGCAGGTCAATGTTGTGACCATCGAAGATCCGGTGGAATTCAAGATCGACGGCGCAAACCAGATGCAAATCAATAATCGCGCGGGGCTGACGTTTGCAAGTGGTCTGCGCTCTATCTTGCGGCAGGATCCGGATATCATTATGGTAGGTGAGATCCGCGATAGTGAAACGGCGCAAATCGCTGTGCGTGCTTCCATTACGGGTCATCTCGTGCTATCCACGCTGCATACAAATGACGCGGCATCCACAGTGGGAAGACTGATTGACATGGGCGCGGAGCCATACCTCGTTGCTTCGGCGTTGTCCGGCGTGATCGCGCAGCGGCTGGTGCGCAAGATATGTCCGCATTGCAAACAGGAGCATCCGTCCACACCATCGGAAAACATGATGCTCGGCTTAAACGAAACGGTGATGCTTTACGAAGGCAAGGGATGTCCGCGGTGCAACTTCACCGGATATCTGGGACGTAAGGCGATCCACGAGATATTGTTGGTGGACGAAGGGATGCAGGAGCTTATTTCCACACGGGCGACATCGCATACCATTGCAGAGTACGCGCAGGAGCACGGTATGGTGAGCCTGCAAAAGGATATGCTGCGCAATGTGCTGGAGGGGGAATCGACGGTGCAAGAATACATCAAAGCGGTATATTCGCTGTAAGGGAAAGGAAACCAAAATGGCAGCAATCAACGAACTGATCATGCAGGCGGCGTCGCGTCGCGCGTCGGATATCCATTTAACGGTGGGCAAGGCGCCTGTCATGCGAATAGACGGAGAGCTTGTGGAATGCACAGAATACGAACGCTTAAGTGCGCAAAGCGCGGAGGCGCTTATTCGACCCATCATACCGACCGACAGGATGGGCACACTCGACACGGCGGGAGATGCGGACTTTGCCTACGCAGCGGGGGATGTCAGATTGAGAGTAAACGTGTTTATGCAGCGCGGGTGTTATGCTGCGGCACTGCGGTTGCTCGCGCAAAAGATACCAACAGTGGACGAGCTGCGGTTGCCACCCGTTTTAAAGCAGTTTGCGGCGATGCGGCGCGGTCTGGTGCTTGTTACAGGACCGACGGGCAGCGGGAAATCTACCACGCTCGCAGCAATGATAGACCACATCAATACAACGCGTAACTGTCACATCATTACGGTGGAAGACCCCATCGAGTATGTGCATACGCACAAGCAAAGCCTCATCAACCAGCGTGAGGTTTCAGAAGATACCATCGGGTTTTCTTCTGCGCTGCGCGCGTCCCTGCGTGAAGACCCTGATATCATACTTGTGGGTGAGATGCGTGATTTGGATACTATTTCTGCGGCGATCACAGCAGCGGAAACAGGACATCTCGTGTTTTCTACGCTGCACACGCAAGGCGCGGCTGATACGATCAACAGGATCATTGACGTGTTCCCGGCAGGGCAGCAGGATCAGATACGCACACAGCTTGCAGAAACGCTTGCGGCGGTCATTACGCAGCAACTGGTTCCCGCACAGCAAACAGCGGGCGGAGGACGCGTTGCCGCGTTGGAGATCATGGCGCGCACAGACGCGATCGCGAACCTCGTGCGCGAGGGTAAGATATTCCAGATCGACAACGCTATCCAGACAGGTCGTCAGCACGGGATGCAAACGATGGATATGGCGCTTGGAGAGCTGGTGCGTTCTCGCATGATTGCGGAGGAAGAAGCGCTGGCGCGGTGTGTGGACAGGCAGGAAATCAGACGATATCTCTGATATGCACGTGGCGATTACTACTTGGCAAAACGGCGGTGGGTGTGTATACTAAAAATATATTATACTTATCGTGTTTAGATTACAATAATACAAGCAAGAGAAAAGAGGAGAGAATTTATGTTGTACAGAGCAATGCTCAAAAGAGAAAGTGCTAAGAAAAATGGGAAGAAAGCGTTTACATTGATCGAACTGATCGTTGTTATCGCTATCATCGGCGTGCTGATCGCCATTCTTGTCCCGACCATGATGGGATTTGTAACGGATGCGCAGGATGCCGCGCGCCTTGCGAACGCACGGTCAGTATACAGTGCCGCTACGGCAGCGTATGCGTCTGCGGTGGCAAACAATCAGCCGCTTACAAACACAGCGCTGAATACTGCGACAGGGACATTGTTGGGAACACAATTTACGATCGGTACGAATTGTACGGTCAATTGGACAGGCGATCCGGCAACGGGCGTAACCAGCGTAACGTTTTCAAGCAATGGCAGCACGGTAACGTATCCCGGAGGCGCAATAACGACCCCGTAACAAATCAACCAAAAAAGAAGCTCTCACGAGCTTCTTTTTTTATACTGTTTTGCTGTGTTATTTGAGCGCCTTCCAGCTCCCGTTCGGATCATGAAGCTTAGCCTTGATTTCTTCCCATGGTGCTGTTACCGAAATCCCCGGTCCCTGGTACCATGTATTTGTCTCGTGGTCGTATATAAGACCGGTATACCACGACCCGTTTTTGGAGATCACACTCGCATATACGACGACTTGCGTACTGCCATCCTGCCGATTGGAGTTGACAAACGGTTGCACATAAAGCGTTTCACCCGGATTTAGATGAATGCCGTACTTATCGATGAGTGACTGCGGGAACTGTGGCCATGAGCCTTTGTACAGGGTTTCTTTGAGCGCATTGCGCAGGTTGTCGTTATCGCCGCCTGCCGCCATCTGCTTTTTTTCATCCGGTGTTGCCGCGTCATAGCGCAGTACAAACGAGAGATACGCATCGTATATGGTACGTCCGACGGTCGTTCCCGGGTCCTCAGGTATGCCGCTGCCCGTCAGCTCGTGCAGGGAACAGATAATCACGTTGTTGCCCTCCACATCCCTGGAAGGAGAATACGCCCCGCCGTATGGGCAGGTGATTTGCTCGTCCGTCAAAAAGTCGGATAGCGTATAGGTCGGATTGCCCACGGTTTTGGTCGCGTACTGACCGATGGCTGCGGTGCGGTAGTCGTTGCATGCATTTGTTTGAGAATTGGTGACAAGCGACGTTAAGTTAGGGACAAGCAGCGCCACCAATACAGCAATGATCGCGATAACGACGATCAGCTCGATCAATGTAAACGCTTTTTTTGATTGTTTTTTTCTAGAAGAAGATTCCATTTTTTTTCTCCTTGAGGCGATTTGCCTCTTCGGGAGTTTTCCCAAAGTATTCGGCGACCTCAAACATTGGCATAGGCTTTGCATAGTAAAAGCCTTGTATCATATCGCCGCCACAGCCGACGACAAAACGTCGTTGGTCTTCGTTTTCCACGCCCTCTGCGAGAATGCGAATGCCAACCTCTTTGAACGCGGCGACGATGTGCCGTACGACAGCCTCGGATTTGGGGTTTTCGACGGAAGACCACACCAGACTCTTATCCAGCTTTACCGTCTGGATAGGGAAAGCGAGCACGGTAGAAATATTGGAATACCCCACGCCGAAATCGTCCAGCGCAAAGCGAACGCCGCGGCTGTAGATATCGTCGATAAATTTACTTACCGCTTCTACGTTTTCAATAAGAGTGCCCTCTGTGATCTCGATCTTGATACAAGAATAGGGTACACCGCTTCTTTCAATGATGTCAAGTACACGGCGCGAAGCATCCTCCTGCAAAAACTGTTTGGAGGAGAAATTGATGCTGATCCCTACAATATCTTTACCTGTGTCAAGCTGTTGCTTTAAAAATGCGCACGCCTTTTCAAGCACTTGATAGGTGATATCCACGACAAGCCCCGTATCTTCGGCGATGGGGATGAACTCTGACGGATAGATGGGACCGATGGGCGTATCGTGAATACGCAGCAGCGCTTCCGCTCTGTTAAACGTCATCGTATCGAGCGAAAGGATAGGCTGGAAATATACCTCAAAGCCTTTTGTTTCGAGCTTATTCTTTAAAATATCGATGATATTACTGCGCCTGCGCATTTTGTCGAGCATCTCCTGCGTACAAAAACAGCAGTTTTGATATGCGTTTTTCTTGGCTTGCGCTATGGTTGACTCGATCCCGTCGATAAGCCCTTCCACGCTTCTTGCATTGCTTGGGTATTGCACGATGGCAATGCCGCACGAAAGCACCGTACGACATGTGCCCGCCTCCCACAAGAGGGTCATTCGTCTGTTGATCTCGATGATCAGGTCAATGATGAACTGCTTATCTGTACGCCGCACAAGGATGGCAAATTCGTCGCCGCTGTAGCGAAACACAGGGTTTCCGGCGGCAACGGACTGCAAATAGACCGCGACAGCGTGCAATATCTCGTTTCCGTTGTGCTGCCCAAAATTGTCGTTTATGTTCTTAAAGCCTTTTAGAGAAACGATAACAAGCGTGAACGGTATCTCAGCCTGGCGTACTACGCGCAGCTCGAGCATCTTCAAAAAGCTTTGTCTGTTTGCAAGCCCTGTCAGATGATCGAGCGATATCTGCTTGTTTTGCAAGTACAGGTAAATGATGAGCAGTGCGCATGTCGCTGCGGAGCCGGACAGAATGAATTCCGGAAAAAACTGCTGGACAACAATGGTGATTCCCGCAATGATGGGGAAAGAGGCAAGGATATTGCGGATCGACCGTTCGAGATGCCGCCCCCATACAAGCGCAATGACAAGGCAGGAGAAGCAATAAAGATAAAAAACAATATACGTTATGGCAAGAAGATTGCCGCGTATGTAACCGTTTATCGGATCAATATCGAAAAACCAGTGTGTGAAGGGATTGATGAGCACCATCAGGAGGTAAATCATCGCCGGGATGGATAAAAAAAACAGTGCCCGCCAAAACCGTGGATGATCCTCAAACACGATGGAGAGCGTATAATAAAAATAGACCACACCCATCAGCGGCGTTGTCATGAAATAGATCATTGCCACAGTCCAGTTTAAAAAAAGAGGCACGCTTTGGTAGTAATACAGCAATAATGTAGAAACGACATTAGAGCTGATGGCGATAAATGTAACAAGAAAACAAATTTGGAACAGCCGGTTTTTCAGGGTCGGCAAAAAATTGCCCTGACGGGAATAGACCCATAGAATACATAATATAACGACGGAAAAACATTCCGCGGCAATGTTCCAAACCATGAATATGTGGTTCCTTTGCTGAAAATAGTCTTTTTGACTATTGTCATTCTACCATACAGCCAAGGAAAACACCATAAAATTATACTATATTAGTAATATAATGTTGCTTTTTAATGCGCTTTTTTTGCTGCGACCTTGTCTAGCGCCAGAAGTCCCGCCTGAAGCTGCGCGTCATTTTTGGTATCGAGTGCGGCGTTCGGGTCCTTTGGCGTACCCTCTGCCATCTCGACCTCCACATCAGGTATAAGACCCTCGCCCTGTATGGGCGTGCCGCTTTTCGTAAAATAGGCAGATGTCGTCAGCTTGAGCGCACTGCCGTCTTCAAGCGGGAAAAAGCTTTGTACGATGCCTTTGCCAAACGTTTGTGTTCCCACCAGCAGGGCACGATCATAGTCGCGCATAGCGCTGGAAAACACTTCCGAAGCGCTGGCTGAGTCTTGATCCACTAAAATAACGGCGGGAAGGTCGACCTCGTTTTCGTCGCTGCCCTCATAAGAATCCAACCTGTTGCCGTCCTTATCTTCGGTATATACCAACAATCCGTCAGGCAGCAGGTAATCCAGCATATTTACAACAGCATCCAGTGAGCCGCCGCTGTTGCCGCGCAGGTCATATACGATACGCTCCATGCCTTGACTCTGCATATCCTCGATGGCAGATATAAACTGTGAGACGCTCTCGAATTCAAAGGAAGTAAGTTGCAGATAGCCTGTTTTATCGTCGAGCATTTGGTAATGCACTGTCTGTTGGATGATATCTTGCCGCGTTATAGGCAAGTCGATACGCTCATCGCCACGTTTAACGGTGACGATAACCTGTGTATCTATCTCTCCCATGATGTGATCGGAAATGATCTCATTAAGCTGCATTTTGGTAACGTCCACTCCATCAACCGCGACGATCATGTCATTTTCTTGCATCCCCGCTTTTTCTGCCGGACTATCGGGATACACCGACTCTACGAACGTCTCCAGCGTATCAATGTGTTGGCGTACGGTCGCGCCGATTCCTGTGTAATTGCCTTGCAGCAAGCGTATTGCTTGCTCGTATTCATATGGGGGGAGGTAAGCGGAGTATTTGTCGTCAAGACCATAGAGCATGCCGGCATATGTACCGTCGGCGATCTTTTGCGCGTCCTGCTCAAAATAAAAGTTATCGTCAATCAGCCGCTGTATCTGCTGCATCTTTGCAAATATAGGTGTGAGGGAAGCATTGCGTGAGGCGAGATCCGTTTGGTCAAAAGCAGTCACGCACACGAGGATAAGCGCGAGCGCGAGCATACCGCTTAAAAATCCCTTTAAAAAATTTTTCATGTATTTCAATTCCTCCGGAGAGTGTTTTCTTTTTATTGTACCATTGGCGGGCGTTTTTTTCTATGCGAGTGTGCGCGCGCAGTAAATTTAATAAAATATTTTCTAAGCTGCGGCATCGAAAAACCGCGCGGGGTAAAAAACTCCCTGCGCGGTCTGCGTTGCCGAACGGCTGTCACCAGTCTAATTTGGAATCGCGAACCTTGCGCGCGATGTACGGTCCGACGTCCCCTAATGGAATATCGAGTGCCACAGAAAGCTCTCCGTGCAAATATTCTTCAGCGAGCATCAGGTATTTCTCGTCTGTCAGCAGTGGCTTTTTGCCTTCCTGCTTACGCTGAGAAATGCGCAGGTGAAGGCTTTTTACAATACGCACCCACTCGTAGCAATCGAACGACTGCAAAGCGTCTTTACAGTTTTGCTCGCGCGCGCTATCGTCGTCAAGCGCGTCCGCTTCGATGTGCGGGATCTTTTCGACCAATTCGTCTGCCTGCTGTTTTGTCAGGATATTGCGCATGCGCACGCCTCCGTCCACCGGTACAAATATACTGTCACAGGGAGAGTGCAGGGGTTTTAAGATATAATACTGTCGCTTCTCACCCTGCATGAAGTCGCGTGATTCCACGCCTGCAACGCGGCATACGCCCGCGGATTCGTGCATCACATAATCATCTGTTTGGAACATGGTTGCTCACCCTTTCTTGAATCGTAAAAAAAGACACACATCAAAAACGACAGGACTCACGTCTTTTTGACTGCGCGTCATTATCTATAGTATACCAGAAAACAAGCAAAAGGGTAAGTTATTTTTGTGAAGGGGAGAGGACAATCGTGTTATTCATTAAAAAACAAGGGTATATATTTAATATTCATTACACAGGAGGGGTGGGAACATGAAAACAGCAATAGAAGCGGTGTTTCCGGATTATGTAGAAGATTTGCGCGCGCTGGTGGCGGCAAACAGCAAAAATATGCCTGCGGAGGACGGCGCGCCGTTGGGCGCGGGTGTCGCGCAGGCGCTGCACGCAATGGTGGACATCGCGCGGCGTATGGGATTTCGTGTAACAGTAGACCCGGACGGATATTATGCCTATGCCGAGGCAGGCGAAGGAAAAGAGATGATGGGGGTGCTCGGGCATCTTGACGTAGTGCCCGCCGACGATGTGGAAAACTGGGCAACGCCGCCGTTTGTATTGACGGAAAAGGACGGTATGCTTTACGGACGGGGTACAAGCGACGACAAAGGACCTACGCTTGCCGCGTTATACGCGTTAAAGCTGCTGATGGATAGCGGGGCAAAACTGAATAAGCGCGTGCGTTTTATTTTTTGTACGGACGAGGAATCCTTATGGCGAGGCGTGAAGGCGTACGAAAAAAAAGAAGAACATCCGACATTTGGATTCACGCCGGACGCGGATTTTCCGTTATTGTATGCCGAAAAGGGATTGGTGGAATATACGCTCACAGCGGCGGAAGAAGACAGCGTGACGCTATCGGGCGGAACGGCGCTCAACGCGGTAGCGGCGCGCGCACAGACGGACGTTACCGTACAGGCGCAACACGCGCTTCAAACGCTTGGCTATGCGTTTGAAAAAGAGGATGGGAAGCTGGTTGTGCGGGGCAAGGCGGCACACGCAATGGTTGCCGATCAGGGCGTAAATGCGATCATCCGGTTGTGTGAGGCGCTTGTTGTGGCGGGACAGAAACAAGCGATGCTGCGGTTTGTGGCGGAAAACTGTATGGATACGAACGGACGCGGTATCTTTGGTGATGTGTCTGACGAATATTCAGGCAAACTCACATTCAATGTCGGGTTGGCGGACTTTAAACCGGGCAAGCAAACACTGGGGATTGATATCCGTTTTCCTGTGACCTATGAAAAGCAACAGGTAGAGGATGCCCTCAAAAAGGCGGCACAGCCGTACGGTATCGCAGTAGAGGAGTTCGATTACCTGCGTCCGCTGCACATTTCGACAGATACGCCGCTCGTGCGTTCTTTGTTGCAGGCTTACAGGGAAGTGACGGGAGATGTGCAAACGCAGCCTATTGCGACGGGCGGCGCGACATTTGCGCGCAGCATGGACAACATCGTGGCGTTTGGTGCGCTTATGCCGTCTGCGCCCAAGACAGAGCACCGGGCAAATGAATGCATTGTCATAGCGGATATCAAAAAGGCGATGGAAGTATATGTTCGCGCGTTTGCGCTGCTGGCGACGGGGGGCTGAATATGGAACAGGTGAAGAAGAAGTTCAAAATGCCCAGCGCGTATGTGATCATTTTTATGGTGCTTATCGTGGTGGTAGTGCTTACGTACTTTATTCCCGTATCTGTTCGCGATCCGCAGACGGGCGACGTGGTGTATAACGCGACATTTGACGCAGACGGACAAATCGTCGAAAATGCGGGACCGCAGCCGCAAGGCTTGTGGGATGTGCTGATGGCGCCGGTGGAAGGGTTTCAGCGATCGAGCGGCGTAGGCATCGCCTTGCTTGTAGTAGGCGGATTTTTGAGCGTTATGACGGCGACAGGCGCGCTTGAGGCGGGCATTGGCAGACTGCTTAAGCGTTTAAAGGGAGGTATGCTGATCGCGATCATGAACCTTGCGTTTGCCTTGATGGGAACGGTGTTTGGGTTTTGGGAAGAGATATTGCCCTTTTCGCTGGTGGTGATACCGATGTTCGTGCTTGCGGGGTACGACGTGATGACAGGCATCGGCGTGCTCTTTGTGGGCGCGACGGTGGGGAACATGGCTGCTGTGGTAAACCCGTTTGCAACAGGCGCAGCGGTGGGCGCGATCGGTGATCCGAACCTGACTATCGGTTCGGGAATTGTACTGCGCATTGTTTTGTTTGCGGTGATGTACCTTTTATCTACGGTCATGCTCATGCGCTACGGCGCGCGCGTACGCAAGGATCCGAAAACCTCGGCGTTGGCAGACGTTGAAGGGGTCAAAACAAGCGTGGAGGGCGAAAAGAAAGAGATGCCGCCTATGACGCCCGTGCGGCTCGCGTCGGCAATCATATTCATGGTCATGGTAGCAATTTTGATGATCGGCTATATCCCGTGGGAGTCACTTGGAGGAACGGGCATGAGCAACGCGGTCAACGCGATCGGCATCGGACTTGCAAACGTTCCGATTTTAGGCAATATTTTGGGCGCAGGCAATGCAACGCCGTTTGGGGACTGGGGGTTCAACGAGTTTTCTGTCCTGTTCTTCGCGGGGGCACTGATTTTAATGGTCATCAACCGCATGAAGGTGGATGACTTTATCAAAAATTTTCTGGATGGCGCAAAAGACCTGTTGGGTGTTGTGCTTATCCTTGCGATCGCAAACGGTATTGCCATCGTGATGGGCAGCTCTACGCAGGGAATGTCTGTCACGCTTGTGTATTGGATATCGAACGGTCTCGCGCAGGTGCCACTGTGGATATTCGCGGTGGTGGCGGTGGCTTCATATTTGCTGATTGGTTTGGCGCTGCAATCTACGAGCGGTGTGGCGGGGCTTTCCATGCCCATTTTGGGCGCGGTTGCCGCAGCCTTGTTCGCAAGCTCGGCGATTGGCGCGGTAGGCGGCGAAATCGTGCTCATCAGCTCGTTTGCGGTTGGGCTGAATTTTATGACGCTCATCTATCCGGGCGCGGTCAATCTGGGAACCGCGGAAATGTACGGTGTGCCGTATGATTCGTATCTGAAATTTGTACTCAAATACGGTGTGCCCTTGCTTGTGGTCGCAACAGTACTTATCGCGCTTGCCCCGTATCTCGGGCTGGTGTTTTAGAAAGCATTCAAAAAACCCGGCATATGCAATATGCCGGGTTTTTTATGTTTACAGCTTGATCCAGCCTTTGTTCAGCCAGTGCCGGTTGTCCGCCGAGAGCGGGTCTTCCTTTTTTGCGAACGACTGATGCATTGCCCTGACCATGCAAAACATCAGACCGGTCTTTAACCCTTTGCGCGCGGGGCGCAACGGACGCGCGTAGCGTTGCGCCAGCTTTTGGGTTTTGGCGACGATCAGGTCGCGCCGCTCTACGGAAAGCTCGTCCCACACAACGCCCTCCATCAGACCGATGCCCAGTTTTTTTATGTCGGGCACCCCCATCCAGGTAAGGCTTGTGGCCACATCCTTTTGCGCTCCGCCGTTGAATACGCCGATCGCGTTCGTTAGCAATACGGCATGCTTTGCAAACATCGCTTCTTCCGGGCGGTGTACCATCCAGTGGACGCACAGATGGTCGAGCAGCGCTTTGATCTGTCCTGTCGTGCGCAGCGCATACACAGGATAGGCAAACACGATCAGGTCAGCGTCCATCATTGCGTTCCAGATGGGCATAACGGTGTCCGCATGCGGGCACAGGCGTTCATCCTTCAAAAAGCATGTTTTGCATCCGCGGCAAAAGTGAGGCATATCCTTGGGAAGATAAAATTCCTTAATATCGCTGCTCTCGCGCAGTACGTAAAGGAAGGCTTCTTTGATGTGATAGGTGCAACCCCTTACTTGTGTGCCGTTGATGACGACGATGTTCATATTCCCGATCCCTTTCCTTTTACAGCATTGATGGGTATCATTTTAACACACGTCGGAGGTGGGTGTATAGTGACTTATTTTTCCCGTATTTTCAGGTAGATCAGAAAAGCGGCGAGCGGTTCAACGAAAAGCAGCAGCAAAAAGACGGCGATGCCCGTTTCCACAGCCATGTTGTATTTTTTTTGATCCGCCTGCGAATATACCACAAAATCAGAAAAGGTTTGTGCGTCATAATTTATAGAAGTGATGTCCATATTTCGGCACATGTAAGGATAGGCGTTGCTTTGTGCGTCAAAAACAACAGCCGGATACCAATCTTTTTCGTCGCCCTCCCAATAATTTCGTATTGTGCCGTCCTCGTGCTCGATTTCGACAGGTATCCCGTTTGGATCGACAGTGAGGGGGCGCTCCGCATATGCTTTAAATTCTTCAAAGGTATCGAATACCTGACCGGGTCCGCAAATTGTTTTGAAATTATAATAGTAATTTTCAATCAGCCGGTAGCCCACGCATGTCAAAAACAGTGCCGCCACAAGCAGGCAGCCGCATATCAGCTTTTTGCGCGCGTTTCTGTTGATGGCAGGGCGCAGGCTTTCGGGCAGAACACTTTTTTTCAAGAAAACGCGTGGCAGTATGAACGACAGGGTTACACAGAAAAGGATGGCGCATACAAACAATACGGGCAAATACCCCAGCCAGTCTGCGGGAAGGATGCCAATAAAAAAAACGAAGGATATTTGATAGACATCGAACAAATATTCCGCAAAAAAAGCGAGAAGGAATACCGCAACAAAGGTGCATACACAAATGACACAAAACAGTGTGCTTACCAGCCGTTTGCGATAGGCGGTCGTATCTGTTTCGTCCGCTTCATCCACACAGACAGCAATGCACGCGCGGTTGAGGGCGACGCCTTGCAGCACAAGACTGCCAACAAGAAAGATGGCGGCAACACCCGCGCCCGGCAGCGGCGCATAAAAGCCAAAGCGCGCGACAACCATCACAATAAGCGCCACAACCGCAAGTGCCAGAGAAAATAACGTGGCGGATTGGTAGGCGGACATACTGCGTCGCAAGATATTATCGATCTGCTTTTGTGATTTTTTGGAGAGCTCGCTTTGTGCGCTGCCCATGCGTTCGCCGCGCAAAAGCTCGTCCGCGCTCACGTTGAAAATATCGGCAAGCACGGGGATGAGCGAAAGATCGGGCGCGGTCTCGTTGCGCTCCCAACGGCTGACGGATTTGTCTGAAACGTGCAGACGATCGGCAAGCTCTTTTTGCGTCATGCCGTTTGCCTTGCGCATGGCGGCGATAAAATCTCCGATAGAATGATTTGTCATGTTTGGTCTCCTCACCGTATTATTTTGCGTTTGCGTGGCTTTATTCTACAAAACTGACGGAAGAAAGCACACCCACCATTGCGGGATTTTCTCTCAAAAGGTGAGAATTTATATGTTTTTGAGCTGACGAAGCCACATGTGCATCGCCGTTTTCTGCGGGAACAGCTTGGCGAGCGCGCGCGTTGCTTTTACGCGCAGCGTGGGAACGCATAGATCCTTGCCGCGCTTTGCGTCCCGAAGGGCGGTGCGCGCTACAAGCTCCGCAGATACGATGCCTCGAAACTTGATCGTGCGTCCGTTTGCCTCTTGTTGCAGCAAAGGCGTGTCTACCCAACTGGGGCACACGGCAGTGACGGTGATACCCGTTTCTCTGAGCTCTTGGTTTAATGCGCGCGAATAGTTGTGTTCAAACACTTTGGTCGCCGCGTACAGGCTTAAGTATGGCAGGGGTTGGAAGGAAGATGCGGACGAAATATTCAGGATATGACTGCCCGCGCGCATATAGGGGAGGCACAGAGTACAAAGGGAGACAAGCGCGCCGCAATTGAGGCGAACGGTCGCGTCGATCTCCTCGAGGGTAAAATCCGCATATGTGCCCATTTTGGCGAGTCCTGCATTGTTAACGAGGTATGCGACGACAGGCTGCTGCTCCCGAAGTGCCGCGTCTAAGTCGCGCAGGCTTTCTAAGTCGCTCAAATCCTTTGCGAAAGGCACGATTTTTCCACCAAACTCCGTACGCAGCGCGACGAGCTTATCCTGATTGCGGGCGATCGCCCAAACCTCTTGTACATCTTCTTGCAGCATCAAACGGGTGAACGCCTTGCCGATACCGCCGCTTGCGCCGGTAATGAGCGCGATTTTCTTTTGCATATTCGTATTCCTTTTTTATTTGATTATATCATATTGTGAAGGGCACACTGAACACAGAGTTGCGTGACGTTTTTATGCGCTTATAACCATGCGCGTAAAAGCGGATAAAAAAACAAAGGACAGGCAGGGCGCCTATCCTTTGTTTTGCGCGTACGGTTATTTGCAATTGATCTTCCACCATAGCTCTTGCAGGGGAGGGATACGCCCGAGCATATCGCCCTCAAGCAAGCTCCAGATCACGCCGCGCACAGGGCGCGGATATTCGTGCCGCGTCGCAATCACCTGCGTGGGTGTAACAATGTAATCGATCGCGGTATCAAATTCCCGCACTTCCACGTCAATGTCCATGATTTGGCAATCGTGCCCGACGGCAATCAGCAGCGAGCTTTCGTCCGCGATTTTTTCCGTATAAAGCATCGCCCATTCCAAATCAAAATATCCATGACCTTTGCCAAAGCGGATACCGCCCGGCGTGATCGCGCTTGCGCCCGTCACGAGAAGGTCAATATGTCCGACTTCTTGCTTTAACGCCGCGAGTGTGCAGTGTTTCCAGTAACGCTGCACACCGTCGAGGGTGGAAGCAAGCTCTTCTTTCCCCGCGGGGACCATACCGGGCTTGATCAGGAAAAATCCGCGCGAAATGCTGTAGTTGGTCATAACAAGCGTCTTTTTATCAAGCAGGATACGCTCTCTTAAATATTCCAGATTGTTATCCGGCGTAACAAAAATAACGTTTGCGTTTTTATAAAAATCCTGCTCCACAAAAAGCTCCGCACAACGGTCGCTGCCTTCATAATCTGTGATAAATTCGGCAAAGTTAAGGCTGAATCGGGAATCGGGACGCGCCACCTTTCGCAGCTCTTCCCAAATCATGATACGGGCTGTTTTCGCGTCTAATTTGCTCATGTGCTTTTCTCCTATTTCCAAAACGTTTTGTTTTTGATGTCTTTGATGAAGTAGTAGATCTGGAACGCAAATACGCCGATCAGTGAAAAGAGAGAGCCATACAGCAAAATGCTGAAAAATAATTCACTATACATTTTTTTACCTCACATTCAATTCTTTGATATTTGTTTTCAACAGTTCAAAGTCGAAATCCTTCTTGCCGGTAAAATGTCCGACGATCGTAATGACCGTAGACACGGCAAGAGCGAGGGCAAAGCTGTACAGAGAAATTCCCATCAGATAGAAGGGAAGTCCGCAAGCGATCCCCGCGATTGTGGCAATGGCAGCCGTCGTACCGGATACCCGCTTGGAATAAAGACCTGTTATCGTTGGGACGACCGCCGCAGAGGCAAGCAGATCCGCAAGCAGGAGCGTTTGCAGAACGGACGGCTCAAAAGAGGCGATCACCAGTCCAAGGATACCGATGACAACCGCGCCGATACGTCCGATGCGCAGCATCCCTTTTTCCGTAAGATCCTTTTTTAGCGGACGGGCGATATCAATAGATATAATGGACGAAAAACCGCTGAGCGCGTCGCCGCCGGTTGAGGACGCGGCAACAACGACAACAAGGCAAAATAGCATGATCGCCCATTCCGGAAGCACGGCGCTGATTGCCATACCCGATGCAATGGAGGTATGAGGAACTTCCGCGCCCAGACCTTTTGCGAAAAGCCCCAAAGAAGCGGCGACGATCGTCATGGGGAATACCATGATCGCTGCGCTGATCAAAGATTTTTTGATGACTTTGTGATCCTTCGCCGTATAGATCCTCTGCCACAGTGTCTGATTTAACAGTTCCGCCGCACATACGGCGATGATGATCATGATGGCAAACTCCATGCCTCCTTTATCAAAGATCTCAAGGAAATTCGGAGAAACAGCCTCGATCGCGCCATACATCTGCGAGATACCGCCCACGTCGAAAATGCACATCAACGCCGGGAAGAAAAGCAGCGGCGTTACCAGCAGTGATTGGAGTCCGGACGTGAATATCGCGGCGCTCACGCCTCCGAACGCGGCAAAATAGATGGTCGGGATGCCCACGACGATGATGCTTAACAGCATGGGAACGCCCGCGACATACTTGAACATAATGGCGGCGCCGATCATATTGGAAATAAACAGGATGAACATATAGATAATGGACACGGCAAGCGCCACCACGTACATAAATTTTCCATAGCGCGTGTTTGTAAATTCACCGATGGTGTGCCCCTGCGGGATCATTGTCTTGATTCTTCTTGAGATAGGGATGAATATGACAAAAGCGATAGAAATAGCGAGCGCATAACCGATCATTGCGGTCGTACCGCTCAGATATGCCATTTCGCCCGGCGAGAAAATCAATCCGGTTCCCACGGCATAAGCGATGAAAGAGGCTGTCATAAATCCGGTGGAAATGTTTCTTCCCGCGGTGAAATATGCTTCCTCGTGTTGCATCTTCTTCTTGGCGAAATGCGTTCCGGCGATTGCGATCGCGACACCGATACCCAAAGACAATAGGATGAGAATGATTGCAAAATTACTCAAAGATACCTCCTTTTTGTCGAAAACAAACATAAATAGAACGCGGATTTGCATCCTCGTCCCGATATATGTCATAGATTCCGACATAAAAAATTAATTGATTTCATTATAATATGAAACAGGCGGTACCGCAATTCCTTTTTGTGATCAATTGTTTCAATAAAACAAAAACCCACCTTCGTATCTGCCGGGTGGATTTTTGTTTTTCATGTATGATGAGCGTCCGTTATACTATTTGCGCTTTATTATTCCTGCGATTTTTTTGGCTTTTTCCGCAGCCGCCATGCCGGTATGCTTATCCCTGCAAGGGATAACAAAGACAAGGTGAGCCATAGCCCCGCATTGGAGTTATCGCCCGTTTGCGGTGAGTTCTGCGATGCAGGCGTATCTCCTGAATTGGGGTCCGGCTTTTGTGTCGGCGAGTTTTTTTCAATGGTAAAGGGCGCGCTGCCAACGGCGATGGTGGTATCGTCTTCAAAGTCAACTTCTAAAATATATTTGCCGCTGGGCAGGGTTTGTAAAAATTCCTTATACAGCGTGACATATACGCTGCCGCGTTCCGCTTTGCCAAGCACCCCGTTATAGCCTGTAAATCCGCTTAAATCGCAGCTTGTCTCGCTTGTGTGGGTGCGGGTCAGCTCTATGCCGTTAAGACGTATGCTCGCGATGTCCCAATATTCGCCGTCAAAGCCGATCCGCAAATCCTTTGTCGTATCAATGGGGGTGTTTTCATCGGGTGGGTCGATCAGCCCTATGGCTTTTGTGCCTTTTGGGTTTACAGCAAAGGAGAGGGCAACGCTTGCGCTTGTGTGATCCGTGCCGGAAACGGTGATCGTTTCGTGATACGTTCCTACCGCAAGCCCTGTTTTGGGTTGGACGGTAAAGGTCGCGGTATCGCCATTTGCGGCAAGGATTGTTTGCGAGAGACTGCCAATGTCGTAGCTTGTGGCGGTGGGCTGAGTCAGTGTTATGCTCCGGTTGCCCGTGTTGGTAATGGTAACGGTTTGTGCATCCGGAGCGATGTAGCCCGCCGGTTTGCTTCCAAAAGCAAGGTTTGCGGGAGCTGCGGAAATGGAATATGCCGGAACACTGCGCTGCGGAGCGAATACAAAATCGGTGTTATCCCACGTCCCGGTAAAACCTTTGACCGCCGCGGGCGAAGGCATATAATTCATTTTACACACAAGGGTAGACAATCGATTCAGCCCTTCTACATCCAGACCGGTGAGCAGGTTATCGGCGCAGTTCAGATCAGTCAACCCGGTCGGCAGCGGTCCAAGATCGGTAAGCAGGTTATTTATGCAGTACAGCATAGTCAACCCGGTCGGCAGTTGGCCAAGATCGGTAAGCAGGTTACCGGCGCAGTTCAGAAGATTCAACCCGGTCGGCAGCGGTCCAAGATCGGTAAGCAGGTTATCCATGCATTGCAAAATACTCAACTTGCGCGGCAGTTGACCGAGGTCGGTGAGACGGTTACCATTGCAAGACAGAAAAATCAACCCGGTCGGCAGCGATCCAAGATCGGTGAGCTGGTTATCATCGCAGCGCAGAGAAATCAACCCGGTCGGCAGCGATCCAAGATCGGTAAGCAGGTTACCGGCGCAGGTCAGATCAGTCAACCCGGTCGGCAGGGGACCAAGGTCGGTGAGGCGGTTATTCATGCAGTCTAACATAACCAACCCGTCCGGCAGTTGGCCGAGGTCGGAGAGACGGTTATTATTGCATTGCAAAGAAGTCAACCCGCTCGGCAGTTGGCCGAGGTCGGTGAGACGGTTATAATTGCAGATTAGCTCCGTCAATCGGTCCGGCAGCGTTCCAAGGTCGGTGAGACGATTCATATCGCAGTGCAATACGATCAAACTATCCGGAAGCGCTTCCAGCTTGGTGAGATTGTTATTGGAACAGGACAGCCCCTTCAGTCCGATCAAATATTCAATGCCTTTGAGGCTTGAGATATTCAGGGAGTCTAGGTTGATGGATGTAATAAATTGACGCTCGGTGTAGGTCAGTACGTCATCCCTGCCGGCAATTATCACCGTCCGCAGATAGTCGCGGAAATTCTGATCGGGAAACGTTGTGGCGTTGATGGGGATATCCTTTTGCGGCGAGAATACAAAGCGGGAATCATCCCACGTCCCGGTAAAGCCTTTGACCGCCGCGGGCGAAGGCAGATAATTGCGGGAGCAATTCAGATCCGTCAGCGCCAGCCCTGTCACGTCAAGGGCTGTGAGTTGGTTATTCGAGCAGTCAAGATTTTTCAGCGCGGTAAAATATTCAATACCCCGGAGGCTTTCAATGGTTTTTCCGCTTACGTTCAGCGCTGTAATACCCTCGATGTCCGAGGGGGAGAGCGTATTGTCTGTGCCGTAAGGTTGCGTCCGCAGCCAGTCGCGGAAATTTGCGTCGGGGAACGTCGCGGCGTCGATGGGAATATCCTTTTGCGGCGAGAATACAAAGCGGGAACCATCCCACGTCCCGGTAAAGCCTTTGACCGCCGCGGGCGAAGGCAGATAATTGCGGGAGCAATTCAGATCCGTCAGCGCCAGCCCTGTCACGTCAAGGGCTGTGAGTTGGTTATTCGAGCAGTCAAGATTTTTCAGCGCGGTAAAATATTCAATACCCCGGAGGCTTTCAATGGTTTTTCCGCTTACGTTCAGCGTTGTAATACCCTCGATGTCCGTGGGGGAGAGCGCATTGTCTGTGCCGTAAGGTTGCGTCAGCAGCCAATTGCGGAAATTTGCGTCGGGGAACGTCGCGGCGTCGATGGGAATATAGTCTTGCGGCGAGAATACAAAGGCACGGTTGTCCCAAGATCCGGTAAAGCCTTTGACCGCTGCGGTCGATGGCAGATAATTGCGGGAGCAATCCAGGGATCTTAACTTCAACCCTTTCACATCAAGGTTGGCAAGACGGTTATTCGAGCAGTTAAGCGCAGTCAAAGCATACGGCAAAAATTCAAGATCGGTGATCCGGTTATTTGAGCAGTTAAGCGCAGTCAAAGCATACGGCAGTTCTCCGATTTTGGTAAGAACGTTGGAGCTGCAGTCCAGATCAGTCAGGTAGGAAAAATTCGTAATGCCCGTGAGATCTGAAATATTTTGCCCGGATATGTCCATCGCTGTAATATCATAAATATTCTCGAAGAAGATTACGCCGTCCGCGACGTACGGTTGCCTTAGCAGCCAGCTGCGGAAATTTGCGTCGGGGAATGTCGCGGCGTCGATGGGGACATAGTTTTGCGGCGAGAATATAAAGGAACGGTTGTCCCAAGATCCGGTAAAGCCTTTGATCGCATCCGATTTGATATAATTCATTGAGCAATTAAGATATACCAACGGTAACCCTGATACATCCAGATCGGTGATCCGGTTATTTGAGCAGCTCAGTGCAGTCAAACCGGCCGGCAAGGATCTAAGGCTGGTGAGCTTGTTACCTGAACAGTACAGCGTAGTCAAGCTGATCGGCAGCGCGCCAAGGGAGGTGAGCCGGTTATTTGAGCAACTCAGAATTTCCAGCGCGGTAAAATATTCAATCCCCTTGAGGTTTGAAATTCCCCTCCCGTTTATGTCTAGCCTGGTAATATTATTGATTTCCATGGGGGAAAGCGTACCGTCTGTGCCGTATGATTGCGTCCGCAGCCAGTCGCGGAAATTTACGTCGGGGAAATTGACCGCGTTGATTTCAATATCTGTTGCCATTGGTGTAGCAAAGCTTATCATAGGAGGCACACAAACTCCCTCATGTCCACGGGGCAGGAGGCAGCTCTCGGTCAGATCACAGGGCGTATTATCGCCGTTGTTATTGGCGTTGCAAATCTCGCACGCATAGGCGCAGGGGATTTCCGCCGTTGTTTTCACATAGCCGCAACCCTCGTCATGCGTGTGGGGACAATCCGGAGGGTAGCACGCCTGTGTATGTTTATGTGCCGTATCGCTGTCGGCGGCGGCTTCGTCCTCTGTTTCTATAAGACCGCAAGTTGGTTTGCCGCCATTCCCAATATAGCAGTTTTCCGTGTGTTCGTGGGCACAGCCTGCCCCTTGCACAGCTTCCCGATAGCCGCAGCCCTCGTTATGGGTTGGGTGGTGCGCACAAAGCCCCGTATCGCTTATGCCAAGCGGGGTCTCCGCCTCGGCGGCAAACGCCGCGCCCGGGAATAGTGTCAGCGCCATTGCCAGCGCCATTGCCAGCGATAATATTTTTCTTTTCATCTGCCTGTCCTCCTCAAATCCTTTTTTCAAATGCATACTCTTGTGCAGGCATAAATAAGCGAACAATGAAAAAACGTTCTATCCGCATATATACTCTTATCTATTATTATAAAGAGTTTTGCAAAGGCTTGTAAACTACCCATAAATCGTCAAAAAAGGGTGATGTAAGGCGAAAAAAGCGACGGGATTCTTACCCGCCGCTTATTCGTTTTTTGTTATTTCAGCATATGTTTTTTTAAATCTTTTCTGCATTCTATTTGCAGTTTTTTATAAATCCTCTTCAGGCTGTCTTTTACGGTATTGATTGTAATGCTCAGATGTGCCGCAATCTGTTCGTTGCTCCAGCCTTTGCTCGCAAGCATGGCAATGGTGAACTCCGTAGTGGTCAGGACGTCGGCGACCCTTGCGTTGTTGTGCGGGTTATGGATATCGCGCCACGCCTGCGCAAAACGGTAAACCTGTTTGGTGATCGCCTCAAACGCTTGCGGCTCGTCCTTTTTTAAGTGGATCTCTATCATGCCGCCCAAAAGCCCGTGGTGCTCTGCAAAGGGCTCATAAAACCGTTCCGGCTTTGCGATTTCCCAAGCCTTGAGAAAGTGTTCGTTTGCCTGCTTGGGGTTTCTTTGGTTGATGTAGTTCATGGCAAGCACAAGGTGCAGGTACGTTTCTCCCACGGGATAACTGCCGTCCTTTAGCTCCAACGCCGTTTTGGCGATACCGATCGCCTCGCCGTACGCGCCGTCCAGATACTGCCGGTGTGCCGCTGCGTAAAGCGCAATGAGCCGAATGCCCGTCGGCAGGCGATGCAGCGCAACGGGCAGGGTGCTGATGCCTTCAAGGTGAATGAGGATAACGGACAGATTGTTGATAAACGCCACAAGCTGTCCTTCTTCGGCGGTGTAACGGTACCCTGCGGCTGTTTTTTCCTGATAAGCCAGGCGCATAGCATGGATAACTTTTCCTGCCTTTTGGGCATCCCCCATGCACAGCGCGCCAAAACCGGTCATCAGCATCGCCGAAATACGGATCACGCCGCTTTCGCTGTGGATGAGTTCCGCTGCAAGTTGGCAACAGGCTTCGCCCTCGCTCCGGTAATAGTGCTGTTCGCAAAGGGCAAGGGTTTTTGTTTCCTTGTCTTGTATGCTTTCTATGTAGCGGTCCGCGTTTCCGCTTTCAAAGCTGCCGCACATGAGGGGGAGCGGGATTTTGTTGTCTTTCATACGGAAAACCTCGCTTTTTTCAAAATCAATAACAAAGATGATATCCCGGTTTTAAAAAATTCTGCATAATGATTCATGCGTGAATAGGAATAGAAATAACAAATCCGAACGCCTTATCTCCGAAGAGGGTGGGGTTCGGATTTTCTTGTTGTGGTGGAGCATAGGAGATTCGAACTCCTGACCCCCACAATGCCATTGTGGTGCGCTACCAGCTGCGCTAATGCCCCTGCTTAGCCGCGCCTTTACGGCGCGTCCCTATTATATCATGCGCAAAACGCGATGTAAATATATTACTGCGCGTTTGCGGCATCCATTTTGCGGGCTTCTTTTTTATAACAAATGATGAAGATAACGAAAAACAGAAGTGCCAGTACGACCATAGACAGCAGGTATGCGACAGACGCACCCATCAATCCGTGGGATTGCACGAGCAGGTTCGATAAAAACAGCGCCAGCACAAGCGTTGCGCCATAGCCGACGACGAGCAGCTTTTGTTTGCGCAGCACAGTAATCCCGTAAAACATCAGCATGACGACCGCGTTGCCGCCGCCGCCAAGAACAAGGATCAACAGCTCTGTGCGATACGCGCCAAGATCCACGCCGTAAAACCACGACAGAAGCGGGATACCAAAGAAATAACTTACGATTTCGCCCGCGATGGTCAGAAAGACGATTGCAACCAGCAGCTTGCCAATAATGCGCTTCAGCTTGCCGCGGTCGTGCGCCGCCCACGCCTCCGCCATCGGCGTTACCATCGGGCGGAAAATAAAGGTGCTGAACAAATTGATGACAAACGGGGGCATAAACAAATAACCAAAGTATGCCTGATAATAATCGCCCTGCATATAAGTGTCGATTGCGTATTTTGGCGCGTTATTGATGTAGAGCAGCATGAATGAGCCCAAAAACATGGGCAGGCATACCCACAAAAGCGTAAATACCGCTTTTTTGTTCCAGCAGAACGCGCCATCATAAAAATTTCGAAAAATGGTAAGGTTAAAGAGAAGGAAGCCGACAGCGGCAGCAATGATTGCCGCGACGCACGACCCCACAAGGGAACGTGTCACAAAAAGCACGATCACAAATGTCGCAGTGGAAAGAATCACGCGAAACGACAGCGAACGTCCGGCGACATCCAGCCGTCCTTGCTGCTGGTACAGACCGTGGAATACGTCCTCCAGCGCGTCAAATACCTTATAAATACACAAAAGAAACATAACGGCGGCTTTTTCCTGCGTATAACCGCCCGCAAAAACAAACAAGATACTTGCGAGGATCATTGCAGCAACCGTCACAAAACGTGACATCAGATAGTCGCTGAAGGAATAGACGTTTGTTACGTCTGTCGCCTGATAGGCCCGCATCTCGTAAAAGCCGATGGTAAGCATCATGAGCGCGGTAGAGTTGGCAAGCGTAAAAACACCTGCATCGTTTGCGCCGGAAATACGCGTCACAACAAACAGCAATATTACGGACGCAAGCGCGCTCGACATACTGCCGATAATGTTCCAAAAATATATTTTGCGTTCCAGATTATGGGTGTTTCCCAATAACAGTCTGTTCATACCCAGTCATTATAGCACTTCAAGCGTGACTTGTTCAAGTTCAATTCATATTGTTGTTATATGATGATGTCTGTAACAGTGTATGATTTTGCTGGCGGCAGTGCGCCGAAAGTGATATGATAAATTGGTAAAAATGAGGTTTTCAGGAGAGTATATATGCACAGCTTTGTGACGGCACGCGATATTTATAAAAGATATTGCATGGGAGAGGTAACGATCACCGCTTCCGACGGGGTTGATTTTACGATAGAAAAAGGCGAATTCTGTGTGATTGTCGGCTCCTCAGGCGCGGGTAAGACGACGATGCTCAATATTTTAGGCGGCATGGATACGTGTGATGAGGGGCTGCTTCTTGTGGACGGCAATGAGGTCAGCAAGTACAATGCGCGGCAGTTGACAGAATACCGACGATATGATATCGGCTTTGTGTTTCAGTTTTATAATCTGGTACAAAATTTGACTGCCAAGGAAAATGTGGAGCTTGCGACGCAGATATGCCCCAATCCGCGCGATGCGCAAGAGGTGCTGTGCGAGGTTGGGCTGGAACACAGGCTGGATAATTTTCCGGCGCAGCTTTCCGGCGGAGAACAGCAGCGCGTTTCCATCGCGCGCGCGCTTGCCAAAAATCCCAAACTTTTGTTGTGTGACGAACCCACGGGCGCGCTTGATTCAGAGACGGGCAAAACGATCTTAAAGCTTTTGCAGGATACATGCCGCGAAAAGAATATGACAGTCGTTGTTGTGACGCACAATCAGGCGATCATGCCCATGGCTGATCGTGTCATCCGCATGAAAAACAGCAAGGTGAAGGAGATTTTGTTAAACGATCATCCGACACCGGTCGAAGAGATTGAGTGGTAAGAAGATGAAACGACATATGCTTGTCAAAGAAGCGCTGCGCGAAATGTGGAAAAGCCGCACCCGTTTCTTTTCGATTTTAGGGATCGTTGCTTTGGGTGTGGGATTTTTTGCCGGCGTCAAGGCAAGTTGTCCGGATATGAAGATCACGATGGAGCAGTACTACGAGCAAACTGCGTTAAGTGATATACATCTTGTTTCCACTTATGGATTCAATGAAAACGATATCAACGCGATCAAAGGGGTTTCGGGCGTCAAGGATATGATGCCCGCTTATTCGGTAGACGCATTTGTAGATTCGGGAGACCGCGCAGATACTATCACAACGGTGATGTCCATCAAAACTTCATCAAGCGGCGAGGACGAAAACGAGCTCAACAGACCTGTGCTAAAAGAGGGGCGGTTACCTGAAAAAACGGGCGAGTGCGTGGTGGAAAAGACCATCAATTCGCCGGAAAACTTTGAGATCGGCGGTACGGTCAAGTTGCTTGCGGGCAAGGAAGATGACGATATTTTAGATACGTTGGTTACGGACGAATTTACCATCGTGGGGATTGTGGAATCGTCTTCTTTTATTTCGTTTGACAGGGGAAAAGCGCAGATCGGCGACGGGGTGATCGATTGTTATATCATGGTTCCCGCGCAGGATTTTGTGCTGGACGTGTATACGGATGTATATCTGACGATGGCTGGTACGGCGGGGATAAGTCCGTTCGAGCAGCCGTATAAAGACGAGGTCGCGGGTGCTGTTACAGCATTTGAGCAGGTCGCCGCGCAGCGAGAGACAGCGCGTTATGATGAAATCATCAGCGAAGCGCAGGAAAAAATCGCGGATGGCAAACAAGAGCTGGAAGACGGCAGACGGACGCAGCAAACAGAGCTTGCGGACGCACAGCAAAAAATCGACGACGCGCAAAAGGAATTGGATGACGGGCGGGCTACGCTTGATCAGAAGAAGCGCGAATATGATACGCAGATTGCCGCCGCGCAAGCAAAGTTAAACGACGCACGCACACAGGCGGCGGACGGGGAAGCGCAATATCAGGATGGACTGGCGCGGTATCAGGACGGGTTTGCGCAATATCAGGGCGGTCTTGCGCAGTTTAACGCCCAAAAGCCGGCGGCGTTGCAGCAGATCGAGTTGCTAAAGCAGCAGGCAGACGGACTGCGGGCGCAGATCGCCGCGGGAATACCGGGGCTGGAAGGCGCTTTGCAGCAGGTAGAGGTGGGCATTAAGCAGGCGCAGGAAGCGCTTGATGCGACGCAAAAGCAACTGGACGATACCAAGGCGCAGCTTGACACTGTAAAGAACACGCTGGATGAATCGCGCGCGCAGCTTGATGGTGCAGCAGCGCAAATAAAAAGCGGACAGGCAGAGCTTGACCGTCAAAAAGCGTCGGGCGCGCGGCAACTTGCAGATGCGGAACAAAAGTTAGAAGACGGGCAAAAAGAATTAGACGACGCAAAAAAAGAATATGAAAAGGGCAAGGCGGAGTCGGATCAGAAAATTGCGGATGCGCAGGCAGAGCTTGCGGATGCGGAGCAAAAATTAGCGGACGTGAAAAAGCCGGTGTGGTATGTTTGGGACAGGGACAATAATCCGGGATATTCCAGCTATCAGGACGACGCGGAAAAGGTAGACGCAATCGCGGCGGTATTCCCAATGTTCTTTATCCTTGTCGCGGCACTTGTATGCTTTACCACAATGACGCGCATGGTAGAAGAACAGCGTACACAGGTGGGGACGTTAAAGGCGCTCGGCTATTCGGGACGCGCGATCATGTCTAAGTATTTGTGGTACGCCATCGCCGCCAGCGTGATTGGCAGTGTGTTGGGGCTTATGATCGGCTTTACCGTTTTTCCAAAGGTAGTGATCGACGCATATCACATGCGCTACTTTATGCCGGAGGGGCTTACACCTTTCCATTGGGATTACGCGTTCTGGTGTACCATCGTTTCTATTGCGGTAACAGGATTTTCCGCGTGGGCGGCAAGTTATAAGGAACTGCGAGAACAGCCCGCGCAGCTGATGCGGCCTAAAGCGCCGCCGAGCGGTAAACGCGTACTGCTTGAAAAGTGGACATGGCTGTGGAGCAAGCTCAATTTTACGCAAAAGGTAACGATTCGCAATATTTTCCGTTACAAAAACCGTGTGCTGATGACAGTGATCGGTATTGCCGGATGTACGGCGCTCATGCTTACGGGGTTTGGACTGCAATATTCCATCGGCGCGATCGTGGAAAAACAGTTTAACGAAATTTCCGTGTATGACGCGCTTGGGTCGTTTGACGACGAAACGACGAGTGAAGACCTGATCACGATAAAGCAAGAGGTGGCAAATACGCCGGGCGTGCGAAATGAAATGCTGCTCTACTATAAAGGAATAGACGTTATGGATGCGGCGGGCAAGAAAATCAGCGCGACAGCGTTCGTGCCCGATGTACCGGACGAGATCGGCAACTACATCAACTTGCGTACGCGTGAAGATAAGCAGCCGCTTACACTGAATAATGACGGCGCGATCATCAACGAAAAGCTGTCCAAGCTTTTAAAGCTGAAGGTGGGAGATCGGTTTGACATCAAGGATGCGGACGGCAATGAGGCACAGGCACAGGTCGCGGGGATTACGGAAAATTATGCGATGAACTATGTCTATATGACGCCGGATTATTACGCGCAGTTGTTTGGCAGCAAGCCGCTCAATAATATGTTTGCGATGGACATGGAAGAGGGGACGGATCTCTCTGCGCTGTCCGAAACGCTGTTGTCGTACGATCATGTGCAGGGGCTTTCGTACGCGAGCGACACAACGGAGCAGTTTGCGGATATGGTGGACAGCATGGGCAGTATTATGCTGGTGATCATCGTTTCGGCAGGACTGTTGGCATTTATTGTGATGTACAATCTGGTCAACATCAATGTGACGGAGCGTATGAGAGAGCTGGCGACCATCAAGGTGCTTGGTTTTTATGACAAGGAAGTATCCGCGTATATTTATCGCGAAAACACGATATCGGCGGTGATCGGTATGTTTGTTGGGCTGGTGCTGGGTGTGTTTTTGGAGCGGTTTGTCGTCAGTACGGCAGAGGTGGATATCGTCATGTTTGCGCCGGAGATACCGTGGACAGCATTCTTATATGCGGGCGCGCTCACGCTGGCGTTTGCGTTTGTGGTGAACTTCGTATTGCATTTTAAGCTCAAAAAGATTGATATGGTGGAGTCTATGAAATCCATCGAATGATGTCCTGAAGAGATACGAAAGGCAGAAACGCTGTTGACAATGACAGCGCTTCTGCCTTTTTCAATTGTGTGCTGTATGGATCGAGCAATAGGCAGAACAATAGCCTTTTTGTTTCGATTATTGTTGTTTCTTTTTGAGTACCACAAGCACAATAATGACGCATGCCGCTGCGCTGACCGCGACGAGTAGCCATATCAAAGGATCGATGTGGGCATCGCCTGTTTTGGCAATCCCCGACGCTTGCGCGTCAGGATCGTTTGGACCGCTTTGCATATCGCTTGTCGCGCCGCCCGAAGTATTTGTGGATGACGGGGCGGGACTGATGTCCACAGACGGTGTGGGATCGGACGAGGGCGTCGGAGCGGGGCTGGACGTTGTCGGAGGATCCTTTGGCGTATTGCTGATCACGCCGGTTGCGGAAATACCGGTGGCCGTATCAAAAACCACGGATCCGTCTGCAAGAATTTCAAAGATAGCATGTGGATCGTCAGGTGCGAGATATCCTTCAAGTGGCTGTGTTTCAGTCAAGATATATGTGTCGCGCGGCAAGGAGGCAAACGCAATGTTTCCGTCGCGCGCCGTTTCGACTTGGGTAGGCTCGAGCGTCGCGTCTGTGCCCTGATATTCATATGTGCCGCTGTTCAGTGCAAGCTGCACCGGTACGCCGTCGGGTTTTGCGCCGTCAAAGGTACGCGCGAGCGTGAATAGTACGCCCTGCAGGAAGAGATCAGGTGTCAGCGCGTCGGTTTTTTGTATTACAAGGCTTGCAGAAGCGCGCTTTTCCGCCATGGCAAGCGGCGCAATATCCGCCAGCCTGCTCGCGGGAACGGTGGATTGGTAAGGATAGATCACCGGATCGAGCGCGTAACCCGTAGGTGCGCTCATTTCTTTTATATAATATTGCGCGCCAAACGTAAGACCGCGGAATACGATTTTTCCATCCGCGTCGGTGATTCCTGTTTTGAAGGGCATACCGGATGCGTCCGGTGTGGTAAAAACACCGTATTGCGCACCGGGGACGCATGTCGCGGTGAGTGCATCGGCGTCTGTTTTTTCGATGACGCATGCTGTGGTACGCGACAGATAGCCCCATGCGCTGTTGCTTACGCTTTGCGAGGCGACCGATGTGTCGAGCGCAGCGTTGTCGTCATACAAGGTGATATCATTTTTGGCGTTTCCACCCATAATTTCGCCGACGACGTATGTGCGGTAGGTCAGGGTATAGGAATCGTTGTCTTTGGGCAACGTGACGCTTAATTTGTTGTTTTTGATGCTGGTCTGATAAAGAGCGGTGTTTACCAAATCTCCTGCGGCGCCGATGCGTCCGTTTGCATTGTGCGTACTGCGATAAAGCTTGATGGAGCTGCTGTCAAATTCCAAACCTGTCGGCAAAGTATCCATTATTACAGGCGATTTGAGGGTTGCGCCGTTGGGATTGATGTGTACGCTCCATTCGATATAGGAACCTGCATCTGTGATGGCGCACGGCGAGGATGTTTTGACCGACAGCTTATTTTCAATGGTATTTTCCGCTGTAACGGGTGAAGAAACAGAAAACGCCGCGCTGCCGCTCGGCAGTTCGTTTGCCGTTATGGAAACATTGTTTTGCGCAGAAATTTTTACACCCTGCATAAGGAAATCGTCCTTATTCGCCAAGCGAAGGTACAAGTACAACGTATGTGTGTCGCTTGTATCGCCAAGAAAAACAAGGAGCAGTTTGTTTTGGTAAGTACCGTCGTTTCCTGCGATCAGCGAAGAAAGGGTACGCGAAGGATCGTCGAGATAAGATTTTTCGAGATCCAAAAACCAGTCCGGTTCCGGCAACCCGCTGATTGCGCCGCCCGTAAGATTCGTGACCTTTGTGACGAGCGCGCCGATGTCATCGCTGATCAACGCATCTGTAAGCGCTGTCTTGGAGGCGTTGATAGTAACGGTATACTTCATATATCCTTCGTTTTCCGCTTCGTTGAACGCGTATGCCGCGTCCTTTTTTAGCATATCATTGGTGATGTCGCGCGAAGCGCTGCCGTCCGCTGTATACGAAGCGCTGTCAACGTCAAGGTGCGCACTGTTTTCGTATTTGTGTGATACACGGTTTTGCGTGAAATAAGGAAGCGCCTTTGTTTGATATTCGATCACGACTTGGTCCAGATCAGCGGCATAGTTTGGGGCTGCGGCGTTGGAGGAAAACACAAACGTCATGTCGCGCTGTGATGCGTCAATAGAAAAGATTGCCGCGACAGCAGTATCGCTCATAGGAATGTTTTGATATTTTACCACCACACTGTTCGGCACAAATTCCTGATCGAGCCGGATGCTATCTGTGATTTTTGCAAGATTATAAGAATTTAAGCGCACGGTCGGGTCGATCCTCCATGTGATATAGCCTTTTTCATGGTCAAAGGACGGGGAGCTTTTATTCAGAAAAACGGAATTGAACCCTGCTTCGATTTGCGGCGAGGCAACATTCACGATCTTGCCGTTGCCGAACGGAAGCTTCCATTGCATTTTTGCTTGATTTTGCACTTGGGGATCGGCGCCGGTAAGCGAACCGTTTGCGACTGTTGTATCAAAGCGGATCGTATAAGAACCGGTGATGGTCGTCGGCATATTTATGGTAAGAAGGTTGCCCGCGTCGCACGAAACGCTTGCACCCTGTGCCGCAAAGTCGGAAATGTTTTTGTTGTTTAGCTTGACGCTGTTCGCGACAAGTGTGAGGTCAGGCGAAAGCCGGTCTGTCACAACTGCGTCAAGCAGCGTTCCCGCAGGATCGCCGGTGTTCAATTTGATTTCCCAGCGGATCATGTTTGCGTCGACCTGTGTTCCGGATTTTTGTAGACCCGTAGCCGGAATACTCACGGTGTCGCTGCCCTTCCACGCGCCGGGCGAAGGCTCTGTGTCTGCGCCATGCGAGAGGATCGCGTCATTGGTAATGTTCATCCCCGTGTTGGCGGAAACGGCGTCTTCGTCCGCCTGCGTTACAACTACCAGCGTCTGCGGGGTCTTGTCACCGGCGGCAAAGGTATAACCATTGCCCGCAAAATCAGGAATAGGGACGGGGGTACCGCCCTGTATGATATCTGCGGAAACGAGTGTGAGATCCGTGGGCAAGGTATCTGTGAGCGTGTATCCGTCGAGCTCCACGCCTTTTGTACCCGTGCCGACAACGATCTCCCATGTAATGCATCCGGTCGCCGGATCATACGTTCCGCTTTTGGATACACCGTTTGGAACAGAGCGACCGGGGAAGGTGATACTTGCGTCGGGCGTGCCCGTGCCAAGCAGATCAATGTCTACGGTTGTCGGTCCGGAAGCGTTCAACGCGTTATGATCGATATTCAAGGCAAATGCACAGCCGCCGCCAAAGGCATCCCAGCCATCAATGCCTGAAGTAAATGTAAAAGTGATCTGGTTGGATGTATGATCCACAATAAAATTTGCGACAACATTTCCGCCCGAATGACAGTCTCCCGAGGTGAGGCCCGAAGATATGGGCAGAGCTGTAGGCAACGAAAGCGTAAATGTATCGCCGGGCTGTACCACGTCTACGCCTGAAGCATTATTGACATCGAACTGAAAGCCGATATTTAGTTCGGTGAGTGATTCTACAGAAACGGTAGGAGGAAAGCTATAAGAGTTTCCGCTTTTTGTAAGATCCTTCCATTGTCCGCCGTCTTTGTATTGCAGGCCGGTCAGGGAAGGATTGAGGATGTCGGGTCTGCTCGTCCAGTCGTTGGCGACTGCGGCAGGGACAAAAAGCGATGCGCCGGTCGCAGTTTCCGGCGGGGCTTCCTGCGCAAACGCAAAGGCGGCGTTGCAAAATACCAGCACGGCACATAAAAATACATAGAAAAAGCGCTGAAAACATGACCTCGCATAGCGGTGTTGTTCTCGCGCCCCGATCTTTCTTTTTTGATCTAACAAAATAATACCTCCAAATCAGCTGTGCATCAGCAGTAACCATTGTATACTAATTATTATTTAATACATTACTGGTAAAGTCAAGTATTAAAAGGCTTATTCCTGCTGAAAAATATAATTTAGATTCATATGGATGATTGTTTTTAAACAGAGATGGTTTGTGCGTGACGCAACGCGAAAAGTGCTTTGCGGGCAAAGGAAACGGCATGCAAAATTAGCTTATCGTTTATACTTTTTAATAAATATGCGTTAAAAGGTAGACTTTTTTATCCATTTGATTTATACTGTTTTTAGCATTAAAATGATAAAATTTGACCTTTTTTTTATAATAAACCGCAAAGTATGCTCTGGATAAAAAAGTCTACTTTTTTGATCAGGGCGGTAATGTATGAAATATGCGGGATTAGCGATTGGCCGGAGGAGACATGGACAGTAAGAAAACAGAGGATTTGCTTGATTTGCTTGCAAGGCAAGCGGATTGCGCCTATTTATCGGAATTGAGGAATCCCGCGTATTATAATCAGGTGGCGGACGCACTTAAGGGTATTGATGCGGATGCGTACAGCGTGCGGGAATGGCAGGATGCTGCTTCATATATCGTGGGGGAAAAGCTGATAATGCAAAACAGCGCGCAGGCATGCGAAATGCTTTGCCAAAAGCTCAGGGAAGCTGTAAGTGTGACGGTAAAATAAAAGCGTAACATATTCTGTATGCATAATAACGAAAAAAGACCACCCAAGCGGTTGGTCTTTTTTCGTTAATCCAGATAATAGTCCACGGCAACGCTCGTTTCGCGTATGCTGTGCATATGCTTTTTGACTACGTCCACATGGTAGGGGTGTTGTTGGTACGCGTCAAGTGCGACCTCGTCATCCAAAAGCACTTCTAATATCAGATCGTACGAACGATCGGAATGCAGAAAATCTATGCCGACCTCGATGCCGCGCAGCAGTGCGACCTTACCATCCATAGAGAGTAAAACGGCTTTCGCCTGCTCACAGTTTTCCTTCGATGGATTTTTTAATTTAAAACATACGATATGCTTGATCATAAAAAGCCTCCGTCATTTGTTTTGATTGAAATCATTGTAACACAGGCAAACAGCCCGCGGCTGTTTTATTTATTTTTCTTAATAGAGAAGTATTCTGATTTCATCATTTTTGCTTAAAAATATGGTATAATATAAGATACTGTTTTTTTAGGTTGAAACAAGGGGAACGAAGATAAGCGAGGTAGTATGAACAAATTTGAATTGCATTCCAGATATGCACCCGCCGGGGACCAGCCAAAGGCGATCGACGAGCTGGTACAGGGGGTAGAAGAGGGAAAACGCGCGCAGGTGCTTTTGGGCGTTACAGGCAGCGGCAAAACGTTCACGATGGCAAATGTCATCGCGCGTACACAGCGTCCGGCGCTGATTTTAGCGCACAACAAAACGCTGGCTGCACAGCTTTGCAGTGAGTTCAAAGAGTTTTTCCCAAACAACGCGGTAGAATTTTTTGTATCGTATTATGATTATTATCAACCCGAGGCATATGTGCCCGGGCGGGACCTGTATATTGAAAAAGACTCAAGCGTCAACGACGAAATTGATAAAATGCGCCATTCGGCGACATCCGCGCTTCTCGAGCGTAAGGATGTGATCGTGATCGCGAGTGTGTCTTGTATCTATTCCATCGGTGCACCGGAGGATTACGGTAATCTTGCGTTAGCTCTGCGCGAGGGGATGGAATATCCGCGCGAGGCGCTGATGGAAAAGCTTGTATCCATCAATTATACACGCAACGATATTGATATGTCGCGCGGTACATTCCGTGTGCGCGGAGAGATCGTAGACATATATCCCATGGGGACGAGCGAGCGTGCTGTGCGCATAGAATATTTCGGCGATACGATCGAGCAGATCTTTGAGATAGAAGCGTTGTCAGGCAGAAAGCTTACCAAGGAAAAATACGTCATTATTTTCCCCGCGTCGCACTATGCGATGGAGCACGATAAGGTGCTTGCGCATCTGCCGGACATCAAAAGGGATATGCTTGCGCAAATTGATATGTTCAAGGAACAGGGAAAGCTGCTCGAGGCTGAGCGTATCCAACAGCGCACGATGTACGATATGGAAATGTTAAAGGAGCTCGGATATTGTTCGGGAATCGAGAATTATTCGCGTTATTTTGACGGAAGGAAACCGGGAGAGCCGCCGTATACGTTGATGGACTATTTTCCCGACGACTACCTGTTGTTTGTGGACGAATCTCATATGACGCTGCCGCAGGTGCGCGGCATGTATAACGGAGATCGCGCCCGCAAGCAAATGTTGGTGGATTACGGTTTTCGGCTGCCGTCAGCCTTCGATAACAGACCTCTGCAATTTAATGAGTTTAATGCGCGTGTCAATCAGGCGGTATATGTTTCGGCAACGCCGGCGGAATACGAACGAGACCTTGCAGACGGCGAGGTGGTGGAACAGGTCGTGCGTCCGACAGGTTTGTTAGAGCCGGTGATCGACATTCGAAAAACAGAGGGTCAGCTAGACGATTTGTTGGGTGAGATCGGCGAGATCGCGGCAAGAGGAAAGCGCGTGCTTGTGACGACACTGACCAAGCGTCTCGCGGAGCGTTTGACGGAATATTATACGGAAATGGGTATTCGCGTAAAATACATGCATTCGGATATTGATACCTTGGAGCGTATCGATATTATTCGCGGTCTGCGTCTTGGAGAATTCGATGTGCTGGTGGGAATCAACTTGCTGCGCGAGGGGCTGGATATCCCTGAGGTAGAGCTGGTTGCGATCCTTGACGCAGATAAGGAAGGCTTTTTGCGCAACGAAACGTCGCTCATCCAGACCATCGGGCGCGCCGCTCGTAACGCGCAGGGGCGGGTGATATTGTATGCGGACAAGATGACGCGTTCCATCAACGCGGCGGTCAGCGAAACGGAACGCCGCCGGAGCAAACAAAAGGAATACAATGAAAAGCACGGCATCACGCCGACAACGATCACAAAGGATGTAAGCGAGGCGCTCGCTATCTCGCAGAAGGCGGAGGACGACGTGATCGAGAAGCTTTCCAAGGATGAGCGCAATATGCGTATCGACATTTTGACGCAGCAGATGAAGCAGGCAGCCGCTGAGCTTGAATTTGAGGTAGCCGCCAAGCTTAGGGACATGATCGAAGAGCTGAAAAAGTAAGCGTGTCCGCCGTGCGGCAGTTGTACTGCGGCGGCAGCAAGTATTTGCGCTACACTTTAGACACCAACTGCGCTGCGCAACGATTTATGATAGGAAAAGAAATTTAGAATAGACAGAAGGAGAAGCTATGGACTACTTACACATCAAGGGTGCGCGCGAGCACAACCTAAAGAATATCGATATCACGTTGCCGCGTGATAAATTCATCGTGATCACCGGTCTTTCGGGCAGTGGAAAATCATCGCTGGCGTTCGATACGATTTACGCCGAGGGACAGCGGCGGTATGTGGAATCGCTTTCGTCTTATGCGCGGCAGTTTTTGGGACAGATGGAAAAACCGGACGTGGATTTGATCGAGGGACTTTCGCCCGCGATTTCCATCGACCAGAAAACAACGGCCAGAAACCCGCGCTCTACCGTGGGTACTGTGACAGAAATACATGACTACCTGCGCCTTTTGTATGCGCGGGCGGGAGAGGTGTATTGTACGAAGTGCGGCAAAAAGATATCGCGTCAGACGGTAGACCAGATGGTTGATCAGGTCATGAAACACCCGGAAGGCACGAAGCTGATGGTATTAGCGCCTGTGATCCGTGCCAAAAAAGGCGAGCATAAAAAGGTGCTGGAGGACTTGCTGAAGGAAGGCTTCACGCGCGCCGTGATTGACGGGGACACGCGGGAGCTGGAGGAAGAGATCAAGCTGGAAAAGCAGAAAAAACATACGATCGCTGCGGTTATTGATCGCGTTATCATCAAGCCGGAAAGCGCAAAACGTGTGACGGATTCCATAGAGACAGCGCTGCGCATGACAGGCGGGCTGGTGATCGTTCGCGACATGGACAGCGGCGAGGAAAAGCTGATGAACGAGAATTTTGCGTGCGCGGATTGCGGGGTAAGCATTGAAGAGCTGACGCCGCGAATGTTTTCCTTCAATAGTCCGTTTGGCGCATGCCCCGAATGTACGGGACTGGGTATGCTCTTAAAGATCGACCCCGATCTTGTTGTGCCGGACAAGACAAAGACGCTGCGCGAGGGGGCGGTCAAGGTATCGGGCTGGAACTTTGGCGCTGTGGGGACCATCGCTAAAAATTATTTGGACGCGATGATAAAGCGCTATCATTTCGATATGGACACGCCGTATCAGGAGCTGCCTGATGAAGTGCAGCACGCTCTGTTATACGGAACAGGCGGCGAAAAGCTGCGCGTGGAATATGAAGGTATGGGCGGCGCGGGATATTATAACGCCGCGTTCGAGGGGATCGTTCCGAATCTGGAGCGGCGCTATCAGGAGACGACCTCCGAATATATGAAGGGGGAGATCGAAGGATATATGGTGGAGACGCCGTGTCCTGTGTGCAAAGGGCAGCGGTATAAGCCCGAAACGCTTGCGGTGCGCATCGGTGACAAAAATATCGCGGAGCTTTCGGACATGTCTATTCGCGCGGCACGTGAATACGTGAATACGGTCAAGCTCGACCACAAGCAAAAAGCGATCGCGGAACGCGTGATGAAGGAATTGAACGCACGCTTTGACTTTCTGATCAATGTGGGTCTTGACTATCTGACGCTTTCGCGCGCGGCGGGTACGCTTTCGGGCGGCGAGGCACAGCGCATCCGTCTGGCAACACAGATCGGCAGCGGACTGATGGGTGTTCTGTATATTTTAGACGAGCCGAGCATCGGGCTGCACCAGAAGGATAACGACAAGCTCTTAAAAACGCTGAAAGGGCTTAGGGATCTGGGAAACACGCTTATCGTTGTGGAGCACGACGAAGAGACGATGTTAAGCGCGGATCATATCGTGGACATCGGACCGGGTGCGGGTGCGCACGGCGGAAAGGTGATCGCAGAAGGTACGCCCAAGCAGATCATGGCAAACAAGAAGAGCATCACCGGACAATATTTGTCCGGCGCAAAGCTTATTCGCATTCCCGCCAAGTTGCGAAAAGCCAAGCAGTGGATCACCGTGAAAGGCGCGCAGGAAAACAATTTGCGTAACATTGACGTTGCTTTCCCAACAGGGGTCATTACGGCGGTCACGGGCGTTTCGGGCAGCGGCAAAAGTACGCTGGTTAACCATATTTTAAAAAAGGCGTCCATGCAGCGGTTTTATCATTCCAAGGATAGACCGGGCAAGCACGAAGCTATCGAGGGGCTGGAATATGTGGATAAGGTCGTAGACATTGATCAAAGCCCCATCGGGCGCACACCGCGTTCCAATCCGGCGACGTACACGGGCATGTTCGACATGATCCGCGATATTTTTGCGATGACGCAAGACGCGAAAGCGCGCGGCTATCAAAAAGGACGGTTTTCTTTCAATGTCAAAGGCGGCAGGTGCGAGGCGTGCCGCGGCGACGGCATCATCAAAATCGAGATGCACTTTTTGCCGGACGTATATGTACAGTGCGAGGTGTGCAAAGGTCAGCGCTATAACCGCGAGACGCTGGAAGTGCGCTACAAAGGCAAAAATATTTTTGAAGTGCTGGATATGACGGTGGAGGAGGCATACAAGTTTTTTGAAAACATTCCGCGCATCGCAAGCAAGCTGAAAGTGTTGATGGATGTGGGGCTTTCGTACATCAAGCTGGGACAGCCGTCGACGACACTTTCGGGCGGCGAGGCGCAGCGCGTCAAGCTGGCGACACATCTTTCTAAAAAGCAGACGGGCAACACTTTGTTTATTTTGGACGAGCCGACGACGGGTCTGCATATGGACGATGTGAAAAAGCTGGTGAAGGTATTAAACCGCCTTGCCGATAAGGGCAACACGGTGGTGGTGATCGAGCATAATCTGGATGTGATCAAGAGCGCGGATTACATTGTGGATATGGGACCGGACGGCGGTGATAAGGGTGGTACGGTGATTGCCAAAGGTACGCCAAAAGAGGTCGCGGCAAACGAAAAGAGTTATACAGGGCAGTATTTGAAGCGTATTTTTGATAATGCAACGCCCGAGCATTATTTGCAGCCAAAAACGAAATAACAGGAGGTAGCCGATATGGTCGATCTGGTGTTGCTGCGCGATAGCGCGTATCAGGAAAAATATTTGGCGGAACAGCCCATTCCGGCTGATCCGTCTGAGCAAAAGATGTATATCATTGTATTTGGAAAGGTGGGCGCCTATGACGCGTCCGGTCGGAAAATACAAAGCTTTGGAGCGGGAATGCTGTTTGGAGAACAGAGGTTTTTTAATGGGAACAAAGAACAAACCTTCCGCGCGGAGGAGGCATGCGTCGTATTTGCGATTGCACCCGATTCGTTCGAAGAGTTTGCGCGAAAGCATCCCAATATATTACTGGCGCTGCTGCGCGACGCATATGCGCCGCGCGATGCTGCTGCGGCGCCGTCCTCGGCGGCGGAGCAGATGCGCAAAGTGTTTGAGAACCGAATGATAAAAGAGGAAAAAAGCGCAGATGAAGCAGCAATGCAGTCACAGAGGCAAGAGACTGTTGTGCAGACGGTGACAGAGGCAGCGCCCACGGGCGTGCCGCAGCATGCGACCTTGTTCGCGCAGGGACACAAGAGTCATCCGGGCATCACAAAACCGGCGTATAAACAATACTTGTTTGAGAAGGAATATAAATGCCCGAATTGTGCGCAAACATTTAAAGGATGGAAGGTTTTTCAATCGAAGCTTATCCCGTCCGCGCCTACCCGTTACGATTTACGGAAGTATTACAAGGATTTTGACGCGTCGTGGTACGACGTGGTCACATGCCCACATTGTTATTTCAGTGTATCCGCAGAATATTTTTTGGAGCCGGTGCATTTTATAAAAGCGAAGATACAAGAGGGACTTTTGGCGGCAAAAGAAGAATTGACGCTGGATTTTGAAGCGGAACGAGATCTTGATTTTGTCTTTGCGTCACATTATCTGGCGCTTCTTTGCGCACAGGCGTTCGCGTCCCGCCAAAAGCAGTTGGAGCGGCGCTGGTGGGCGAATTTAAGCTGGCTTTATGAAGATGCCGGTGATGTGGAGATGGAAAAATACGCAGCGGCAAAATCAGCGGATGCCGGCGAAGATATGTTCGTATCCGGTGGGCTAAATAAATTACAAGAGCAGGTCGTATCTCTGGAAATTGCCGGAATGCTTTATCGTACAGGGGAGAGGGAATCGCTTTCTCGGTGGCTCTTTCAGGCAAAATCTTCCAAAGAGGGCAAGCGGGTGTACACCAATTTGGCGGAGGATATGTGGGAATCAATCCGCGCGGAAATGAAAAAATGAGAAAATCAATGGTAACGGTTTGCTTTACCATTGGTTTATGCTGGCGATTTATTGGTATAATGGTTTAAACCAATGAACCAAAGGCGGGAAACAGACGATGAAACAACATAAGATTCTTATAGATACAAAAAAGTGTACCGGATGCGGACAGTGTAAACAGGATTGTCCGGCTGGGAATATTGCCATTGCAGGACAAAAAGCGAATATCAAAAAGCAGGAGTGCCTTGTGTGCGGGCATTGCGTGGCGATATGTCCGCAAGCGGCGGTGACGATAACAGGGTTCGATGAATTGCCCGAAGCGTTTGTAGAACAAGCGGTTCTTTCGCCGCAAGAGCTTCTGTTGTCCATCAAAACACGAAGGAGTATCCGCAACTTTAAGCAGCAGGATATTTCTGACGAAGTGGTTCGTCAAATCATCGAAGCAGGGCGGTTTACGCCAAGCGCTGTCAATGCCCAGGATGTATCCTATATTATATTAAAAGCTGAAAAGAACAAGGCGGAACAGATTGCGGTCAAACTTTTTCGCCGCTTGCTCCCCGTTGCGTCTCTGTTCAGCAAGGAGGCAAAGGGGATCAGCATAGATGATGATTTTTTCTTTAAAAAAGCGCCGATAGCGATTGCGATCGTGTCAAGGAATACGATAAATGCTTCACTCGCCGCCTCCAATATGGCATTGATTGCACAAGCGAACGGATTGGGCGTATTATACAGCGGTCTTTTTAGTTTAGCGGCAAAGGTTTCAGGCAAGCTGCGAAAGATGCTCGGCTTGAAACGCGGCGAAAAAGTGGTGACGACGCTGGTACTTGGTTATCCGAATGTCCATTATTACCGTACGGCACAGCGTGAAACAGCAAATGTTCGTATGATATAGAAGGCGGGAGAAAAAATGCAGCAGCCATGCCAAAATTATATGGAGGAAATTGCGTGCAGATTCAAGACATGCCAAAAGGCACTCGTCGCGCTCGGCGACGAAACAAGGCAGTTGATTTTACTTGCGCTTTTGGAAAGTGATTTTAATGGAATACGCGTGGGTGAGATCGCGAAAAAAACACACATGACCCGTCCGTCCGTATCCCATCACCTGCAAATATTAAAGAATGCTGGCATCGTCAATATGCGCAGAGAAGGGACACGGAATTATTATTATCTCGATTCAGGCGAATCGCAGTGGAAAATATTGACGGAGCTGCTGAATATGGTCTATGACGGCATACAGCACATCAGCGAAAGGGATGTACGTCA
This sequence comes from uncultured Christensenella sp., assembly GCA_964494645.1. Classification (GTDB taxonomy): domain Bacteria; phylum Bacillota; class Clostridia; order Christensenellales; family Christensenellaceae; genus Christensenella. The sequence goes on along the minus strand of CAZBSH010000015.1, from coordinate 3,552 downwards.
AGGCGAATAGCATAAAAAAAGGGAAGCTTCTTCCTTTTACTTGCTGTGGTTATGCGCATTCATGCAGCGGCAATACGTTTTTGCGTATTCGTCCGTATTCACGCGGATGGGTACGATGCGCATACACGTATCATCGCAAGGGACGTTTTGCGATGGCGCGGGGAGGGGCAAGTTTTCCTGCTCCATATCATATAAAATAAGGCTGAGCGCGTCTTCAGCCATTTCAAGCGCGTGTTCAAGCGTTTCGCCGCAGGAAACACAGCTCTCAATGTCTGGGAAACAGACGGAATAAAATCCATCCGGTTCTTGTTTTAATATCGCCGGATATTGATAGATCGCCATCAAAACACCTCCTGTTTTAAACCTGCCTGCTTTAAGATCGCCGCAAGAGTACCCGCGGGCAGCTCTTCGGTGCGGTGTCGAGATACAGGAAACGTATTGCGTGTCAACGGGCTATAATAAAGATCGTGCCTGCCGCCCTCGCGCTTTATCGTGATGCCGTTTTTTAAAAGAAATTTTGTGAGTTCGCTTACTTTCATCGTATGTTCCTCGGATATATTCCCAGTATATCATGTTTTTGCAAAATGTAAACGTTAGTTGGAAGTTTGAGATTGTTACTGCGCAATTTGATTGTATACCAAATTAAAATAATTGGTTTACAATCAAAAAATACTATGCTATACTGGGTTTTGTATTCAAAATGGAGGAAAAAAGCGAATGGAAACAATACCAAAAAAGAAAACAACAAGAGATATCATTTTGTGTGCGCTTTTTGCGGCACTTATCGCAATCGGCGCGTTCATCCGCATCCCGATTCCGTATGTACCCATCACGTTTCAAGGATTTTTTGTATTGCTGGCAGGTTTCTTGTTAGGACCGAAATATGGCAGTATTTCAATGTTGGTGTATATTGTGCTCGGGCTTGTCGGTCTGCCCATTTTCACAGAAGGCGGAGGTGTGATGTACGTGCTAAAGCCGACGTTCGGTTTTTTGATCGGGTTTGTGATTTGCGCGTTTGTAGCAGGATGGCGCGCGCAAAAGCTGAGCAAGCTTACGGTTGGCAGCTTGTTTTTGACAGGCATGATCGCAATGGTCCCCGTTTACTTGGTCGGTGTGACCTACTTTTACTTTATAATGAACTTTGTGTTGGAGACCCCCATTGGTATATGGGCGGCAATTTGGTCGTGTATCATTATGGTACTGCCTGCGGATATCTTGCGCTGCCTGCTTGCTTCATGGCTGTCAAAGCGGTTGATACCTGTGCTCAAAAAAGGCGTGGCCTGATGAATGTTATTGCGGAAATGACGCGCAGGATATTGCGCAAAGAAGAACTCGGCAGGGAAGACGCGCTGTTACTTGCGCAGCAGAAGCCAAGCGAGCTGTGTGCCGCTGCGGACAAAATACGGCGGGAACGGTGCGGCGATGCGTTTGATTTATGTTCGATCATCAACGCCAAAAGCGGCAGATGCCCGGAGGATTGTAAGTATTGCGCGCAGTCCGCGCATTATGAAACGGATACCGCCTACTATGACCTGCTGTGCGAGCGGGAAATCGTCGCAGCGGCGTTGAAGAGTGCTGATGCGGGGGTGGGACGTTTTTCCCTCGTTACCTCAGGCAAGAAGCTGACGCGCGAGGAGATCGAAACACTGTGCGGCGTATACCGTGCGATCAAAAGGGCATGTCCGAAACTCCGCTTGTGTGCCTCGCATGGCTTGCTGGAGGACGATGAATTTGTGTTACTCAAAGAGGCGGGAGTGGAGCGTTATCACAACAACTTAGAAACATCGCGCGGTTTTTTTGAAAGGATCTGTACGACGCATTCTTATGAGGATAAGCTGGAAACGATAAGCCGCGCTCAAAATGCCGGATTGGTTGTGTGCAGCGGCGGTATTATTGGCATGGGCGAGGGAATGGCGGAACGTGTCGATATGGCGCTTGAACTGCGTCGTTTGGGCGTGCGTTCTGTCCCCATAAACGTTCTTAATCCGCTGCGTGGAACGCCTTTGCAAAATGCGCCGTCCCTGTCGGAGGAGGAGATATTGACGACGGTGGCGGTGTTTCGTTTCTTGTTGCCTGACGCGGCGATCCGTCTTGCGGGAGGGCGGATACGTATGCAAAACGCAGGAAGAGCGATGTTGGGCGCGGGTGCAAATGCCGCGATCACCGGGGACATGCTTACAACGGCGGGCTTTTCTTACCAAAGTGATCGGGAAATGATCGAATCTTGCGGATTTACGGCGGGTTATTTGGAAAATAAATGTTAAATTTGTATAAAAAGTCAAAAAAGTCGGTTGTAACTAAAAATTTGTGGTGATATAATGAATATACTAATTGGGAAAAGGCGGCACAAAAATGAAGTTACGTCCTAATCTGTATCTGATTGTAGGAATTTTAGCGATTGCCATCAACATTATCTTGGGGCAATTCATTACGATGCAAAACAGCTTTATTGATTTTGCGCAAGGCTTCCTGTGCGCGATTGGTATTTTCTTCTGTGTCATCGGTCTTTTCGACCAGCACAACAAGATGACCAAAGGAAACCCCGAAAACAAATAATAAGGTATGATAAAAGGACAGGCAAGCGCCTGTCCTTTTTTGCTGCGTTCATTTTTGTTTACGCCGGCGGGCGTTAACTTTTGCGATCTGTGCGTCGATCACTTTGCGCGATGCGCGCGCAAGGGGATCGTCCGCAGACAATGGCTTGGGAACAACGGGCTTGCTATCGGCGGTCTGGGAAGAACGCGTATGCGCGCCGGAAGACTGGGCAGAGGGCGTCTTCGCGCCTGCTGCGAAGTGTGTGATACTTCCGTCCTGCTCCTCAATATCCACGGCCGTTGTTCGAAAGAGGATTTTTACGCGTTTGGAGACAAGCAGGTAAGTCATAAACAATCCTTCGACGATCAGAATAGCCGGGATCAAGCCGGGATTTACGCGTACGTTGATAGCAATTGTTAGTATGATCACAAAGCCGTAGGAGATGATGAAGCCGATGTTACGCATAAAAAAGAAAATGATACAAAGGATCAGCACTGCGGCAGTTACGCCTTGCAGCACAGGCAGATCGCCATATCCGGGCGCAAGCATACGATTGGACGCCAATGCACCGAGTATGGCTGTGAAAGCGCCGAATATCATACGAAGCAACAACAGTATTAGAATTGCGCCGTATTGATTTAAATTTTCATAATCCCAAGAAGAAACTTTCATGTTTTTATCCCCCAACTCTTGCTATTTAAAAAGGAAGAATCTTTCGATTCTTCCTTTATTATACAATTTTAATGAAAATAGTGCAATATCGTGTTTTTTCGTTATTTCTTTTTTAGCACATATACCGCCGGATAAAGTCCGCCCGCGTCGAACGTCGCGCGCTTGAGCACTTCGAATGTCCCTGCGCTTTTGACGATGCTTTCCAGCAAATTCTTTTCGTGCGTATAAAGTACGGCAATGCCTTTGTCTGTCAGGATATCCGGTAAAATGCGGAAATACGCTTTATACAGCCTTTCGTTGTGTGAATGGCTGCCTACACGCAGTCCGACCGGCCTATTGACAATG